>NZ_JAMPMI010000007.1:0-19398 GCF_028478065.1 Providencia sp. PROV255 | reverse complement strand
AGCTATTGCGCGTGCCAAAGCTAAAAAAGCCGCTCAAGAGCAACCTGCCACACCGCCAGTCGCTGATGTGGTAGCGGATACCGAAGTTGATCCACGTAAAGCGGCTGTCGCTGCAGCTATTGCGCGTGCCAAAGCTAAAAAAGCCGCTCAAGCAGAACAACTCGCACAAGAAGAGCTTACTCCCGCTGCCGAACAACCCATTGAAGAGGAAACCGACCCTCGAAAAATTGCCGTTGCCGCTGCAATCGCGCGAGTAAAAGCGAAGCAAGCACAAAAACAACATGAACAAACGACTACAGAGTAAGTGATAACGAGATGAAATTTAGGCCAATTGATGCGAAAAATCGCCGTTTAAAAATTGCTAGCGCGCCATTTACTCATAATAAACAAAGCACCAGCTTAGTCATGCTTTGGGTACTTTTAGCTGCAATACCCGGTATTGCGGCTCAAGTTTATTTTTTTGGCGTTGGCACCTTATATCAAATTATTTTAGCGATGCTAACAGCCGTTATCACAGAAGCGGTTTCTATTCGTTTACGCAAACAACCTGTAGTTCCTGTACTAAAAGATAATTCAGCCATTGTAACTGCTTTATTATTAGCCATCAGCCTACCACCGCTCTCACCTTGGTGGTTAATCGTATTAGGGACATTTTTTGCTATTACGATTGCTAAACAATGTTATGGTGGATTGGGACAAAACCCTTTTAACCCCGCGATGGTGGGTTATGTTGTTTTATTGATATCATTCCCTGTTCATATGACAAACTGGCTACCCCCGCATGAATTACAGAATATGTCGGTTTCAGCCCTTGATAGCCTATCAATTATTCTCAGTGGCCATACACCAACAGGTATTACTCTCGAGCAGCTACGAACGGGAATTGATGGTATGAGCCAAGCAACCCCGCTTGATAGCTTTAAAACGGGCCTACTGACTCATTCTATTTCTGAAGTATTACAACAACCTATTTTGCAAGGTTCCTTAGCCGGTATTGGTTGGCAATGGGTAAATATTGGCTATTTAGTTGGCGGTTTGTTCTTATTACAGCGCCGTATTATTAGCTGGCACATCCCAGTGTCGTTCTTAGGTACGTTGGCAATCTTAGCTATTGTTAGCCACTTAATTGATGATAGCCAGCATGCATCACCATGGGTTCATCTATTGTCTGGCGCCACTATGCTAGGGGCATTTTTTATTGCCACTGACCCTGTTACCGCATCGACAACACCTAAGGGACGAATTATTTTTGGTGTGATCATTGGTTTCCTTGTTTGGGTGATCCGTGTTTACGGTGGTTACCCTGACGCTGTCGCATTTGCCGTGTTACTCGCCAATATTACCGTTCCATTAATTGATTACTATACGCAACCTCGTGCGTACGGCCATGGGCATAAGTAAGGATAACCGTATGTTAAACACGATGAAACGCCATGGTGTAACGTTAGCAATCTTTGCGGCAGGCACGACCGCGCTTAGTGCTGCAGTGTACACGTTAACTAAAGAGACTATTGCTGAACAAGCCGCTATTGTTCAGAAAAAATTACTCGACCAAGTTATACCAAGTGATTTATATGACAATGACCTCGCAAAAGAGTGTTATTTAGTCACTAATGAGGCCATACTTGGTAACAAACAACCTAGGCGTTTGTATCTAGCCCGTAAAAATGGCGAACCCGTTGCTGCGGCATTAGAAACAACGGCATTAGACGGCTACTCTGGCGCGATACATTTATTAGTTGGAACCGATTTTAACGGCACAGTATTGGGAACTCGTGTAACAGAACATCATGAAACACCTGGGCTTGGTGACAAGATTGAGACACGAATATCTGATTGGATTACTTATTTTAGCGGTAAGAAAATAGCCTCTGACAATGACCCTAAATGGGCGGTTAAAAAAGACGGTGGTGAATTTGATCAGTTTACTGGAGCAACAATTACGCCCAGAGCAGTCGTCAATGCGACTAAACGTACTGCTGTATTTATGCAACAAATTCCACAACAATTATCGAATTATCCACGCTGTGGGGACGAATAATGAGCGATACATCTAAAGACTTATTAATGCAAGGTTTGTGGAAAAACAACTCTGCATTGGTTCAACTATTAGGGCTTTGTCCGCTTCTTGCTGTTTCATCAACAGCAACAAACGCATTAGGGCTAGGCTTAGCGACAACATTAGTCTTAGTTTGTACTAATGTTGCAGTTTCTGCTTTACGTCGTTGGGTACCATCAGAAATTCGCATCCCTATCTACGTGATGATTATTGCCTCTGTTGTTAGTGCCGTACAAATGCTAATCAACGCATATGCTTTTGGTTTATATGAATCTCTCGGGATCTTTATTCCGTTAATCGTCACCAACTGTATTGTTATTGGGCGAGCAGAAGCCTATGCATCTCGTAATCCTGTTGGGTTATCTGCTCTAGATGGGTTTGCCATGGGCTTAGGCGCAACGGCGACCTTGCTTGTTCTAGGGTCAATTCGTGAAATTTTAGGGAATGGTACCTTGTTTGATGGTGCTGACTTGTTACTTGGTTCTTGGGCCACCTCCCTTCGTATTGAAGTATTACATCTTGATTCTCCATTTTTACTCGCTATGCTACCGCCTGGTGCCTTCATTGGGCTAGCGTTACTATTAGCAGCGAAGTACTTAATTGATGAAAAAATGAAAAAAAGAGCCGCACGACAATCCAGTATTCAACCCGAGCGTGAATATGAAAAACAGCAAGGTTGCGGTAGCCATATTTCTTAACAACGATATTTTGTGAGCAATGAATAAATCAAAACGCATTGAAATTCTAACTCGTCTACGGGATAACAACCCACACCCGACAACGGAGCTAGAATTTAATTCTCCTTTTGAGCTATTAATCGCCGTTTTATTGTCAGCTCAAGCGACTGATGTGAGTGTTAATAAAGCGACAGCGAAGCTATACCCTGTTGCTAATACACCTGAAACTATTATGGCGCTAGGTGTGGATGGGATAAAAGAATACATTAAAACCATTGGCTTATTTAATACTAAAGCTGAAAGTGTCTATAAAACCTGTCAAATTTTAATCGAAAAACACAACAGTCAGGTTCCTGAAAACCGAGAGGCTTTGGAAGCCTTACCGGGTGTTGGCCGTAAAACTGCAAATGTGGTTCTTAATACCGCATTTGGCTGGCCGACTATCGCTGTTGACACACATATTTTTCGTGTCTGCAATCGTACTAACTTTGCTCCGGGTAAGAATGTTGTTGAAGTGGAAGAAAAACTCCTTAAAGTTGTACCCGCAGAGTTTAAAGTAGATTGCCACCATTGGTTTATTTTGCATGGACGTTATACTTGTATTGCCCGCAAACCCCGCTGTGGCTCATGTATTATTGAAGATTTATGTGAATTTAAAGAAAAAATATACCCAGAAGATTAGTCAAAATGCTATTTTTATACATTACCAATAAACGGTATTTTTAATGATGAATCTAGTCAGTAACGCATTTTTTCCTTGCTCTAAGACTTTGTCTTACGTAACAATAGAGCCAAACCCAATATCAATAAAACGGTAAGTATGTTCCAAGACAACCCACTGCTCGCACAACTTAAACAAAAACTACATGCCCAGACTCCACGCGTTGAAGGGCTGGTAAAAAGCACAGAAAAAGGCTTTGGCTTTCTCGAAGTTGATGGCCAAAAAAGTTATTTCATTCCGCCGCCTCAAATGAAAAAAGTCATGCATGGCGATCGCGTTATTGCTGCAGTTCGTACAGATAAAGACCGCGAATTTGCAGAACCAGAAGAGCTGGTAGAACCTTTTTTAGATAGGTTTGTTGGGAAAATACAAAAAAAAGACAATGATAACCGCTTATTTGTCATTCCCGATCACCCATTACTGAAAGATATGATTTCTTGCCGTCCTGTTAATGGCATCAATCACGAATTCAAACAAGATGATTGGGTTGTTGCACAAATGCGTCGCCACCCATTAAAGGGTGATAAAACTTTCTACGCTGAAATAACTGAATTTATCACCGATGGTGATGACCATTTTGCCCCTTGGTGGGTAACGTTACGCCGTCACCAATTAGACCGTGATGAACCTAAAATGGTTGATAGTGAACGTGACGATCAAGGAATTGAACGTGTTGATTTAACTCACTTGCATTTTACGACGATAGACAATGCTAGTACTGAAGACATTGATGACGCGCTCTATGTTGAAAGAACCGATAATGGCGATTTAAAGCTGTATATCGCTATCGCTGACCCGACAAGTTATATACCAGAAGGCAGCGAACTAGATAAACTGGCATTAGCCCGCGGCTATACCAACTATTTGCCTGGTTTCAATATTCCAATGTTACCACGCAGATTATCTGACGACCTATGCTCTTTACGCCCAAATGAACGCCGCCCTACTTTAGTCTGTATTGCGCTAATTAAAGAAGATGGACGCATTGACGATCACATTGAGTTTTTCAGTGCTTGGGTTGAATCGAAATCTAAATTAGTTTATGACGAAGTCTCTGATTGGCTTGAGAATACAGGCAGTTGGCAGCCAGCAAATGATACCGATAAACAGCAAATTTTACTCCTTAAAGAAATGTCAGATAGACGTTTACAATGGCGTGAAAATAATGCCCTCGTCTTCAAAGACCGCCCCGATTACCGCTTTGTATTAGATGATAAAGGCAATGTGGTTGACATCGTGACTGAACGTCGCCGTAGCTCTAATCGCATTGTTGAAGAAGCTATGATCGCGTCTAACCTCTGCGCTGCTGCGGTACTAAAAGAAAAATTAGGGTTTGGGGTGTTTAATGTGCATATGGGGTTTGAACCTCTGCAAATTGACCAAGTCGTGCAAACACTAAAAGATAACGGTATTGAAACAACGGCTGAATCGTTGTTATCACTAGAAGGTTTCCGTCAACTACGCCGTCAATTAGATGCACAGCCGACTCAATTCCTTGATAGCCGAATTCGTCGTTACCAAACTTTTGCGGAAGTCAAAGCTGAGCCCGGTCCACATTTTGGTTTAGGGTTTGATGCTTATGCGACTTGGACTTCACCAATTCGTAAGTATACCGATATCGTCAATCATCGTTTAATAAAGTCTATTATTGCCGGTAAACCTTCTACGGATAAACCCTCCGAAGAATTATCAATCAAATTAGCTGAACGTCGTCGTGCAAATCGTATGGCTGAACGTGATGTTGGTGACTGGCTCTATTCGCGTTACTTAAAGCCTTTTGAGGGTACAGATACTAAATTCCCAGCTGAAATTATCGATATTACCCGTGGTGGAGTGCGAGTTCGCTTAGTCGACAATGGTGCCGTTGCATTTGTCCCTGCCCCCTTTATTCATAGCGTTCGTGATGAGATTCAATGTAGCCAAGAAACAGGCAATGTGCTTGTTAAAGGTGAAATAGCTTACCAACTTAACGATATTATTAATGTCACCATTAATGAAGTTCGTATGGAAACACGTAATATCGTTGCTAGACCAGCCGAATAACAACTTTTCTGCTATTCTTAAAAGACCATAGTTTGATATCTATGGTCTTTTATTTTTCTATAAATTGTTTTTTAACATCATATTCGCATTAAACGTTAAACAGCGAGCACTTTTCCAGATCTTTTCCTGATTATTCTTATTCGTATAATAACCTATCATGATATTTTGTTAACTGTTAAATCTGTACTAAGGATCACTAAAATGAACACAGTAAGCAAACGTATTTTATCATTCATGGTGATAGCCACAGTCGCTATCAGTGTCAGTGCCTGTTCAAATATGTCTAAACGCGATAAAAACACAGCGATTGGTGCTGGTGTAGGTGCTGTTGGTGGTGCCGTACTGACAGGCGGAAGCTCCGTAGGAACCGTTGGCGGTGCTGCAATTGGTGGAATTATCGGTCACCAAGTCGGTAAATAAATCTCATTACATCCTTTATTTTCTCTCCTTAATCTACAATAGCGTTCATCATGAACGCTATTTTATTTTTCATATCCGATAATCTATTAAACTATTGACGGAAAAAAGTGTACAAAGTACACTTACAATTAATGCAAAGGGAGGGAACCCTGTGATTCACGCAATTGAATTTATTGAAACGAGCTTTTTTACTAAACAAATCCAATCGATAGCAACACAAGAAGAACTTAGGACACTACAAAATGAACTTATCGCATGGCCAGATAAAGGCGATATTATCCAAGGAACAGGTGGTCTTCGCAAAATTAGGATGGCAACAGGTAATAAAGGAAAAAGTGCAAGTGTACGGGTTATTTATTTCCTAGCTACAGCAGAAATCATTTATTTTATAATGGGTTACCCAAAGAATGTCAAAGATACGCTAAATGACTTAGAAAAAGCAGAATTAAAGAAACTAACGAAATTACTAAAAAATAAGGTATAAAATGAGTATATTCAACGAATTAAAAGCCTCTTTAGAAGAAGCTGTTGACATTAAACACGGTCACCAAAAAGCTGCTAATGTCACTCGTTACGAAATTACTGACGTCAAAGCAATTCGAGAACAACTTAATGTTTCACAAAGCGAATTAGCTCATGCGCTAGGGACGAGTATCGACACCATTAAAAGTTGGGAACTTAAACGACGTAACCCAACAGGGCTAGCGGCTAAAATACTCATCGCCATTAAGCGTAATCCTGCTTTATTTGCCGAGTTAGCAGCAATTTAACCACTTCTTCATTATAAAATGAGTGGCTCTCTAGGTCGCCACTCATGAAAAACAGCAAAATTGTCGAGTCAATCAGCCACCAGCTAACTTGACTTGAAAACCTTTCGCCTCAAGGTACTGTTTGATAACATCACGTTTGTCGCCTTGAATTTCAACGTTACCGTCTTTGACAGCCCCGCCACAGCCACATTTCTTTTTAAGGTCAGCCGCTAGTTTTGCTAATTCGCTATCTTCAAGGTCAAGACCTGTAACAACACAAACACCTTTCCCTTTGCGTCCTGATGTCTCACGGCGAATTCGCACAATACCATCGCCTTTAGGCCTTTCAACTTTGGGTTTTTCGTCAGCAATACGTCCTGTCTCAGTGCTGTAAACAAGACGACTATTTGTATCACTCATAGCAAACCTTCAATAGATTGATTGATTTGTTGTAATGTGACTGTTGGGTTTTCACTACGTGTAATCGGACGCCCAATCACCATATAATCGACACCTGCTTTCACTGCATCTTGTGGTGTCATAATGCGACGTTGATCCCCGACATCACTACCTGTAGGGCGAATACCTGGGGTAACCAATTTGAAATCAGCACCACATAACTGCTTTAAACGTTGAGCTTCATGAGCAGAGCAAACAACACCGTCCAACCCACATTGCTTCGTTAATAAGGCCAAATGCTCTGCATGAACTGCCGGTGAAACGTTAATTCCAACACCTGAGAGGTCAGATTCATCCATACTCGTTAATACTGTTACTGCAGTAAGTAATGGCGCTTCTTTACCATAAGGCTCAAGAGATTGGCGCGCCGCTTCCATCATACGAGCCCCACCACCAGCATGGACATTAACCATCCATACCCCCATTTCAGCTGCAGCCGCAACCGCACGAGCAACAGTATTTGGAATATCATGAAATTTCAAATCTAAGAAAATATCAAAACCACGTTCATGGAGTGACTTAACAAATTGAGGACCATTAAAAGTAAACATTTCTTTGCCAACTTTTAAGCGACAATCACGTGGGTCAATACGATCCACAAAAGCCAAAGCTTCATTAGCATCTTCATAATCAAGTGCCACAATAATTGGTGAATGTGTGTGGTTCTCAGTTGAGGAAATCATTTCTTAGCCTTTAAAGAGTCGTTATTATTTAAAAAGTGACGCTGTCACTGACCATCTAGCCCGCGAATAGGTTTAATTGTGTCCCAAGAACGACAAGATGGACAATGCCAATATAATGCACGCGATGTAAACCCGCATTTATGGCAGCGATAATCGGGTTTTGTACGAATTTGTTCCCCTACCATTTTACGCAGCAAAATCAAACTTTCTTTTGCCCTTCCATCTTCAGCTTCTTCAAGATGGTAATCCATTAAACGATAGAATAAACGCATGGTAGGATGGCGTTGAATTTGGTCGTTAATGTAATTCGCAGCCGCTTCATGATTTTGTTTTTCAACAATAATATCGGCTAAGTAAAGTTCTGCGATAGCCCCTGAATTACCTGCAACACACTGACGAAGGTAATCTTCCCACTCATCTGCTTGGCCAGTATGTTGGTAGCAATCAAACAGTAAAGGTAATGTTTCAGCAACGAGTTCTCTATCTTGTTCATAGACTTGTTTTAAGACATGAACCGCTTTGTCGTAATTACCTTGCTCGATAAACAACCGACCTTTCATAATCGAAACTCGAGCGCAGTGGTTATCGGCTTGCTCTGCCTTATTTAACAATGTCAGTGCATCTTCAAGATCATCGCTAGCGAGTTGTTGGGTCGCTAATTCACAATAAAAATGCGCAATTTGCTCACGTAACTCGGGGTGCCCTAATTTAACCAGTTTTCCTGCTATTTCAATGGCTTTTGTCCAGTCACTGGTAAGCTGATAAATATTTAAGAGGGATTGTAAGGCACTTTGTTTGAAATCGACTTCGTCTGTCAATTGCTGAAACATATTTTCTGCACGGTCATAAACCCCTGCAGCCATGTAATCTCGGCCAAGCTGTTGGGTTGCTAATAAGCGTTGTTCAAATGACAAAGCGGCGCTTTCTACCAGCGACTGGTGAATACGAATGGCACGTTCAACTTCACCACGAGAACGGAATAAATTTCCCAGCGTGAGATGAGCCTCAAAAGCGGAACTGTCTTCATTTTTCAGCATATCGAGGAATAAATCGACAGCTTTGTCTTGTTGATTAGATAATAGGAAGTTAACGCCTGTAACATAATCACGTGACAAGCGATTCGCATGTTGTTGCTTATCTTGTTGAGCACTTCTGCGCCCCATGTACCAACCGTAAGCAGCAGCAACCGGTAGCAGCAGAAACAGCAACTCGAACATACAGGATTATTCCTTGTTCTGAGTCGTCACTAATGAGGTTGAGTCGGAAATATTACTTTCTCCAGCACCTAATTGTGATTCTAAACGTCGAATTTTACGACGTGCGTTTTTCAGGCTAACGATGACTCGTAAATAAAACACGGCACAGACTAGCCAACCTAGCACAAAACCGACACCAAAAAGTGATGCAAGAAGGGTCGATAATGAAAAATCCCCTTTTGCAATCAGGTACTTAAATGTAATAACCTGATCATTGCTTGAACCTAGCGTAATCGAAACAATAAAAAAAGCGACCGCTAGTAATAAAATCAGAAAATATTTCACATTTATTCCCGTTATCAGTTCTATTCATCCAATAATATCTACCTGTTAAGGTAGCATTTCCAGCGCATTCAGACAAAGCAATTTATTTTATACAATGAGATATTTAAGTTAGATCTCCCCTAATAATGGCCAACTTGATGAAAGATTAATCGGCTTTACTAAATAGTCCCCATGCCCGTAAAATATAATAACCAAATATGGTAAAACAAGCACTGATGATCACTGAAGTTATTATATCTATAGGCCAATGCATTCCCAACAACATCCGACTAAACGCAATACCCTCTGCCCAAATAGCAAGCCCTATCGATAAAGCATATAAACGCTGTTGCCAAAAAAGCACAATTAAAAACAATGCCCAGCCTGCTGCAAATAACATATGACCCGAAGGAAAAGAATACCCCGTTTCTGCTTGCCAATGTTTACGCTGCCACTTAGCTATATTTTCATCTTGTTTAACCGTATTTTTAATTAATTTCGCTCGTTCACTACGTTTTAACTCATAAAACTCTGATGAAGGAATTTGATATTGAGTTGCCAACCATTCCACATAAGGACGCGGTTCTTTAAATGTGCTTTTTAATGCGCTCTTCAAACCTTGTTGCAGTAATACCGCACTGACCAGAACAAGCAAAATTTTCAGTCGCTGTTTCTTTTCTGAACGGAAAACGAATATAACGACTCCAAGAAATAAAAAAGACGTTAAAATACTATAAGGCGCTCCCGCAGTGTCTGTCAGCCAAAGAAGCCATTTCATTGAGTTAAACTGGGTTTCTGGTGACCAATGCCACCCTGTAACTATCATCACCATGGGAGGCATGATTAATAACAATGCAAAAGCACAAACAACCAAAACCGTTTTTTTCATTCAATGTATTCCAAATAAAGTTCTATTAAATATACAAATATTCCATTCACCTATTATTAACTCTGTTATAGTAATACAGCGTTGGTCGTGTGCAAAGAATACCAACCTCTATATGCTAAACGTCATATAGCGTCGATGTATTATAGTTAAGCTACTTTATATCGATAAACGTTATTAATTAAGCAAGAGTTACTTTAACTAATGAAAGAAAATATGCAGCTAAAACGCGTTGCCGAAGCAAAACTCCCAACACCTTTCGGTGAGTTTTTAATGGTGGGTTTTGAAGAAATCGCAACCGGTCGTGATCATGTAGCGTTAATTTTTGGCGATATCTCAGGAGATACACCGGTACTTAGCCGGATCCACTCCGAATGTTTAACAGGAGATGCGTTATTTAGTCTACGTTGCGATTGTGGTTTTCAATTAGAAGCCGCGCTCTCTCAGATTAGTAAAGAAGGCCGAGGGGTATTACTTTATCATCGTCAAGAAGGCCGAAACATAGGCTTGCTAAATAAAATCCGTGCTTATGCATTGCAAGATCAAGGCCTTGATACGGTTGAAGCTAACATCAAACTCGGATTCAAAGCCGATGAACGTGATTTTACCTTATGCTCTGATATGTATAAATTATTGGGAATTAATGAAGTCCGTTTATTGACAAATAACCCGAAAAAAATAGACATCATGCGTGAAGCTGGAATTAACGTGGTAGAGCGTGTTCCACTGATTGTCGGTCGTAACCCAAGTAACGAACATTACCTTGACGTTAAAGCAGAAAAAATGGGACACATGCTATTTAAGCATCAGTGATCTCACCAAAGGAAGAGTGTTCTGCTCTTCCCTTTCTTCTCCTCATTCTGATTATCATCATTCAAAGTGTGCCATTTACCCGCTGCTATATTCACTTTCTTTCTATAAGGTTTATACTGTTAGCCATCTGATTACCCTGACGAATAAACTGAGCTCTTGAGGTTTATTCCGCATACTACCAGGAGATACTGTGAACAACCTGCATTCCATTCAACGCATGAGAAGATTGCGTAAGACCGAAAAACTCCGCACTTTATTCCAAGAAACCCACCTTTCCGTTAATGACCTTTGCTTGCCAATTTTTGTTGAAGAAGAACTCGACGACTATATGCCAATCAATAGCATGCCGGGTGTTATGCGTATTCCTGAGAAACGCCTTGCCTATGAAATTGAGCGTATCGCAAATGCAGGAATAAAATCAGTGATGACCTTTGGGGTTTCCCATCATCTTGATGATAATGGTAGTGATGCATGGCAAGAGAATGGTTTAGTGGCACGCATGTCACGTATCTGCAAAGAAACCGTTCCTGAAATGATAGTGATGTCTGACACCTGTTTCTGTGAATACACCTCTCATGGTCACTGTGGCGTTATGCACGGTCATGTCGTTGACAACGATGCAACTATCCATAACCTAGGTTTACAAGCGGTTGCCGCCGCACGTGCAGGCGCTGATTTCATTGCCCCTTCTGCCGCAATGGATGGCCAGGTTGCTGCAATCCGTCATGCTCTTGATGAAGCAGGCTTTACAGATACTGCAATTATGTCTTACTCCACAAAATTTGCATCCGCACTGTATGGCCCATTCCGAGATGCAGCAGGTTCATGCCTTAAAGGCGATAGAAAAACCTATCAGATGAACCCAATGAACCGCCGTGAAGCGCTCCATGAGTCACTAATTGATGAGCGCGAAGGTGCTGACGCGCTAATGATAAAGCCTGCCGGAGCGTATTTGGATATTATTCGTGATTTACGCGAACACACTCAATTACCCATCGGGGCTTATCAAGTCAGTGGAGAATACGCACAAATTAAATTTGCCGCTCAAGCGGGTGCAATTGATGAAACGCGTGTGGCTCTTGAAACACTAGGGTCAATTAAACGCGCAGGCGCTGATCTTATTTTCACTTATTTCGCTTTACAGTTAGCTGAAGCCAACGCGTTATAATCTCATTCAGTTAAAAAAAACCGCATTACTGTACATAAACACAGTAGCGCGGTTTTTTGTCATTTCTGTTGAATAATAGTACTTAAAGCGCCTAACTTATAGCCAGTTGGCTATTTTGCTCTTTGCAATTCAAGTTGTTGGGTTAATGTTTGCACATAATGCTGTGCTTGCTCTGGCGTTGCTAAACCGGCAATTAATAAATCTTGTTTACCCGCAGATGTTGTTGCAACCACTCCCCAGTAATCGACTTCAACCGTAATACTCTCAGGGTTTTGATCGGGCATAGGCAAAATATCAAAGTAGTCTTGTAATGGTGCAATGGTAATAGTGGTGTAATCTGCATTTAAGCCGAGTGGAAATTCTTTGTCTGCATATAAACGCAAATCATGGACTTCCGTTTCAGGTGTTCTCATCACAATAGAATATAAGTTAGGTATGTGCTCCAAAATGTCACGAACCTCTTCGTTCGCACCATCAAAATGGGATGTGGTTAATAAGATATCTGCTGCCCACAATGCCCCTTTATAGAAATCGGTTTCATTGATATCTGCCATACTCATTTCCTTTATAGTGTTTTCGATAAGCTCAGTTACATGGTGACCCGTGCTAAAGCTATTACATTCAATTAATTTGCACAAAGAAACTTATTTATGGCGAACTTCACCCTATTTTCATTTAGCCTAGTAGCGACTATTTTCTCCTTTAATCTACCGTCTATTTAACACCATAACGTAGATTGCTATCAAAAATATTGAGAAAAAACAAAATTGATAAATAAGATTAAATATTAAAAAATAAAAACGCCCGTAGGATAACAATCTTACAGGCGTTTCAGTAACACAATTGAATGATTAATGCAGCATCTGTCTTATAACATAATGTAAAATACCACCATGACGGTAATAATCCATCTCCGTTGCAGTATCAATACGACAGCGGGTTATAACTTCCTTTATATCACCATTGCCATACGTGATTTTCACTGTGATATCTTGTCCAGGAGTAATTGACTGTAACCCCGTGACATCAATGCGTTCATCACCTTTTAAATTGAGTGTCTTACGGGATACCCCATCTTTAAACTCTAAAGGTATAACCCCCATACCAATCAAATTGGAACGGTGGATACGCTCATATGACTCAGTAATGACGACTCTCACACCTAATAAATTTGTACCTTTCGCAGCCCAATCTCGGCTAGAACCTGAACCATATTCTTTACCCGCAATGATAGCCAATGGGCGATTTTCTTGTTGATACAGCATCGCTGCATCATAAATCGCCATTTGTTTGCCTGTCGGTATATGTAAGGTATAACCGCCCTCCACACCTGGTACCATTTCATTACGAATACGAATATTTGCAAATGTCCCTCGCATCATCACTTCATGGTTACCACGACGCGAACCATAAGAGTTGAAATCTGCGACAGCAACACCGTGTTCTTGCAGATAGCGTCCTGCTGGACTCTCTTTTTTGATATTCCCCGCAGGAGAAATATGGTCAGTGGTGACCGAGTCACCGAGGATCGCTAAAATATTTGCGCCATGAATATCTTTAACAGGTACTGGCTGAGATTGCATTCCTTCAAAGAAAGGTGGATGGCGGATATAGGTCGAGTCTGCTTGCCAGTGATAAGTTGAAGAGCTTTCAACTTTTAATGCTCTCCAAGCATCATCACCTTCAAAGACCGCGTTATATTCCTTACGGAACATATCTGTTTTAACTTGCTGTACAGCTTGCGCAATTTCAGCACTTGATGGCCAAATATCTTTCAAATAAACATCATTACCCGATTTATCAACCCCGATAGGGTCAGTTTTCAAGTTGATATTCATATTACCCGCCAGTGCATAGGCAACAACAAGCGGCGGAGAGGCTAACCAGTTAGTTTTCACCAGTGGGTGAATTCGCCCTTCAAAGTTACGGTTTCCTGACAGTACGGCACCAACAGTAAGATCCGTTTGTTTAATCGCTTCTTCTATTGGTTCTGGTAATGGCCCTGAGTTACCAATACAGGTTGTGCATCCATACCCGACAAGGTTAAACCCAAGCTTATCTAAATACGGTGTTAAACCTGCAACGGCAAGATAATCAGTAACCACTTTAGAACCCGGTGCTAATGATGATTTAACCCACGGTTGGCGAACTAACCCTTTTTCAACGGCTTTTTTCGCTAATAGCCCCGCAGCCATTAATACACTTGGGTTCGACGTGTTTGTACAAGAGGTAATTGCTGCAATAACGACCGCGCCATCGGTTAATTCAAAGGTTTTATTTTGATATTTAACCGAAGGATAGCTCGATTGGATTTTCTTATTGACTTCTAATTCGACTGCGCCACGAAATGCTTTTGGTACTTGGCTAAGTTCGACTCTGTCTTGTGGACGTTTAGGCCCGGCTAAACTGGATTCGACTGTCGACATGTCTAACTCAAGTGTACTGGTAAAAATCGGTTCATCGCCCGCATAACGCCATAAACCCTGCTCTTTACTATAAGCTTCCACCAGCGCAATTTCATCATCACTGCGCCCAGTTAAACGCATATAAGACAGTGTTACTTCATCAACCGGGAAAAAGCCACACGTTGCACCATATTCAGGGGACATATTCGCAATTGTTGCGCGGTCTGCTAATGGTAAATCGGCCAAGCCGTCACCATAGAATTCAACAAACTTACCCACGACACCATGTTGACGTAGCATTTGTGTCACTGTCAACACAAGGTCAGTTGCTGTGATCCCTTCGGATAATTTACCCGTTAATTTAAAACCAACAACGTCAGGGATTAGCATCGAGACAGGTTGGCCTAACATAGCGGCTTCAGCTTCAATACCACCGACACCCCAACCTAATACACCTAACCCATTGATCATCGTCGTATGGGAGTCCGTGCCCACTAAAGTATCTGGATAAGCATATAATTTACCGTCAATTTCTTCATACCATACCGCCTTACCAAGGTATTCTAAATTAACTTGGTGACAAATACCTGTACCAGGTGGTACCACTTGAAAACGATTAAACGCTTTTTGCCCCCAACGTAGAAATAAATAACGCTCATGGTTACGCGCCATTTCAATTTCAACGTTATCGCCAAAGGCGGATTGGGTGGCAAACTCATCCACCATTACCGAGTGGTCAATGACCAAATCTACGGGTGATAACGGATTCACTTGATCAACATTGCCACCTAATGATTTAACCGCTTCACGCATCGCGGCCAGGTCAACAACAGCAGGAACTCCGGTAAAATCTTGCATAAGCACACGCGCGGGACGATACGCAATTTCCCTATCTGCATGTGCATTTTTTTGCCAGTCAATAATGGCTTGTAAATCTTGTTCAACAACTGAGTTACCATCAATATGACGTAATAGGTTTTCAAGTAAGACTTTTAATGATTTAGGTAACTTCGTCCCATCACCGAGCTTTTTTTCAGCTAGCGCTAAACTGAAGTAATTATACTGCTTGTTTCCAACATTGAGTGTCGAGGCACTCGTTGTTTTTAGACTCAACGACATAACTCCTCCTTGGTTTTTATGGCTATGGCAATATGTGTATTTACCGCCATTATTTTTTGTTAACCAATTGTAATCATAGTTGCTCTAGAAATTTGATTTATAGATTTTGTGCCAAATATTGAATGTTTCTCTATTAATAATAGGAAATTTAAGATAAGAAGGGAAATAAGTCAGAAAATAGCTTGGTACACCAACAAAGTATTGACAATAAAAACCCTAGAAATACAGTCACTAGGGTTATTATTGGGTAGTACAGAAATATAAAGAAATTAGATGATAGGCAATTTCATATCTTTAAAAAATTCTTCAATCTCTTCATTATTACGAATAGCAACCGCTTTATCGACCACATCACGAGTTAGATGCGGTGCGAAGCGCCACATAAAATCGTACATATAGCTCCGTAAGAAACTGGTGCGTTTAAAACCAATCTTCGTTGTGCTATAGCTGAACTTATCACGCATATCAATTACAACTAAATCACTATCACTCACCGGGTCAACTGCCATACTCGCAATGATACCGATCCCTAGCCCTAACCTAACGTAGGTTTTGATCACGTCGGCATCCGTTGCGGTAAAAATAATTTTGGGCTCAAGACCAATTTTCTGAAATGCCACATCTAATTCTGAACGTCCAGTAAACCCATGGGTATACGTTACAATTTGATATTCCGCGATATCTTCAATAGTGACATTTTTTTTCGTCGCTAGCGGATGGTCTTTTTGCACAACGACACAGCGGTTCCAATGGTAGCATGGCAACATAATCAAATCGTTATACAGGTGCAGTGCTTCTGTTGCTATCGCAAAATCGCTATTTCCTTTGCAAACTTCTTCAGCTATTTGCGTTGGAGACCCTTGCTGCATGTGCAATGAAACATGTGGGTAACGCTCAATAAAGCCTTTGATTGTTGGAGGTAAAGCATAACGAGCTTGTGTATGTGTCGTCGCAATACTCAAACTCCCCCGATCGGGATAAGTGTGCTCCCCAGCAACCGAACGGATCGCTTCTATTTTTGATAGTACTTCTCGGGAGATCCGCACGACTTCTTCCCCTGCTGGGGTGACATGCGTTAAATGTTTACCACTACGTGCAAAAATTTGGATCCCTAGCTCATCTTCAAGCATCCGCACTTGTTTGCTGATACCGGGCTGTGACGTAAAAAGCCCCTCAGCGGTTGAGGAGACATTCAAGTCATGGTTAACCACTTCAACAATATAACGTAATTGCTGCAATTTCATATTTCAGTCTACCTCATACATGAATAATGTGCTTTTGCATCTATAGCTAAAGAATATTAAATATAACTAAAAGTTATAATTAAATAATTTGATATAACCAATATAACATCATTCACAGAAGAATAAACAGTATGATGATAAAATTTCATCTAAATGCCACTACACTGATGAAAGGCCGTAAGATAATGCAAAGACGGATTAACTTTATTTCATTATGTGGTTCAATAAGTAAAATGAATTTTGCAGGATCCTCACTGTAAAATTTAACGTATTAAAGTGGATATCATAATTCTCAACGAAGAGAGGTGGTTACATGCGTTTAAATGTTTTGGCTTTAATTATTGGTATGTCGACGATTTCTTTTGCCCCTGCGCTCTTGGCGAAAGAAGTGGCTTATGGACAACAAAAAATTGTTTTGTCTGATACGATTGAACCCGGAAATGATTTTTACCGTTATGTTAATGAAGATTGGATAAATAAAGCGCAAATCCCCACCGGTATGCCACGTATTAACTCTTTCGTGGAATTATACTTAAACACAGAAAAACACATTCAATCGATTATTGATCAATTACAACAGATCCCTGAAAACAAGCTCACGCATAACCAACGAAATATTCGAAATTTATATCTCAGCTACCTGAATGAAGCGGCTATCGAGCAAGCTGGTATTAGCCCAATAAAATCCGATTTAGATGCCATTGCAAAAGCTAAAAATCATCATGATATTAGCCAGCTAATGACACAGCCTGACTATAAATCGCTGATTTCTTATTGGGTAGATTTAGATGCCAAAGCACCTGATACCTATGTGCTTTATATCGGTCAAGGCGGTTTAGGGCTACCGAACCGTACTTATTACCTCGATGACACCCCACAAATGCAAGATATTCGAAAAAGTTATATCGCTTATATCGCTACCATGCTAGAACTGGCGGGTGAAAAAGATGTACAACCAAAAGCGCAGAAAATTTTTGATTTGGAAAAAGCAATTGCAACAGTGCATTGGAGCCCAGAAGCACGCCGTGACACTATCAAAAATTACCATGCAATGTCTCTAGCTGAAATGAAAAATTATACTCAAGGTTTTGATTGGACTAGTTTTATTACCAATCGTAAACTAACAGATAAACAACTTGAGAAAATCATCGTTGAAACAGATAGCGCGGTGGAACAAACCGCAAAAATTTTTGCTGATACCCCGGTTTCGACACTAAAAGATTACCTAACCTTCCAATATATTAGTGAACACGCACGTTATTTAAACCAAGCTATCGCGGATGCCCAGTTTGATTTTTATTCGAAAAAACTCAATGGAATTGAAAAACAACGCACTCGCCAAGAACGTGCATTGCAGACTGTTAATTCGCTCCAAGGTGAGCCATTAGGGCAAATTTATGTCGAACAATACTTCGACCCGCAAGCTAAAGAAAAAATTAAAGACTTGGTTAGCTATGTGAGGGGCACATTTAATTCACGCCTAAAAGTCAATGACTGGATGGATGAGCCAACTCGCCAAGAAGCCCTTAAAAAATTAGAGCAATTCACTGTTAAAGTGGGATATCCAGATCAATGGAATGACTTCAGCACAATTAACCTCAAGCCTGACTCATTATTAGAGAATTATAAACAAGTTTTAGCCTGGTCATATGATGATATGATTGGCAAAATTGGCCAACCTGTCCGTCAATGGGAATGGGGCATGACGCCACAAACAGTCAATGCTTATTTCAACCCTGTTCAAAACGAAATTGTGTTCCCAGCGGCAATTTTACAAGCACCTTTCTTTGATCCTAATGTTGACCCAGCCTATAACTATGGTGCAATTGGCGCTGTAATTGGTCACGAGATGGGCCATGGTTTTGATGACCAAGGCAGTTTATACGATGGTACGGGGCAATTACGTAACTGGTGGAGTGAGAGTGCCAAAACTCACTTTAAAGAGAAAACAGCCAAGCTTGTTGAGCAGTATAACGCATTTGCTGTTGATGGTTTAAATGTGAATGGTGAGCTTACATTAGGTGAAAACATTGGCGATCTCGGTGGATTAAATATCGCCTTGAGTGCTTATAAACAATTTGCCAAAGAAAATTACCCAAATGGTGAGCCCCCAATTATTGACGGAACAACTGGGTTACAACGTTTCTTCATTGCTTGGGCTCGTACTTGGCAAGAACTGTCAAATAAAGAATCTGAGCGTAATAAGATTATGACAGACCCTCATAGCCCTAACCAATTCCGTGCTAATGGCGTAGTACGCAATATTGATGACTGGTATCAAACATTTGGTGTTGATAAAAATAACACACTATATTTGGCACCAGAGCAACGTATTCGTATTTGGTAATTTATCAATGAAAAAAGAAGGCTCGAGATTTAACTTGAGCCTTCTTTTTATGACTAGAAAAATTAAATTGTTTTCAAATCAATCC
>NZ_JAMPMI010000006.1:0-298544 GCF_028478065.1 Providencia sp. PROV255 | reverse complement strand
AAGTATGTGACTAGGGTTAGCGAGCGCAGCTAACAACGCCACAGCTTGAAATATGACGCGTATTATTTGATGACGCCGCAGGCCATTCTAGCCCCACCACCGCCTAACGCTTCTGGATTATCAGAATAGTTATCACCACCCACATGCACCATCAATGCACGGTCTTGAACATCTTTGAGTGATTTTAAACGTGGTGCTAGTACCGCGTAATCAGCATTACCTTGGCTATCGGCAACTAGACCGGGTAAATCACCTAAATGCCCTGTGTTATCATAAGGGCCTTTGTGGACACCTGTTTTAGCGGGGTCTAAATGACCGCCTGCTTTTAATGCAGGTACCGATTTGCCATCTTTCTCTGCGGGTTCGCAACTTGGGTTCTCATGAATATGAAACCCATGAATGCCTGCTTGTAGGCCCGTTAATTTTGGTGTAAATAGTAATCCATATTCTGTTTCTGAGATAACAACTTCACCAATTGCTTTACCATCACCTGTTGGGGTCGCTTCTTTTAATACAACAGTAGATTGAGCAGCGTATGCTGTCCCCGCTGTCAATAATGCAGCCAGTAAACACATTTTTAACTTCATTTTGCCTCCGGTGGATAACTTTTATCTATCATTCCATCGACTTACCTAAAGACCTTAACAAGGTAAGAACTATTACTATCTATTGATAATTACAATGACTCTATCTTAAGTTAACACAAATTAGTTATCACTTTGGTGCTACATTTGAGTTTAGTTAAAAATTGGCGGTTATATCACAGTGAGCGATAAGAAATAAAGGAAATGACAGTATAACAGTGGGTTATTCACCGATAGGCATTGATATGAAATTGACAAGTTAATAAAAAAGCCAATCAAATTAAATGATTGGCTTTTTTGTTTGAATGCAAAAGGGAATTATTATTTCTCTTTCACTTCCCATTTACCATCAACGTAGAATGCACTCCACCCCGTCGCTTTACCATTTTTTTCTGAAGAAACATATTGCTGTTTCGTTTTACGACTAAAACGGACGACAGTTGGGTTACCTTCGCCATCTTCAGCTGGTGCTTCAGCCAAATAAGCCAGTTTTTCAGGTAAACGGTCTTTAAAGCGCTGTAATTCTGCAACTAATGGTGCACGCGTTTCTCGTGATTTTGGGAATGTGTTTGCCGCAAGGAAAACCCCAGCAGCACCATCACGTAACACAAAATACGCATCGGATTTTTCACATGGAAGTTCCGGTAATGGAACCGGGTCTTCTTTCGGTGGTGCGACTTCGCCACTTCGTAAGATTTTACGCGTATTTTTACACTCTTCGTTAGTACAACCCATGTACTTACCAAAACGCCCCATTTTCAGGTGCATTTCTGATCCACACTTGTCACATTCAATGACTGGGCCGTCATAACCCTTAATACGAAATTCGCCTTCTTCGATTTCATAACCTTCACATGCAGGGTTATTACCACATACATGTAATTTACGGCCATTATCAATCAAATAGCTGTCCATCGCGGTGCCACACTTTGGACAGCGACGTTTTGCTCTTAACGCATTAGTTTCCGCATCATCCCCTTCAAGCACATTCAAGACTTCGTCTTCAGGGATAAGGTTTATTGTTTTCTTACAACGTTCTTTTGGTGGTAGTGCGTAACCAGAACAACCTAAAAATACCCCGGTTGATGCAGTACGGATACCCATATGACGTTCACAATCAGGGCAAATGATTGAGGTGATCACCATTGGGTTAGTACGCATTCCCCCTTCCTCTGGTTCTTTTTCAGCAACATCTAGCTGCTTACTAAAGTCAGAGAAGAATTCATCTAATACGGCTTTCCACTCAGCATCATGGTTTGCAACATGGTCCAGTTGGTCTTCCATACGCGCAGTAAAATCGTAGTTCATCAGGTCGTTAAAGTTTTCCTCTAAACGATCCGTGACAATCTCACCCATTTTCTCTGCATAAAAACGACGATTTTCAACTTTGACATAACCTCTGTCTTGGATCGTCGAAATAATCGCTGCATACGTCGAAGGACGACCAATACCACGTTTTTCGAGCTCTTTAACTAAAGATGCTTCACTAAAGCGAGCTGGTGGCTTAGTAAAGTGCTGGCTAGGTAATAGCTCAATTAAAGATAACTCCGCACCAACTTGTATTGGTGGCAATGTTTTATCTTCATCATTTTTACGCAGTGCAGGCATGACTTTCGTCCAACCATCGAAACGTAAAGTACGCCCTTTGGCTTTTAGTTCAAAATCACCTGCTTTGACTGTCAAGGTTGTTGAATCATATTTTGCTGGCGTCATTTGACAGGCCACAAACTGATTCCAAATTAATTGATACAACCTTTTCGCATCGTTCTCCATGTCTTTTAGTGACTCAGGTAAAACATCGACACTAGAAGGACGAATGGCTTCGTGCGCCTCTTGCGAATTATCTTTACTGCTATAAACATTCGCATCTTTTGGCAGATATTTAGCGCCAAAATTATCATTAATATAGCCACGAACCATATCCAATGCATCTTGGCTCAAGTTTGTTGAGTCAGTACGCATATAAGTGATATACCCTGCTTCATAAAGACGCTGAGCCATCATCATGGTTTTTTTCACGCCAAAACCTAAACGAGTACTGGCGGCTTGTTGCAACGTTGACGTGATATACGGTGCGCTCGGCTTACTTGATGTCGGCCTATCTTCACGGTCAACAACCGCAAAACGGGCTTTTTCAAGTAGCTTAACTGCTGCCTCTGTTTGCGCTTTATTGACTGGTTTAAATGCCTTACCACCTTGTGAAGTGACTTCCATACGCAAGTTAGCGATATCTTTATCAGCTAAATCGGCATGCAGTTCCCAATATTCTTCAGGGACGAAAGCTTTAATTTCCCGTTCACGTTCAACAATGAGTTTCACTGCAACTGACTGAACACGGCCAGCCGATAAGCCACGAGCGACTTTTTTCCACAGCAACGGAGAAACCATATAACCCACAACTCGGTCCATAAAACGACGCGCTTGTTGTGCGTTAACTCTATCTATGTTTAATTCCCCAGGGCTATCAAATGCCTGAGTGATCGCATTTTTGGTGATCTCATTAAATACAACACGACTAAAACGAGAATCGTCTCCACCTATCACTTCGCGTAAATGCCACGCAATAGCTTCCCCTTCGCGGTCCAAGTCCGTTGCGAGGTAGATGTGTTCGGCATCCTCCGCCAATGATTTAAGTTCAGAAACCACTTTTTCTTTACCCGGTAGAATTTGATAATTCGCTTTCCAACCATGGTAAGGGTCGATCCCCATGCGCTTAACTAACGCATCACGCGGATCTTTTTTTACTTTCTTTGTTTTGTCGGTAGATGAGCCTGTACTCTTTTGTGAGCCGGTTTGTGAACCAGAGCCGCTTTTCGGCAGATCACGAATGTGGCCAACGCTGCTTTTTACAACGTAGCCACTGCCAAGATACTTATTAATCGTTTTGGCCTTTGCCGGGGACTCCACTATAACAAGAGCTTTACCCATATTTACCTTTACCTAAATATCAACAATGGCGCATTTCTACATTAAAATGCGCAAAATGAGAATCTCTTTTTTATATTGCGACACAATCACAATATATCAATATATTTTTAAACAATTATTTGTGTTGAAACAAAACTTATAAACTCAATCACGTTATTCTAAAAAGCACAAAGTGTCTTCTAGTTGACTGATTTTAACCACATAAAGATGTTTAGTCACAATTGAAAACCACACACTCTACCTGATAAAATGCTAGAAGCAACCAATTATTTTTTCAAGGAAGCCAAGTTATGCAAGATAATTTACCGTTCATCACAAAAAAAGAGTTACTTGAAAAAGCTAATGATATCATAAAGAAACATGATGATTATATTCATGGTATGTTTGTTGACACCGTTGAGCAGCATCGGGGTACATTGGTATTTAAAGGAGAATTCTTCTTAGATGAGAACAATATTCCTACTTTAAAAAGTACAGCTGCTTTTAATATGTACAAACATCTCGCTCATGTACTGTCAGAACAATACCAATTAAGTGATAATAACTAATTAACACGTTTGCTTTTTGTATAAAATTTACCGGCTTTAACGCCGGTAAATTAATAGTAGATTTAAAAACGCTTATTCGCTAGGCGAAATTTAAAATTACAAGAGTGGTTTTTGCCCGCGTTGCCACCAGCGCAATAATAAGTTATCCACGCTCTTTGCCGCGCTTCCCATAAACTTATCCATCATTTTTTTACTTAACACATAACGAATACTAACTATTTCCTTAGTATCAATTGCATTAATAATAAAATCATCACTTACGCCAATTTTATCCACAAGCCCTTTTTCAATTGCCTGCGAACCATACCAATATTCCCCTGTTGCAACTGCAGAAATATCTAAAGATGGGCGGTTTTGATGAACAAATTGTTTAAACAATTCATGCGTTGAATTTAAATCTTCAACAAATTTTTTACGGCCTTGTTCCGTGTTTTCACCTAACATGGTCAATGTACGCTTGTATTCACCTGCGGTATGAAGTTCAACGTCAACATCATGTTTTTTTAATAACCGATGAATATTCGGAATTTGAGCAACCACACCAATCGAACCAATAATGGCAAATGGTGCAGCAATAATTTTATCTGCAATGCATGCCATCATGTATCCGCCACTCGCCGCAACTTTATCAACCGCAATGGTAAGTGGGATATTTTTTTCTTTGATTCTTAATAATTGAGAAGCTGCTAAACCGTAACCATGAACCATTCCACCAGGGCTTTCAAGTCTTAACAAAACTTCATCTTGTTGATCGGCAACAGCAAGAATTGCACTGATCTCTTCACGTAAAGAGGCAACTTCGCGGGCATCCATGCTACCTTTAAAGTCTAAGACATATAAACAAGGTTTTTTAACCCCTGTTTGGCCTAATTTCGCCCCTGTTTTCTCACTTTTTGATTTCGCTTTTTGCTGCTTTTTAAATGCTTTCAACCACGCTTTATGTTCTGGTTCATTCATTTTAATTTGTTGCATTTGGCGTTGGCGCTCACGATAACTTTCACCTAAATCTGTGATTTTTAAAGCACCTTTAGCCCCTTGTCGGCGCATACCTACGCCAAACACAAAGACAGCTAGCAAAACCACCGCCACCAAAATAGTGACGACTTTTGCTAAAAATAGCCCATACAATGAGAAATACTCCACAATCTGATCCTTTTGATGTTTATCTTCAATTACAAAAATAATCTCACGATTACGTGCAAACAACCAGAAAAAAACAGAGTTAGCACACAAACTTCGTTAATAACTATGTTAGATTAGCCAATTATCACAATCAGTGCGATGATAACCGTACATGCTAATCACAATAGTAGGAAAGAATATGCTCCAATATCAACCTAGACAAGACCTATTGAAAGGTAAAACGATTCTTGTAACCGGTGCCGGTGATGGCATTGGCCGTGAAGCCGCTCTAACTTATGCGCGCTATGGTGCATCCCTTATCCTTGTTGGTAGAACACAGCATAAATTACAATCCGTTAGTGATGAAATAGCCGCTTTAGGTGGAAGTAAGCCACCTTGCTTTATATTAGACTTATTAACTGCAACAATTGATGACTGCTATACTCTAGCCTCGCAAGTTGCCGCAATAACACCTTATTTAGATGGCGTATTACACAATGCCGGAATACTTGGTGTGGTTGCCCCCATCACTGAGCAACCCAGCGACCTATGGCATGATGTTATGCAAATAAATGTTAATGCCACATTTATGCTAACTCAAGCATTGCTCCCTTTGTTACTCAAAGCACCTAATGCCTCATTAGTTTTCACCAGTTCGAGTGTAGGTAAGCAAGGTCGCGCCGGTTGGGGCGCCTATGCTGTATCAAAATTTGCCACCGAAGGTTTAATGCAAGTGCTAGCCGAAGAATATAAGCAGACTAATCTTCGTGTAAATTGTATTAACCCAGGCGGCACTCGAACCTCAATGCGAGCAAGTGCATTTCCTGATGAAAATCCGCTTAAATTAAAAACCCCTGCTGATATCATGCCTATTTATATCTATTTGATGGGCGATGATAGCCTGCGTAAAACGGGAAGTAGTTATGATGCTCAACCCGGACGTAAACCTGGTGCTGCGGAGTAAACACGATGTCTCAAAATCGACACGAAGAACGCCAACAACGTTTAAAAGAAAAAGTAGATGCACGTATTGAAGCCGCACAAATTGAACGAGGGATCGTTATTGTCTTTACTGGAAATGGGAAAGGCAAAACCACAGCCGCATTTGGAACTGTCTGCCGTACAGTAGGCCATGGTAAAAAAGCCGCTGTTGTTCAATTTATTAAAGGAGGTTGGGATAATGGCGAACGCGAACTACTAGAACCACAAGGCGTCCCCTTCTATGTTATGTCAACAGGGTTTACGTGGGAGACTCAAAATAAAGAGACCGATACCCTTGCTTGTATGGAAACTTGGCAGTACGCCAAGCAATTGTTAAGTGACCCACAGTACGATTTAGTCATTTTAGATGAGCTCACCTATATGGTGAGTTATCATTACCTCGAATTAGCAGAGGTGGTTCAAGCATTACAAAGCCGTCCTACCAATCAGTCTGTCGTGATCACGGGTAGAGGTTGCCACCGAGATTTGATCGAATTAGCCGATACAGTAACAGAAATGCGCCCAGTGAAACATGCATTTGATATTGGGATTAAAGCTCAAAAAGGGATTGATTGGTAACTAACCACTAAATAAAGTGCAATAATTCGATATTTATACAGTTGTGGTACTGTTAAAGTTAAAGGAGATACTCTAAATAACTTGTATGGTTCAATTGCTGCAAATGTGAATAATAACGCTGCTGCACGTAACGATGTTTACATTAAACTCAAAGCGACATTCAATAATTATTATGGGCAAATTACAGCCGCTAATAACCAAAAGCTTGATATTGGCACATTAGAAAACTACGCAGGAAAAGTGACTGCTGGGAAAACCTAACTATTTATTCCAAAAATCGGGTTAATAATCAGTATGGGGCTTTACGTTCGACTAATACCACTAAGATCACCAGCCCTATCGTCACGAGTGGAACGACAGGAAGCATCTCCGGTAATCGTGTGATTATTGATGCTGTTGTGACTAACTAAAATATCCTACGCTTAAAAAAGGCGGTCATTTCTAAATGACCGCCTTTTTATTATGGCTAATTACAGAATTAATATTCTGAATTAATCACCACCTCTTCACCAAAACGCCCTGCTTTTGGTAATGGTTGATAAGACGAATTAGCTGCACGTAAAATACGGACACCACGAATACCTAACTCATGAGCTGCCGCGATATCTGCATCAGCATCACCATAATAGATGGTTAATTTGTGATCGCGCATCCAGCTCACCTTATTATTTTGCCCTGGCTCATCGCCTGCAAAAATGACAGGTTGCATTTTATCTGCAGGTATTGCTAAACCTTCTTGAACGTATTTAGTCACCGTTTCTGTTTTTGTTTTCGTACGGCCTGTGATGAAATAGACAGTATCACGGCGATCTAAGTGCATTTTGACTAAATCAATACCCACTTGTTTTGGCATACTGAATTTGTCCCACTCATTATTCATTTTTTCCCAAAATTGTTGGTTTTTGAGATAGCTAAAGTCGTTAGGAGAGAACTCTAATTTACCACGGTAAAAACCTGGACTCGAAAATAACACCGTATCATCGATATCAAACCCAACAGCCATTGGCGCTTTGCCTTCTAGGCTTTGTTTAATTTGTTCGATGGAAACCCAATGAATAGGCTGTTGTTGAGCTAGTTCAACAACGGTAACCCCAGGGCTTACGGTTTCTGGCATTGGAATTTTTGCTTGAGACGTTGCTGTAAAACTTAATGCCAATGCAATCGCACTCAAAGTCAGTGTTATTTTTTTCATGTTTTGTCCTTATTCAGGTTTATCCACTTAAACCATTCTTTATTTATCTGGATAAACTGGGTAAGTAATAGGTTTATCTGTAAATTTGTCTTTATTATCAGTAGTAACCCAATATTTTGTGAGGAATATCCCACAAGAAGGGTCATACTAAGACTTTTAATTACATTAAAATGAGACGGATATCTCATAAATATCATCTCTTACTGATAGCTTTCATAATAATGTGAACTAGAACATTAGATCAAAAAAAGCTGAGGGTGGAGCCTCAGCTTTTTTAATATTCGAGAATTGCAATTAATCTAGATGCGAGTACGACGTTTCGCCGTTGGTCTTGAAGATTGACGTTTTGATGCAGGACGTGATGCAACTTGCGTATGGCGTTTTACTGCACGGCGAATTTGGTTCGCTTTAATACGACGTTGGTCACGCTCAACGGCAACTTTGCTTTCAGTTTCTACCGGCAATTCCACCAGCTCGCGGAGATAATTGGTTTGTTCTAAACCCAGTTCCGTCCATCCTCCACGTGGTAAACCTTTCGGTAAATCAATATCACCATAACGCACTCGGATTAAACGGCTCACTTGAACACCAACCGATTCCCAAAGGCGACGGACCTCGCGGTTACGCCCTTCAGTTAAAGTGACGTTAAACCATTGATTCATCCCTTCTCCGCCACGGTAAGAAACCGTTTTAAAAGAAGCAGGACCATCTTCCAACTGTACGCCTTGTGTTAATTGACGAACTTTTGCTTCATTGATTTCACCAAACACACGTACAGCATATTCACGCTCAACTTCACGGCTCGGGTGCATTAAACGATTAGCTAGCTCACCATCAGTCGTAAATAACAATAAACCACTGGTGTTAACATCTAAGCGGCCAACAGCAATCCACCGTGCTCCCGTTAAGCGAGGTAAACGGTTAAAGACAGTTGGGCGCCCTTCTGGATCATGGCGTGTACATAATTCACCTTCTGGCTTGTAATAAGCCATTACACGGCAAATTTCTTTTTCAGGTTCTTTGATAGCTAATAAACGACCATCTAAACGAATTTTTGTTGCTGGTGTGACTTCAACACGGTCTCCAAGTGTCGCAATTTTGCCATCAACACTAATACGACCCGCTTGCAGGAATGTTTCGATTTCTCGACGAGAACCATGTCCTGAACGAGCAAGGATTTTCTGTAATTTTTCAGTTTTTTGCGGTTTTACGCTCATGTAACCCTCTGCTGTCGCCTTCACAGGCGTCAAATATCTTTTTGGCGCGTCATCTTGTGACCGTACCAAAAAGTAATGAATTTGAAAACCCGCGCATTATACACAGGTTTGTCCTGAACCCCTATAACTTATCTGAATATCGCACTTTCAATACGATTTTATTTAATTCCGTGCTAAATCTTAGGCTTTTAGGTATTTGTATTTATTCAAAAGGCGTTGGGTCCCCTGTTCCGACGCGTGCCACAACAGGTGTATCATCAGTAAAGTCAATCACAGTTGTTGGTTTTTGCCCGATATAACCACCGTGTATAACTAAATCGACTTGTTTATCAAGTAAATCGCGAATTTCTTCAGGATCTGATTGCGTGAAATCATCGCCAGGCATAATCAAACTGGTTGACATCAAAGGTTCACCAACAGCTTCGAGTAAATCTCGAGCAATCGGGTTTGATGGCACTCGTAAGCCAATGGTTTTACGTTTTTCATTCATTAAACGCCGTGGAACTTCTTTCGTTGCCCGTAAAATAAAGGTGTAATTACCTGGCGTATTATTTTTAATTAAACGGAAAACGGTGTTATCAACATGTGCGTAATTCGATAGCTCAGAGAGATCTCGACACATTAAAGTGAAATTATGGTTAGCATCAAGCTGACGGATACGACAAATACGTTGCAAAGCATCTTTTTCTTCTAAACGGCATCCAATGGCGTATCCTGAATCCGTAGGGTAAACAATGACACCGCCTTTATTTAGAATTTCAACACTCTGGCTAATCAGCCTTGCTTGAGGATTATCCGGATGGACATAAAAAAACTGGCTCATACATACCTCTAATTTTTGGGTATCGACAGCATCACCCGGCAAAAACACCTATAAATGCTACTATCTCTTAATTCCATGAGATGACCTACTCAGAAATAAATCATCACTTATAATAATTATTTTACACCGCATTATTAATACATCAATTAATTAGCTGCTTTTTACCGCATTCCAAAGCGTCCAGACTGCATTATCATCATTAGGTAACCATAAATTTCGGCCAAGCTCTATCCAAGAACATGGCCGATGAAAATCTGAACCCACCGATGTGTATAAATTTGCATTATTGGCTAATTCCGCTAAATACTGCTTTTCATGTGGCGGCTGCTGGCAATGAGAAACTTCCATGGCATCACCTCCACACTGTTTAAAATACGCAACCAACCGTTTTAACCATTTATTGGATAATTGATATTTCGCAGGATGAGCTAATACTGCAATACCACCGGCCGCATGAATTGCGTCGATAGAGTCTTGAATTGAGCACCACTTCGCAGGAACGTAACCTATTTTTCCTTTTGATAAATAACGCTTAAATACGTTATTAATGGTTTTTTCTTTACCTATTTTCACAATATACTGTGCAAAATGAGCCCGCGTTACCTGCCCACCACCAGAAATATGTTGCGCATTTTCCCATGCGTCATCAATCCCTGCTTTTTGTAATCGCCTGCCCATCTCAATACCACGCTCGAAGCGACGTTCAGATTGTGCTTTCAACAATTGAGCCATAGCGGGGTGTGAAGTCGAAAAATTTAACCCCACAATATGTATTTCAATGTTTTCCCACAGTGTCGAAATTTCAACACCATTGACTAACTCAATTGGCCTTTCATTTTCAGTAAGATAGCGACGAGCCTCAAATACACCTTCACAGGTATCATGATCTGTGATCGCTAAAATATTAACCCCTTTTTCAATCGCACGTTCGATTAACTCTGCTGGAGTAAGGTCACCATCCGAAGCATTCGTATGGCTATGTAAGTCGTAGCGAGTCACTAATGGCGGCGAAGCAGTCGACAGATTGATATCTTCTCTAATTTCCATGTACAACTATATTTCCTAATAAAGTAACAAAGTTCTTGACATAAACAATACGATCCAGTTAACTAGTACACAAGATGGCTAAGGCTAAAAATCATCAGTTTATCCAGTGAGGCATACAATGAATTTATTTAACTTATCAAATCGTTGGTGGCGTGACTTCCCAAATTGGGCGGAAGCCGCACACGCATAGTTATTGTATGTCTCAGTGCCAAACCCGCCCTTCATCGGCGGGTTTTTTTATGTCAAAAATTAGCGTAAGGCAACATAATGAACGAACAAAACACCACATTAGCACATTTTAAGTATCTGGATAGCCCAATTAATTATCAGCCTGACCCTACATTATTATTTAATCATCTGTGCCATCAAGTTCCATCGACAATGTTGTTGGAGTCTGCTGAAATTAATAATAAGGCCAACTTACAAAGCTTACTGGTTGTCAACAGCGCGCTACGTATTCGTGCTTTTGGCCAACAAGTTGAAATAGAAGCATTGACGCCAAATGGTCAAGCCTTATTACCAAAGCTGTTAGCACAATTAACCCATTTAATCACACATCATAGCATGCAAGAAAATAGGTTAACGGTAACGTTTAGCCAACCTGCAAAGGATTTAGACGAAGATAGTCGCCTGAAGGCAGCATCTTGTTTAGACGTTTTACGTGCTCTGCCCGTTCTCGCGCAAGCCTATTCAACAAAACCTGAAAACCTGTTTGTTGGTGGTTTGTTTGCATACGATTTAGTCGCCAGTTTTGAAGATTTACCCAAGGTGAATACCGTTAATCACTGCCCTGACTATTGTTTTTTTGTTGCTGAGCATTATTTAGTGATTGACCACCAAAATCAGGCTGCTCGACTCAAAAGTTGCCTATTTACGCAAAATGAGCAAGATGTCGAAACGGTTACACAACGCCACGCACAAATTATCGCTTCGTGCCGTGCGTTCTTACCCGCACTTCCTTTAGCAACAGCACCTGATTTTGCGGTCTCGATAAACAAAAATGACCAACAATACGGGGAAATTGTCACCTCATTAAAAGAAGCCATATACCGTGGTGATATTTTTCAGGTTGTGCCTTCTCGTAAATTTACGATGCCATGCTCACATCCCTTAATTGCATATCAAAAACTCAAAGCACAAAACCCAAGCCCTTATATGTTCTACATGCAAGATGAAGCATTCACACTCTTTGGGGCTTCACCTGAAAGCGCACTCAAATATGCAACAGCAAATCGCAAAGTGGAAATTTATCCTATCGCAGGAACCCGCCCTCGTGGGCGTAACGCGCAGGGTGAATTAGACCTCGACTTAGACAGCCGAATTGAACTTTCCATGCGCTCAGATGAAAAAGAACTCGCTGAACACATCATGTTAGTTGACTTAGCTCGCAACGATTTAGCCCGTATTTGTGAAGCCGGTAGCCGTTACGTCGCCAACCTAACTAAGGTTGACCGTTACTCTTTCGTGATGCACTTAGTTTCTCATGTTGTGGGAACATTGCGCCAAGATTTAGATGTTTTTCATGCATACCAAGCTTGCATGAATATGGGGACTTTAACGGGTGCACCAAAGGTAAAAGCCATGCAACTGATTGCTCAATATGAGCAAGAACGCCGAGGGTCATACGGAGGAGCTGTAGGATATTTTCAAGGAAATGGTGATTTTGATACCTGTATCGTTATTCGCTCTGCGTACGTAGAAAATGGTATTGCCACTGTGCAAGCGGGAGGTGGTGTCGTTCTAGATTCCGTACCTCAAGCTGAAGCCGATGAAACCCGTAATAAGGCACGTGCAGTGATCCGTGCAATTGCCCAAGCACATCAAGTTAAGGAGTTATTCTAATGGCGAACATTTTACTGCTCGATAACGTTGACTCCTTTACTTATAACCTAGTAGACCAACTGCGCACAGGTGGCCATAACGTGGTTATTTATCGCAATACAGTCAATGTAGAACATATTTTATCTGTATTAAATCAAATGATTTCACCGATACTAGTCTTATCACCCGGCCCTGGTAAACCGAGTGAAGCAGGTTCAATGCCAGAAGTATTAATGCGAGTAAAAGGCAAAATTCCTGTTATTGGTATTTGCTTAGGTCACCAAGCCATCGTTGAAGCTTATGGCGGAACGGTTTCAGCCGCAGGTGAAATTTTGCATGGTAAATCTTCGATTGCCACACATGATGGTTTAGCTATGTTTAATCATCTTGAAAACCCAATATCAGTGGCGCGTTACCACTCTCTTGTTGGTAGCCAAATTCCGGAAAGCTTAACCATTTGTGCCCATTCAAATGGCATGGTCATGGCTGTACGTAATGATAGCGATAGAGTTTGTGGATTCCAATTTCATCCCGAATCCATTTTAACAACGCAAGGTAAACAGTTGCTAGAAAACACTGTGGCATGGGCTCTTTCTACTCCCAATGCAACCGAACCTACTCATTCGCACTAACGGAATACTAAAGAGCCAATTATGCAAAATATTTATGATAAGTTATTTAAAGCGCAACCACTGACTCAACAAGAAAGCCAGTACTTGTTTAATGCTATTATTCAAGGCGAATTAACAGAACCTCAATTAGCTGCTGTGTTAATCAGTATGAAAATGCGAGGTGAACAACCGCAAGAAATTGCTGGAGCCGCGTTAGCTTGTTTAGAGAATGCACAGCCATTTCCCCGCCCTGACTACCCATTCAGCGACATCGTTGGCACTGGGGGAGATGGCGCAAATAGTATCAATATTTCCACAGCAAGCGCATTCGTTGCTGCTGAATGTGGGATTAAAGTGGCGAAACACGGTAATCGAAGTGTTTCGAGCCGTTCAGGTTCTTCGGATTTACTTGCCGCCTTTGGTATCGCCTTAGACCTCAGTGCGCAAAGTGCTCGTGACGCATTAGATGAGCTTGGTGTTTGTTTTTTATTCGCACCACAATACCACAGTGGGTTCCGTCATGCTGCCCCTGTGCGTACTCAACTAAAAACTCGAACGTTATTTAATGTATTGGGGCCATTAATTAATCCAGCTCGCCCACCGATTGCCCTTATCGGTGTGTACCAAGGATCATTGGTAAAACCTGTGTCTGAAACACTACAGATGCTTGGTTTTACCCGTGCAGCTGTGGTACACAGTGGAGGGATGGATGAAGTTTCATTACATGCAGTCACTCAAGTCGCTGAATTAAAAGATGGCAAAGTACAACATTATCAATTAACTGCTGATGATTTTGGGCTAGCACCATATCAATTACGCGACTTAGAAGGCGGTACACCTGATGAAAACCGCGTATTGCTTAGTGATTTACTTCAAGGCCATGGCCAAGCGGCTCACGAAGCGGCTGTAGCGGCCAATGTTGCCATGCTGATGCGTATTAATGGCCATGAAGATTTAAAACAAAACAGCGAACACGCACTTGCAATTATTCGTAGCGGTAAAGCATTTGACCGCGTTACAGCTCTCGCGGCAAGGAACCAATAAAATGAAAGCGACAGTCTTACAAAAAATTGTTGATGATAAAGTTGACTATTTAATTGAACGCAAAGCCAAGCAGCCGTTAGAAAGCTTTATTGCTGAAGTTCAGCCTAGCCAGCGTAGTTTCTATAACGCACTAAGCGCTAAACGCCCTGTTTTTATTTTAGAGTGCAAAAAAGCGTCTCCTTCAAAGGGTTTGATCCGTGCTGATTTCGACCCTGCGATGATAGCCAAGACATATGCACCTTATGCGAGTGCGATTTCCGTTCTCACCGATGAAAAATATTTTCAAGGCAATATGGATTACTTAACGATTGTCAGTAATACCGTAAAGCAACCCGTATTATGCAAAGATTTTATCATTGACCCATACCAAATCTATCTTGCACGTTACTACCAAGCAGATGCCATTTTACTGATGTTATCTGTCTTAAATGATGATGAATATATCGCATTGGCTGAAGTTGCTCATCAACTGAGTATGGGGATATTAACGGAAGTCAGTAATGAAGAAGAATTAGAGCGAGCAATTCGGTTAAAAGCCAAAGTGGTTGGCATCAATAACCGGGATTTACGCGACCTTTCTATTGATTTAAATCGGACTCGTGAGCTCGCGCCTCGCTTAGCAAAAGAAACGATAGTGATCAGTGAGTCAGGCATTCATCAACACCAACATATTCAGTCACTGAGACAGTTTGCAAATGGTTTTTTAATTGGTAGCGCACTAATGGAGCAAGCTGACTTAGATAAAGCCATTCGAAACCTGCTAGTTGGGGAACATAAAGTCTGTGGTTTAACCCGCGAACAAGATGCAAAAGCCGCATTTAAAGCAGGAGCACACTACGGTGGATTAATTTTTGCTGAAACCTCCCCGAGAAAAGTGACGTTGTCACAGGCGCAAACTATCATCCATGCTGCGCCGTTAAAATATGTCGGTGTTTTCCGTAATCAGTCCGCCGATTTTGTTGCCCATATTGCCAAACAGCTTGCGTTATCTGCGGTGCAACTACATGGTGAAGAAGACTCTGCTTATATCAATACGTTAAAAACATTTTTACCAAACTACTGTGAAGTTTGGAAAGCGCTTGATATGTCAAGAACAACTTTAAATGACTATGACACACAAGACATTGATGTGTTACTACTGGATAACGGACAAGGTGGCACTGGTAAAACCTTCAATTGGTCAGAAATCCCTTCATCTGCAACACAAAAAATAATGATTGCGGGGGGACTTACACCAGATAACTGCCTAGATGCTGCAAAGTTACTGTGCAACGGATTAGACTTTAATTCAGGGGTTGAAATTGAACCTGGTATAAAAAGTGAACAAAAAATAAATTTGGTGTTGTCAGCGTTGTTAGCCGAATCAACGGCTCACTAATACACAACGAAAAGATAAAACTCCAACACCAATTAATGTAACTGTTAAAATGGACAATAAATCATGAGTAAATTAGATCCGTATTTTGGCGAGTTTGGTGGGCAATATGTCCCAGAAATTCTGATCCCAGCATTAAATCAATTAGAAGACGCGTTTATCGACGCACAGAATGATGCTGAGTTTATTCGTGAATTTCACGACTTACTAAAGAATTATGCAGGTCGCCCTACTGCACTAACATTATGTAAAAACTTAACTGCCGGTACGAAAACAAAACTCTATTTAAAACGCGAAGATTTACTGCACGGCGGCGCCCATAAAACCAACCAAGTATTAGGCCAAGCGCTACTGGCTAAGCGAATGGGAAAAAACGAAATTATTGCAGAAACCGGTGCTGGGCAACATGGAGTTGCAACCGCACTGGCTTGTGCATTATTGAATATGAAATGCCGTATCTACATGGGCGCTAAAGATGTTGAACGCCAGTCTCCCAATGTATTTCGTATGAAATTAATGGGTGCTGAAGTTATATCTGTTCATAGCGGTTCGGCAACCTTGAAAGATGCGTGTAATGAAGCATTAAGGGACTGGTCTGGCAGCTATGATAAAGCTCATTATTTATTAGGAACTGCGGCGGGTCCACACCCTTACCCAACAATTGTACGTGAATTCCAACGTATGATTGGTGATGAAGCAAAACAACAAATTCTTGAAAAAGAAGGCCGTTTACCCGATGCTGTCGTTGCCTGTATTGGTGGTGGTTCAAATGCAATCGGTTTATTTGCCTCTTTTATTCCAGAAGAACATGTGAAACTAATTGGTGTTGAACCTGCTGGATTAGGTATTGAATCAGGCCAACATGGTGCGCCATTAAAACATGGTCGTGTTGGGATTTATTTCGGTATGAAATCACCGATGATGCAAACTAGTGAAGGTCAAATTGAAGAGTCATATTCCATCTCTGCAGGATTAGATTTTCCTTCTGTTGGGCCTCAACATGCTCATTTAAATAGTATTGGTCGCGCAGAATATGTTTCGATTACCGATGATGAAGCCCTGAATGCTTTTAAATTATTATCACGTAAAGAAGGAATAATTCCAGCATTAGAATCTTCTCATGCCCTCGCTTATGCATTAAAAATGGCAGAGCAAGAACCCAATAAAGAACAATTATTAATCGTCAATTTGTCTGGCCGTGGTGATAAAGATATTTTTACAGTGCATGATATTTTAGCCAGCAGAGGAGAAATTTAATGGAACGTTATACCCAACTTTTTAAACGTTTAACTCACGATAACCAAGGGGCATTTGTTCCATTTGTCACTTTAGGTGACCCTGATGCTGAATTATCATTAAACATTGTTGATGCTTTGATTGCTGGTGGCGCTGATGCATTAGAGATTGGTATTCCATTTTCTGATCCATTGGCGGATGGCCCAACCATCCAAAATGCAAATTTACGCGCATTTCAAAGTGAAATCACCCCGACTATTTGTTTCGAGTTACTAAGTCGTATTAGAGAAAAACACCCTACTATTCCGATTGGCTTATTAGTGTATGCAAATTTAGTTTTTACCAATGGTATTGAAAATTTTTATATTCGCTGCGAAAAAGCAGGTGTTGATTCCGTATTAGTTGCAGATGTCCCGATGTCCGAATCACAACCATTTCGTGAAGCTGCATTGGCACGCAACATTGCTCCTATTTTTATTTGCCCACCCAATGCCAATGATGAATTACTGCAACAAATTGGGAAATATAGCCAAGGTTATACTTATTTGTTATCACGTGCAGGCGTAACAGGCACAGAAAAACGCGCTGAAACGCCATTAGCTCATTTATTGAGCCAATTAAATCAGTATAACGCGGCTCCTGCCCTACAAGGTTTTGGGATATCTGAACCTGAACAAGTCAAAGAAGCGATTAAAAATGGTGCAGCAGGTGCAATTTCTGGTTCAGCCATGGTTAAAATCATCGAAAACAACTTAAATTGCCCTGATGTTATGCTTACATCATTAACTGAGTTTGTTGCAAAAATGAAAGCAGCAACACAGAAATAGGCTAAACAATAAATAGTAATCAAGTCATACTTAAGTTTATTGGCTTGATTACTTAAATCATATAATTAAATTTTGTCTGGGCGATTTTCAATCCTTTTAACGTTATTTTTAGAAATATTATTTAAATATATTCAGTATTTTTCAGTTTTAAAACTCTCAAATAGTCCAAAAAAACCAATCATAATATTTACTAATATAAACCACCAATATTAAAATCAACAGATACGTGTTATTACACTAGTACTTTCTCTTAATATATCTGTAGCAGAGTAAGTGTTACTATTTGATTAAATTAGCATTTTACGCACTAGATATATAAAACACTATTTATAGTATAATATGGGAGTATTACTCTCCCCATATTTTTATGACTCAACTTAAATACAATTAAATTTTAATGAAAATTAATATAACGCATAATCCCTATGCTTTAATGGAATTTTAATTAGCTATTTTTAATTTTATCTATAGTCTATTTTAGGGATATTTATGAAACATTCTACCAATCATTCTATCACTCATCCTATGATGAGAGTTAAGCCACTCTTTTTAAGTGTGTCTGTTATTTTAGGATCGATATCTATTGCTCACGGAGCAGTTGTTAATACCAATGGTGCTGGCGTAATAAATCAAAGTAATGGTCCTACTATCGTTCACATTAAAGGCGCAAGTGACAAAGGTGTTTCACACAACATTTATAGCCAATTTGATGTTGACCAAAAAGGGGTTATTTTAAATAACAGTACAGCCAACACGAATACCACTTTAGGGGGCCAAATTAATGGCAACTTAAATTTAAATAATGGTAATGGCCCTGCAAAAGTTATTTTGAATGAAGTTAATTCAAATAAAGCAAGTACTTTAGGCGGTATGATTGAAGTCGCTGGTGATAAAGCGCAAGTTATTGTTGCTAACGCATCAGGCATCACATGTAATAACTGTGGATTTATTAATACCGATCGGGTGACTTTAACAACAGGTAAGCCAATTGTTGCTGGTGGTGAAGTTCTTGGCTATAACGTTGAAAAAGGTCAGATTATTATTAATAGCCGCTTACAGTCAGATTCCCCTACTGATATTATCGCTCGCTCTGCAGTGATCCGTGGAGACATTCGCGCCAAAGAAATTAATGTTGTAGCAGGCAATAACTTTGTTGATGCAAAAGGTAATTACATTACCAAGGTACAAGGAGTTGGGTCTGCCACGCGAATCGGTGTTGATGTCGCGGCTATGGGAGGGATGTATGCCAATAAAATTACGCTAGTTTCCACGGAAAGTGGAACCGGTGTTTCTAATAACGGAAACTTAATTGCCGGAACTGGTGGAGTTAACATTGATTCAACGGGATTAGTGTATAACCAAGCAGGAAAAATGAATGCCAATGGTAATATCAATATAAAATCCAATGGGTTATATAATACAGCAACTATTGTAGCGAATGGTGATGTTGATATTAATGCACAAAACTCAGTTCTGAGTAATGTGAATGGACAGATTAAGTCTAATGATGGCAATCTCAAACTGGCTTCAGCTACGAGTGTTGATAACCGAAGTGGTATTATTCATGCTCAGCAAGACATGAACATCGCGACTGCAAATATTGTTAACACTAACGGTTCAATTAAAACTAATCGTGGAAATATTGCAATTCGTGCGACAGGTAAGATTGACAATAACTATACCCTACGTAATAACGTCATTAATGTAGACGAACGAGGAATTCGAGCAGGTGGTGATTTATCAATTGATACGACAACACTTGCAAATAATAACTCTACGTTATCAGGCCGTGATATCACAATAAATGCCCGTAATATTGTCGCGAATGATAATAGCTCGCAGATTCTAGCTAAAAGAAAAATCGATATCGATTCTGTTACGTTACAAAACAATAATTCACTGATTAAATCCACCAATGGACAGACCAATATCACCCTATCAAGTAACCTAGTAAATAACGGTTATGCTGCAATCGATAGTGGAAAGGCATTGAATATCAAAGCTAACATCATTTACAACCAAGGTTCACTCGCTTCGGGCGCAGGTAAATCAAAATTTGATCTTTATTCTCTTAATAATCAGTATGGATTTATCAAAGCCAATAACTTAGACATCAAAACCACCCATTTAGGTAATGGGAGAGGCTTAATCACTGCAGATTCAAATGTGGTTGTTAATGCAACAAGTGTTGATAATAGCTACGCTAATGGGTTTAATAGTTACGCGAGTAAATTTGGTGTTGCTGGCCAAACGGGTGGGATCTACGCGAAAGATGGTTCAGCGACTATCAAAGCAAATAGCTTAAATAACTATTCTGGTGTTATTGCTGCTAATCAAACACAAAAAGCGCCAAACGTAGGTGACATTGATATTACATTAAGAAATGACCTTGATAACCGTTATGGTAAAATCCAAGGTACAAATAATGTCACATTAGATGTAAATAAGTTAAATAATACTTACTCTGGTACTGTTGACGCTGGTAAAGATTTAACTATCGATACCTTTACTCGTGTAGATAATAATAATGGTCGCTTAAGCTCAATGGGAACGACTAAAATTACAAGTCCTGTAATTTACAATAGCCCTTATGGGCAAATTCTAGGTTCCATGATTATCTTAAATACACCTAATTATTACTAGTTAGGTAAAATAAGGAGGCAAATAGCCTCCTTATTTACTCCAAAGCAGAGTGTCAACAATATAATAAATAGAATTATTTTAGCACCATTAATGTTCCTTAAGCTACTTTAATTATTGCTCATATTAACAGTAAATAGAAGCGTTCTAAATCCAAGTAAAAATACCTATTCAATTTAATATAGAGCATTCTTTACTCATTGATTTTATTGGAGATAAATAAGCCACCATAGAATGAATTATATTGGTTGTATTTTCAGTAACAAACCCCAAAAGTATTTATACTAACTCAATCAGTTTAATTGATTTTTATTTCACATATATTTAAAGCATAATTAAAAATACTCAAAGGAAAAAATAACTTAATAATAGGTTTATTATAGGGATATAAATGAAAACCTTTTCAAAATAAAGCCCTGATGGCAAGTTAATAAGATAGTTCTGATAAAACATTGTTCATTAGCAATTTTCTTTATTATATTTCCTAACATAAAAATAACTTTAATATTTTTAAAAATTAATGTGGTGCACATGAATTTTCGATTTATTTTTTTATTGTCAACGCTATTACCTTTAGCTGTATCAGCTAATACCGCACAAATTATTGACCAACAAATCAATAATCAAGCTAGCCAAGATCGCTCTCGCCAACAACAGACTCAACTTGAAGCTAAAGATGCCTTAGGTAAAACCAGAGAACCCTCAAATAATATTTTAATTTTTGATGATGAGAAAGATTGTTTTGAAATGAAACAAGTAGTCTTACTTTCAGAACCTAAACTCCCCTCAATGAGACCTTTAGAAGCTTATGCAAGCCAAGTTGTCGGAGTATGTATCGGTATCAATGGAGTTGAAACCTTAGCAAAAGGCTTACAAGATAAAATAATTAAATCAGGTTACGTCACAACACGCGTTAATATTCCAGAACAAAACATCAGTGAAGGGACTTTAATGCTCCAAATTATTCCAGGTAAAGTTGCGAATGTTAAACTTGCCGAAGGCAGCGATACTTATATTACTTTAGGGGCAATTATGCCCGCTAAAGAAGGAGATATTCTAAATATTCGTGACATTGAACAAGGCCTAGAAAACCTTGAACGGATCCCTGGTGCGAAGGTGAATATTGAACTCGCACCAGGTAAAGAATTTTCCACCTCAGATATTTCCATACAACGAGAAAAGTCATCTCACTTTAATCTAGGAGGATATTACAATAACTCTGGAAGTCGCCAAACGGGTAAAGACCAAGTTGGAGTAACTCTGTATGCGAATAACCTAACGAGCTTAAACGATACCTTATATGTCTCCGCCGGAAAAAATGCAAAAAACCAAGCACGAAACAGCACCAGTAATGCTTCTATTTATTATGCTGTTCCCTATAATTATTGGCTTTTCTCATTGTACGCAAGTAAAAGTGACTATAAACAAACTATTAATGACTCTGTACTTAGCTATAAATATTATGGTGACAGTAAATATTATAACGCTACGGCCAGTAATGTTTTTTTGCGCGGCCAAACGTTTAAAGATACAGCGTCAATCCAATTGATTAAAAGAAAATCAAAATATAAGTTAGAGGATGTCAGCCTACTTTCCCAACAACGAGACCTTACCAGTCTTAAACTGGGTATTAGCCATCGTCAAAATATCAACAATTCTACCATTGATGCATCATTATACCATCAACGTAACGTACCTTGGTTTGGTGCCGAAGAAAGTTGGGATATGAAATATGGTGATGTCAGCACAATGAGCCGTGTTTATACTGCCGATATTTCGGGAATGTTCCCCTTCTCATTTGACAATTTTATTATGAGTTATAACCCACAACTGTTTGTACAATATTCACGCGACCGCTTAACTATTCAAGATCAATTTTCGTTAGGTAACCGTTGGACTGTTCATGGTTTCGATGAAGAGTTTTCACTGATCGGTGATAAGGGTTTTTACTTGCGAAATGAGTTTAACTTTTATATTCCTGGCTTTTCCTTTTATCCATACTACGCACTTGACTATGGCCGAATACTTGGAGGTATTTATCCGCTAGGTCTCTATTCTGATGACCAACTATTAGGAACGGCTATTGGTATGAGAGGTAATGTTAATATATTCAGCTATGACTTATTTTTAGGTGCACCACTTTATAAACCTGATGAATATGAAACCAGTAGCGTCAATGCGGGGTTAAATGTGCAATGGTTTTGGTAAATTCATATCTTAAAATTTGATTACAGCTTAAAGCCGAATATCGCCCTTATATTCGGCTTTTTATTTTCATATAGATAATACCGATATTCTGTTATTTAATCTTATTTATCTTAATAAAATAAGATAAACAATAAATGTATTTATTTTATTATCACGCTATAACCCCAATTAATCTATTAAACCAACGTCACCCTTTGCGTTACTACTTTGTTGTTTTGTTGTTAATTATATGTTTATAGTTAATAGAAATTGAAAAATCCGAGAATACGAATATTCTCGGATTTCCACTTCACTCTAATCCATCAGAATTCAGGTATTACCTGTATTGCTTCCTATCAAATTCTTAGAAACGGTAACCCGCACCAAACATAAATACAAATGGGTCTAAACGAGTATCGATTTTGTGTGTGTCATTACCCGCTTTAAATTTCACATCCGTTTCAATATTCATCCACCAAACAGAGGCGTTTAACATCCAGTTATCAGTTAGCATGTAATCCATACCAGCTTGCGCTGCAAAGCCCCAAGAGCTTGATAAATCAAGGTCTGATAAGCCCGCACCTTTCCCTGTTGAGTTAAATTTCTCATCAAAGAAGAAGGTATAGTTAACACCTGCACCTAAATAAGGGCGTAATTTATCTTCTTTACTACCAAAGTAATATTGCGCCATTAAAGTTGGTGGTAAATGTTTAACAGTTGCAATTGTACCTAAAGGCCCTACGCCAACTTTGTGTTCAAACGGAGTTGCTGCTAATAATTCCACACCGATATTATCAGTGATCATATACCCAAACGTTAAACCTAATTGAGTATTGTTATTAACATCAAATGAACCTAAACCTAATACATTTTCAGAACCTGCATTTGGGCGTACCGTTGCAGTACCTGTACGGAAAATAAAGTCGCCAGCTTCATGAGCAATAGAAACTGCTGGAGCTAAAGTTGCAGCAGCTAATACAAGCGCAGTGAGTTTTTTCATTATCAATCCCATTCCTGTGTTTTTATTTTAGGAAAATATACCTTATTATTTAAATTGATGTTCAAATCAAGATCACATCTTTTACTAATTTAGAGGTAAACCAATAAATATGGATTTATTATTTCATTTATTATTTTTTAAATTTTGATTTAAATCAATTTTTGGAAGATAACTAACAAAATAAAAATTTGATTTCGAAATATATATATTTATTTCGAAACTTAAACATATATTAAAAATACAACTTATATAGTTTCATTTCTTTGGCTAATTAAATTCAATCATTATGTCCATTATATTTGTCTTAACCTCCCGAATTTTATTATCTTTCTCTACCTCTAGGCGTGATACTCGGTTACAATTGGCATAAATTTTTGATCCCGTTTGTAGATAGGAGCAGTGTCATGTCCATTTCGGCCAACTCACTCATTAGTGATAGTATCAATTTCTTTAAAAATCAATTGAGTGGCCTCTTCACCATCGTGCTTTTAGCCACCGTAGTGAGCCTCGTTATCTATGCGGTGATGATCCCAAGTGAACAGATGATAGGTGTTCTGGCACAAGCACAAAGCCAGATGATTGAATCTGGTAATTCGGGGTTACAAGACTGGATTTTAGGTCTATCTGAAGAAGATAAAAGTAGTATTTTGCGTGTTTCTTTCGGGTTGATCCTCTCCGTCACTTTTGGAAGTTTGTTCCTTATTTGTGGTACATTGTCCTATATCTCTGGTATGTCTCGCGGTGAAGATATGACAGGGCTACAGGCAATAACATCATCACTGAACAAAGCACCTTCTATGTTCCTTCTATTGGTCGTCTGTTCTCTGCTTATCCAGTTAGGTATCACAATTATGGTTCTACCTGGTATTGTCTTAGCCATTGGTTTTTCCTTAGCACCAGCGATTTTAATAACAGAACGTACCAACCCTTTCAGTGCGATGGGAAAAAGCTGGAAAATGGCTTATGCGAATTGGCGTGTTGCCTTACCGATGATTTTAATTTGGATGGCGGCTCAAATACTTATTAGTCTTCTATTGGGTAACCTTAATATGAATCATATTGTTATTAATGGCATCTCTTTTTTACTCAATAATGTTGTAGCGGCATTCGCTTTAATTTACTTTTATCGTTTATATATGCTAATCACTAAAAATTGATTTATTGATTTTCAGCTGATAACCCAAAGCGGGAAAACAACGCTTTATCCCGCTTTGGCAACAACTTCAAGTATCGAAAGATACCTTTTTATTTACATTATTTTTTAAGCATTATCTGAGCGAATATCCATCGGTGTAATTCGACTTTCACAATCATGTTCCAATATACCGAAATCTTTTTGGCACTCTTGTGCTTTTCTTTCTTCAACGCATTTCATTTGAATTTGTTGCTTACTTTGAATTAAACGGATTGCAAAATAGATATCCGGTACCACTAATAAGTCATCATCTGAACGATTGATTTTATTTTGTTCTAGCCAACGATTAAGCGACGTTCTGCGCCCTGCTAATACTAAAGTTACCCCTTTCGCCTTCAAAGATGTCACAATATCATTTAACGTGGAAAATACGCTCACATCATTGTGTGTGAAGCTGACGGCAGCATCCACAATCACCCAAGCAGGCCTCTTCCGTTGATTATCTAAATGTTTATTTAAACGTTCTTTAAAGTAATTCACATTGAAATAGGTAAGCGGAGAATTGAAACGATAAATCAGGACGCCATCAACTTCTTGAATATCATTTTCTGATGTCATCGAGTGCAACATACCATGTTCATCAACGCCTAGTAGTTGATCTGTAGGTCTAAATATAATTCGGATAAACTGCAACAAACCTAATAGAACAGCTAAGCCTACACCACTAATCAAACCAACCACCAGCACTGCACATAGCGTGAAAATACATAAGAAAAAAGCTTCTCTATTGCGTTTTCGCATTGATAAAATACTGCGAAAACTGAGTAATGAATACGTTGAAATAATCAAAACTATCCCTAAAGCAGGCATTGGGATATATTCCAATAAATTCATAGAAAAAAGTAAAACCGCTAAGATGGTTATTGCGGCAACAAGGGAAACTAATTGCGTTTTCCCCCCCATCATATCATTCACCGCAGTACGGCTACTCGCAGCACTAACAGCAAAACCCTGACCAAAAGCAGAAGCAATATTTGCCATACCTAACGCTTTTAGTTCTTGGTCTGCATCAACGGTATAACCGTTCTTGCTCGCAAAACTACGAGCCGTCATCATAAAGCTAACAAAACTGATCACAGACAAGTTTAATGATGGAATGACAAGGTCTCGAAGTAAGCCAGGTGGAAAATCAGGCATTGGGATATACGGAAGCCCTTCACCTAAATCCCCAACCGTACTAATTCCATATTGTTCGAGATTAAATAGGATACTTGCTGCTGTGGCCAACACCATTGCAATTAATAGCGATGGCCACTTGCTACGCACTCGCTTAATCAATAGAGTAATGACCAATGTTGCAATGGCAACTAATAATGTCGGAATATGTGTTTCCACTAACGCTAATGGTAATGCTATTAAGCGTTCAATAAACCCTGAAGGTAACGTACTGATACCAAATACTTTACTAATTTGGCTGACGATAATAGTGAGAGCAACCCCATTTAATAAGCCCTGTAATATCGGTCTGGATAAAAAATCGGCAAAGGTCCCTAAGCGAAATTTTGCTGCAATCAAACACCAAACCCCAGTCATAAAACTCATGACAATAATCAGCTGCCAACGAACAGTTTCATCCCCCATGGCAAGAGGTGCGACTGCGGCTGCAATTACAGCACATGTAGCGGCATCAGGACCGATAATCAATTGTTTAGACGTACCAAACAATGCATAAAAAAACATCGGTAAAATACACGAGTATAACCCGACAATTGCATTCACACCCATTAACTCAGCATAGGCAATAGCAACGGGCAAGGCAACAGCAGCGACAGATAGGCCAGCTTTAACATCAGAACCTAAATCTGAACGTTGATAGTTAAATAACGTTTTTAAACCTGGCATCCAGACAAATAGCTTTGCCTTTATCATCGGGGAAAAGTACCTATAAATTAGCAAGTTAAATTATTTTATATACTATATATATCCGAACTAATAAAGTTTATCTAGAAGTAAGTCAAATAATCGTAAAATAGTGCAAATATGATTGGTAACAAAGCATGTTTATTGGTAAAAAGGTGCAAACTTTTAACAATTAAAGCCAAAATCGGTTAAACTACTCCATTATCTTTACGTTGAGGCGCTGTATTCACTGTTATGAAACAACTTATTGATTTTATTCCTTTGATAATCTTTTTTATTGTCTATAAAAGATACGATATTTTCTATGCGAGTGGCGCATTAATGGTGACCACTCCTTTAGCGTTATTAGCAACTTATCTTATTTATAAGAAAGTTGAAAAAGTTGCAAAAATTACCTGTGCAATCGTAATGGGTTTTGCGGCTTTAACTCTTATTTTCCATAGTGATGCATTCATTAAATGGAAAGTCACTATTATCTATGCTGCATTTGCTGGTGCATTACTCTTTAGCCAATGGTTTACTGAAAAACCACTCATTCAGCGCATGTTAGGCAGTAACCAAGAAATAAAACTTGCAGATAGTTATTGGAATAAACTTAATAGTGCATGGGCTATTTTCTTTATTTTCTGTGCACTTCTGAATATTTATGTTGCTTTCTGGATGGCTCAAGATATCTGGGTTAACTTCAAAGTCTTTGGTCTAACAGCAGGAACATTAATATTTACAGTACTGAGTGTGGTCTATATTTTTAAAAATATGGTTAAAGAGCCTGTAGAAAAACACGAAGAATAATTTATAAATAGAGTTAAAAACCTGCTAATTGCATCTCGCTTAGCAGTTTTTTTTATATGTTAATAGCGCTTGTCACCAAATGCTTTTTCAATTTTTTTATCTGTATTGTACTGTGATAGTGCATATACCGACCAAATGGCGGCTGGTAACCAACCAATCAACGTGATCTGCAAAATTAAGCAAATAATCCCAGCAAAGGGGCGCCCTATCGTAAAAAATTGCAACCAAGGTAATAATATTGCCAATAACAATCTCATTTCATACCTCTAAATTAATCAATAATATTCATATTACTGAGTATAGCTAATTCAATCAGTTGACTAAATATAAAAAACACTTCTTGCTTTTTCTTTGCAAAAGTTGAGCTTTTTATCATATTTAGAAGCCGTTTATTAATAATAGATATCATATTTGTCTTATTTTTGCAGCAATTCACTCAAATAGTCATTATCAATCAATAACTACGAGGTTCAGGTTTACTATTACCTATGTAATTTGCTATAAATGCAAAATCAAAAGTAATAACCCTTTTAATAAGAGTCTGATATGCAATTGCCGAACGGTGAGTTGGTTTTACGTACATTAGCCATGCCCGCAGATACTAATGCGAATGGTGATATTTTTGGTGGCTGGCTGATGTCACAAATGGATATAGGTGGGGCTATATTAGCGAAAGAAATTGCGCTAGGACGAGTAGTTACTGTAGCGGTAAATGGGATTAAATTTCAAAAGCCTGTTGCCGTCGGTGATGTTGTTTGTTGCTACGCACGCTGCCTAAAAACAGGGAAAAGCTCAATTACAATTAATATTGAAGTTTGGGTAAAAAAAGTAGCAACCGAGCCCGTTGGCCACCGCTATCGTGCAACTGATGCTGTATTTACCTATGTTGCCGTTAATGACGATAGTACCTCTCGTTCATTACCCAAAGAAAAGCAGCATTTTCAATTAGCCAGTTCTGAGCAACACGCAGACTAAACTTTAATACCTATCTTAAAATATAAATAAAACAAAAAGCACCTCATTAATTAAAGGTGCTTTTTTATTTTGCAAGAAAAGAACACTTATACTTGGCTTACGGTTCCATCCAATTTGAAATAAATTTCGGTCACATAGCCTTTTGCAGGTTGCTTTTCAAAAGTCCAACGGTTCATAGCCCGTTTAACATCGCGCTCGAATAACCCTTTAGGTGAAGCTTCAACAAATTCAATATTTGTCACTCGCCCACCATCATCAATATCATAACGAACCTTCACATACCCTTCTTTACCTAAGCGACGTGCGCGTTCAGGATAGGAAGGAGCTTGTTTATGCAGAGCCCTAGGGCCACCCTTTTTGGTTGATTGACTATTACTTGCCCCAGTATTGTTAGCTGTCTTTATTGGGTTGTTATTCGTTTTCGGTGCAGTAACATCTGATTTTAGGTTATTCATAGCCAATTGCTTTTCAACCGGCTTAACATCTTCTTTAATCTTTTTCTTTTCTTCCTGTTTTGGCTTAGGTTTTTTCTTCACCTCAGGTTTTTTCTTAGGTAATGCAATAACGGGTTCAACCACCGGTTCAGGCTCTGGCTCAATAACGGGTTCAGGTTCTGGCTCTACCGGTGTTTCAACCTGCTCAACAGGTTCAGAAGCAGGTTCAGGGGCAGCAAAAGCAACCATAGCAATCGTCAATGGCTCAGGATCTCTAGCCAAATTAGGTTGATTAAAAATCCATGCCATTGCAAGGCCTGCATGAATAGATAATGAAATGACGATAATTAAAGTCCAACGCATCCAACGCATATGCAATTTCTACCCTACACCTGTCTACCAAAAAGAATATGACTGATAGTTTAAATGCAAATAGCAATCATATTCAATAAGGTTTGTCATACAAAGTGAAAAATGTGAGTGCGCGCTGTAATAACCTTACTCAATCCATTGGGTAAAAAGCAGGGAATGTCGACGATGGTAAATATCAATTTTACGCATTGCATAGATGCGCATGTTTCGCCTTGAATGCCCTTCTAGCCAGCGTCTGCGGCGGCGTAGGGATTGTCTTAACATACGCCAACGCCCTACTTCATGCCTACTACGTCTCATTTAATTGTGTCCTTTAATCGTCTAAAAATTATTAGAAAAAAATATTATATTCCTTTGAAAAAAAGAACCAAGAGGAACTTTTTATATACGCTTAGAGTACAATATTTAATTTCACAACAATAATATCACCTTACACAATCATTTTTTCCTTACGAATTACTCTATTTCACGAAGCTTTTACTGCAGAATTTTGCTAAATTCTATTAAGTTGATATTTTACTAATAGTTTTTTTAGCTAAACTATCTTTTTTTGAACCTTTTTTCTTATCAGTGAGGCATCTGACCCGTTATGGCAACCGTCTATACACTTATGAGTTGGCTTTTGTTCTTCCTATATTGGCTAATTATTGCAGCAATTACAGTCCGCATCTTAGTCAAAAGAAGGCCGGTCACCTCAGCCATGACATGGCTCCTGATCATTTATATCCTGCCATTAGTCGGTATTATTGCGTATGTCGCCTTCGGTGAACTTCACCTCGGTAAACGTCGAGTTGATAAAGCTCATGATATGTGGCCTTCTGTCGCAACATGGTTAGAAAATCTACGAAATTCAAAACATATCTTTGCCACTGATAACAGCCCCGTCGCTGAGCCATTATTTCAATTAGTTGAAAAACGCCAAGGCATTGCTGGGGTTAAAGGTAATAGGATTCAACTTTTAACCACTTGTGAAGATTCATTAAAAGCGATAGTCAATGATATCAATAATGCTCAGCACTCAATTGAAATGGTCTTCTATATTTGGCAACCGGGTGGTTTAGTTGACGGAGTTACCGAAGCATTACTCAACGCTGCAAAACGAGGTGTTAAATGCCGTATTATGGTGGACTCTGCAGGAAGTTGGCACTTTTTCCGTAGTGATTATCCCGAAAAAATGCGTGCTGCAGGCATTGAGTTTATAGAATCACTAAAAGTTAATTTGATGCGTTTCTTCCTGCGTCGAATGGATTTACGTCAACATCGTAAAATAGTCGTTATCGATAACTATATTTCATATACAGGTAGTATGAATATGGTTGACCCTCGTTATTTTAAACAAGATTCAGGGGTTGGTGAATGGGTTGACATTTTAGTGCGTATGGAAGGCCCAGTGAGTACCACGTTAGGTATTGTGTATGCTTTTGACTGGGAGATGGAAACTGGCCAACGCGTACTTCCACCACCGCCTGATAGTAATATTATGCCTTTTGAACAAGCGAATGGGCATACAACACAAATTATCGCCTCCGGCCCTGGCTTCCCTGATGAGTTGATTCAACAATCGCTGATGACCGCCATGTTTTCTGCACGCAAACAACTGATCATGACGACTCCTTATTTTGTGCCTAGCGATGACCTTTTACATGCAATTTGCACGGCAGCAATGCGGGGTGTTGATGTCAGTATTATTATGCCAAGGCAGAATGACTCATTCCTTGTCCGCTGGGCAAGCCGTTCATTTTACAGTGAATTATTAGCTGCCGGTGTTAAGATTTACCAATTCGAAGATGGCTTATTGCACACCAAGAGTGTATTAGTTGATGGCGAGCTCAGCCTAGTTGGCTCAGTCAATCTTGATATGCGCAGTTTATGGCTCAATTTTGAAATCACCGTGGTCATTGACGATAAAAGTTTTGGTAGCGATCTCACGTTAGTTCAGTATGATTATATTGCGCGGTCAACACGTTTAGAAATCGAAGAGTGGGAACAACGCCCTTTCTGGAACCGTGTCGTTGAACGCATTTGTTACTTCTTTAGTCCATTGTTATAAATTTAGTTTATTAGGAAAGGTCATGACTGAAATACAAAACACACCGTTAATCGATGAAGATGACATCATTGAAATCGCTTATGACCTTTTTCTTGAAGGGGCAATGGATAATTTAGAACCCGCTGACCAGTTAATTTTTGCTTTGCAGTTCGAAGAGTTAGGTGCTGCAGAAATTGTCCCCTTTAGTCATAACTGGCAAGATATTATTAATAATAACATTGAATTAGCGCAGTTTAGTGAAGTGGTTATCGGGTTAGCTCAAACCCCTGATGCCGAGCTAGAAGATATCTTTGCTCGCATATTAATTAGCCGCCACCCTTCTAAACCGTTTCACCATATTCTGTGGAAAAAATAGGAATATCACTATTCAGATTATTCGATAAAAAAACAGAGCACTTGGCTCTGTTTTTAATTTGTTGGGCATCTATAACAAACTAAAGAGGGTCAATTTTCAAACAAGACACCGCATGTTTGAAACTCCCTTCTAATAATGGCCTAGTTTTTGCGCACTCGTCATCGGCTAATGGGCAACGGGTTCTAAATACACAGCCTGAAGGCGGATTAATTGGCGATGGCAATTCACCTTCTAAAAGCTCTATCACCTTATTTTTTTCTTTATCGGGATCAGGAACTGGCACCGCTGACATCAATGCGCGTGTATAAGGGTGTAGTGGGTTATTATATACCTCATCATAGGTACCAAGCTCCACGGCATGCCCCAAATACATCACTAACACGCGGTCAGAAATATGCTTAACAACCGCCAAATCGTGTGCGATAAATATGAGAGATAATTTCATTTCACGTTGTAATTCTTGCAATAAATTAACAACTTGCGCTTGAATTGACACATCTAATGCAGAAACGGGCTCATCGCAAATTACCAATTTAGGTTCCAAAATCAATGCCCTTGCGATACCAATACGCTGACATTGCCCTCCGGAAAATTCATGGGGATAACGGTTAATTAAGTTTGGTAATAAACCAACCCGCATCATCATTTTTTTCACTTTTTCTGTGATTTGTGATGGCGGCATTTTAGGATGATATGTTTTTAATGGTTCGGCAATAATATCACCAATGGTCATTCGCGGATTAAGAGAAGCCAATGGATCTTGGAAAATCATTTGGATATCACTGCGAACACTGCGCCACTCTTTAGCGGTTTTACCTAATAAGTTCTGCCCAAGCCAACTTACAGTACCATCAGTCGCTTTCACTAACCCAATGAGCGCTCGAGCAAAAGTAGATTTTCCACACCCCGACTCCCCAACCACGCCTAATGTTTCACCTTCATATAAACGCAGTGTAACGCCGTCGACAGCTTTGAGGCTTTTGTTTGGCTGCCAAAACCACTGTTTTTTGTCTCTAATCTCAAAATGGACTTTAAGATCATTCACTTCTAACAATACTGGTCTATTTTCATGGGTACTCATACCAACTCCTCCAGCGGTTTAAAGCAGGCACGTAACCGCGTTTGACCAAAAGTGGTTAATGCAGGTTCTTGTTCAACACATTGCTGAACGGCGTATTGGCAACGAGGTGAAAATGGGCACCCTTTAGGTAAACGTAGTAAATTAGGCGGGTTACCTGGAATGGTCGCTAAACTCTCGTCATCCCCATCAAGGCGAGGAACGGCAGCTAACAAGCCAAGTGAATATGGATGAGATGGCTGATAAAAAATATCCTTAGCGGTACCATACTCCATCGTGCGTCCCGCATACATTACGAGAACTTTATCACATACCCCAGCGACGACCCCAAGGTCGTGAGTAATCAAAATAATCGCAGTATCAAACTCGTGTTTTAACTCATTGAGCAAAGTCATAATTTGCGCTTGCACTGTCACATCAAGTGCCGTCGTAGGTTCGTCAGCAATTAACAACTTGGGTTGGCACAATAATGCCATTGCAATCATGACTCGTTGTCTCATTCCTCCTGAAAATTCATGTGGATACATATTCATCCGCTTACGTGCTTCAGGCATTTTAACTGCATCTAACATACGAACTGATTCTTCGAAAGCCTCCCTTTTACTCATGCCTTTATGTAACATGAGAACTTCTGACAGCTGTGTACCAATTTTCAAATAAGGATTCAATGATGTCATTGGGTCTTGGAAGATCATTGAAATTTCTTCCGCTCGCATCCGATTTAATTCTTTTTCTCTTAAATTCAAGATCTCACGGCCGTTAAATATAGCAGAGCCATTAATCTTGCCATTTTTGGCAAGCAAGCCCATCAGAGCAAAAGCTGTTTGTGATTTTCCTGAACCGGATTCACCAACAATTCCTAGCGTTTCCCCCGCACTTAATTCAAAGTTCAATTTATTTACGGCGGTAACGTCACCATCTTGGGTCGCAAATGTCACGCTGAGATCTTTCACGGATAACAGAGGGCTTTTCATTGGGTTATTTGACATATTATTCCCTCTAGCGATCTTTCGGGTCGAGCGCGTCACGCAGCCCGTCACCGATGAAGTTAAAACAAAATAACGTAATGACTAAGAAACCTGCGGGGATCAGTAGCAACCATGGTGTGACCTCCATTGAGTTAGCTCCATCACTTAATAAAGCCCCCCAACTACTTAATGGCTCTTGTGTGCCTAAACCTAAAAAGCTTAAGAATGATTCAAACAAAATCATACTTGGAACTAATAATGAGGCATACACCACGACGACACCTAAAACGTTAGGAACAATATGACGTAAAATAATCTGTCGTGTACTAACGCCACAAACCAATGCCGCCTCAATGAATTCTTTGCGCTTTAATCCGAGTGTTTGCCCGCGAACAATACGCGCCATATCCAACCACGACACCATCCCAATGGCCACAAAGATCAGTAAGATATTGGTACCAAACAAGGTCACTAAGAGGATCACAAAAAACATAAATGGGAAGGAGTTTAAAATTTCTAATATCCTCATCATGATGGAATCCACTTTTCCACCCACATAGCCAGCTAATGAACCATATAAAGTTCCTACCACCACGGCAACTAGCGCAGCTGCAACGCCCACCATTAAGGAAATACGCCCACCAATCGCGACACGCACTAATAGATCTCGGCCTGAAGCATCTGTGCCAAAATAATGTCCAGTTGCCATATCAGGTGGCATTGACATCATTTCCCAGTCGGTATCATCGTACAAAAACGGCGATAACATGGGAGCAAAAATGACAAACAAAGTAATTAAAAATAAGACACATAAGCTGAAAATTGCCGCACGGTTGTGCATAAAACGGCGCCTTGCGTCTTGCCATAAACTGCGCCCTTCAATATCGAGCTGCTCTGAAAAATTCGCCAGAGCTTCACTATTTTTTTGATTCGATAGCATCGTGTTTCTCCGACTTAGTAACGAATTTTAGGGTCAATAACTGCATACAAAACATCGACAATTGCATTAAATGTAATTGTCAGTACCCCAACTAAAATCGTTAAGCTCAATACCAGTGAATAATCACGATTAAGTGCACCATTAACAAAGAGTTGGCCGATCCCTGGTAACCCAAAAATAGTTTCAATTACCATTGACCCGGTAATAATCCCCACAAAGGCGGGCCCCATGTATGAGAGTACGGGAAGCAACGCTGGTTTGAGTGCATGGCGTAAAATGATAGTTCTTAGCGGTAACCCTTTTGCTCGAGCAGTACGAATAAAATTAGAATGCATAATTTCGATCATCGAACCACGTGTAATACGGGAAATACTGGCGATATAAGCTAATGAAAGCGCAACCATGGGGAGCACCATATGTTTTAGGTTTCCTCCATCCCAACCACCGCCAGGAAACCATTTCAAATGAATGGCAAAAATCAGCACCAATAACGGTGCGACAACAAAGCTTGGGATAACAACTCCCGTCATGGCAAACCCCATGACTGTAAAGTCCCATTTGGTATTTTGGTTTAGTGCGGCTATCACCCCTGCGGATACCCCAAACAAAACAGCAACAATAAATGCCGTTGCCCCTAATTTTGCTGAGACCGGAAATGCTTTAGCAACTAAATCATTAACACTGTAATCCTTGTATTTAAATGATGGACCAAAGTCACCTTTGGAAAGCTGAATTAAATAATTAAAATACTGCTTATACATTGGGTCATTTAAATGATATTTAGCTTCAATATTTGCCATCACTTCCGGTGGCAATTTCCGCTCGCCAGTGAACGGACTCCCTGGGGCTAATCGCATCATAAAAAATGAAATGGTAATCAAAACCAAAAGAGTCGGGATGGCTTCTAACAACCGACGAAAAATAAATTTCAACATCGCTCTTTCCTACTTCTATTGCCTAAATAGGCGAATATCTGGCTCCAATAAATGGAGCCAGAGCAACTGTATTAGTGTTTAATAATGTATAAATCTTTTGTATGCAGGTTATCTAATGGGTCTTTGCCACTATAACCACCGACATAAGGTTTCACTAAACGCGTGTTAACATAGTAGTAAAGAGGAACAATACCGGAGTCTTTATCGAGTAATTTTTCGGCTTGTTGATAGAGTTCTGCACGTTCATCATCTGTTTTGACTTGCAATGTTTTTTTCATCACCGCATCAAAATCTGTATTTTTATAATGAACCGTATTATTACTGCTGTAGGAAAGTAACATATTCAGGAAGGAAGAAGGCTCGTTGTAGTCGGCACACCAGCCTGCACGCGCGACATCATAGTTACCTTGATGTCGGCTATCTAAGAAGGTTTTCCACTCTTGGTTCTCTAGTTTCACTTGCGCGCCAATATTTTTCTTCCACATAGAAGAAGCTGCGATGGCAATACGCTTATGTAAGTCTGAAGTATTATACAATAGATTGAATTTTAATGGGTTGGCTTTGTTATATCCCGCTTCTTCTAGCAACTGTTTCGCTTTTTCATTACGCTGCTCTTGGGTCATATTCGCATACCAATCCGGTTTTTCTGTTTTCATACCGCTGGTAAATGGTGGTGTGAAACCATATGCAGGAATATCCCCTTGCGCTTTGACCTTATATGTAATCGTATCTCTATCCATAGATAGCTTTAACGCTTCACGAACACGAGGGTCATTAAACGGCGGTTTTTCATTATTAATTTCATAATAGTAAATACAGAGATACGGGTTTACACGTAACTCATTCGGCATATTTTGTTGTAAGCTTTTAAACTGCTCGATAGGTAAGTTACTGTATGTCATATCAATTTCACCACTTCGATAGCGGTTAACATCAGTGACTTCTGAAGAAATAGGTAAAAATGTAACTTGATCAATAACCGTATTCGCATTATCCCAATAGCTTGGGCTACGTTCTAATACAATGCGCTCGTTTACCGTCCAATCTTTTAATTTATATGCCCCATTCCCCACAAAATTCTGTGGCTGCGTCCATTTAGCGCCATGTTGTTCAATGACTTTTTTATTGACTGGCGACATAGATGAGTGCGCTAATAATTTAGGAATATAAGGGACGGCTTCACTCAGTGTAATAACTAGGGTTTTATCATCAAGGGCTTTAATACCAAGTTCTTCCGGCTTTTTCTTACCCGCAATAACATCGTCAATATTCTGGATGTGAGCATATTGCAAATAACTTGCATAAGGCGATGCGGTATCAGGGTCAGCCAATCGTCGCCAACTATACACAAAATCCTCTGCCGTGACAGGGTCACCATTAGACCACTTAGCGCCATCACGAATTTTAAATGTCCACTCTGTAAAATTTTTATTTTCCCAGCTGGTTGCCGAACCAGGTAAAATTTCACCATCAGGCCCCACTATAGTGATCCCTTCGAAAAGATCTCTCGCTAAAGCGGATTCAGGCACCCCTTCAATTTTATGTGGGTCCAAAGATTGAGGTTCTGAACCATTATTACGAACCATTACCTGTTTTTCTGCCAGTTCAACACCAGCAGGAACCGTTGCAGCAAAACTTGTTGCTATAGAGCCCATTGCTAACCCAGCCATTACGCTAAGTGCAATAATCGATTTATTGATTGATTTACTCATCTTATCGGTTACTCCCATATATATTATTATGATTGTGTGTTGATGCATGTTCACCTACGAGATGAACACTTTTTATAATTATTTAGATATTATTAATTAGGTTCATTTATATATAACCGTTTAATATCCGTATAATCAAGAGGGTCATTACCTTTAAATCCACTAACACTCGGTTTTATCATTCGAGCACTGACACGATAATAAACAGGAACAATAGCCGAATCCTTGTCTAGCAAAGCTTCCGCTTGTTGGTATATCGCATGACGAGATGAAGCATCTGGTGCAATTAACGCTTTCTCAAGTAAGGCATCAAAGTCCGGATTATTATAAAAAGAGGTATTATTACTGTTTTGAGACAGCATCATGTTCAAAAAGGCGGTTGGTTCGTTGTAATCTGCACACCATGTCGCCCTAGCAACATCGTAGTTTCCTTCATGACGACTTTGTAATGATGTTTTCCATTCTTGGTTTTGCAACGTAACTTGTGCGCCAATATTTTTCTGCCACATGGATGCCGCAACAATAGCTTGCTGCTTATTTTGATCTGAAGTGTTGTACAGTAATGCAAATTTCAATGGGTTTTCTTTGTTATAACCGGCCTGTGAAAGCAAATCTTTTGCTCGTTGGTAACGTTGCTCCGCCGATAAATTTGCCCAATTAGGTAATGTAAAATTGCCATTATTAATAAAGGTTGGCGTAAAGCCATAAGCGACTTTTTGCCCTTGCGCAATAATTTTGTTAGTGATTGTTTCTCTATCTAACCCTAGTTTTATAGCTTCACGCACCCTCGGGTCATTAAACGGCGCTTTTTGATTATTAATTTCGTAATAGAACGTACACAAATAAGGCCGAACATATAACTCATTAGGCCTTTCTTGCTGCATTTTTTTATATAAAACAGGTGGGATTGCAGAATTAGATATGTCAATTTCACCACTACGATAACGATTAATATCGCTCACTTCGGAACTAATCGCTAAAAAGGTCGCTTGCTCAATACGGCTATTCTGGTTATCCCAGTAAAATGGATTTCTTTTGACAACAATACGTTCATTTACCACCCAGTTATCCAATACGTATGCCCCGTTCCCAATAAAATTTTGAGGCTGGGTCCATTTATCGCCATGTCGTTGAATTGCAGATTTATTCACGGGTTTCATAGATGTATGGGAAAGCATATCTACAAAATAAGGCACAGGGTGGCTAAGCGTTACTTGTAAATGTTGCGGGTCAAGCGCCTTCACTCCCAGCGCTGTTGCTGGCATTTTCCCTGCTAAAATTGCATCTGCATTTAAAATATATGCATTTTGTAAGTAACTAGAGTAAGGCGAGCCGGTATTTGGGTCAGACAAGCGTTGCCAGCTATACACAAAATCTTCAGCGGTTACTGGCGAACCATCACTCCACTTTGCATCATCTCGTAAAGTAAAAATCCACGTGGTGAAATTTTCATTACTCCAACTCTTAGCAACACCAGGAACCGATTTACCGTCTACATCGGTATATACTAGACCTTCTAATAAGTTTAATATCACATTGCTTTCTGGCACCCCTTCCACTTTGTGGGGGTCAAGTGAAGTCACTTCTGAGCCATTGTTAATTGTAATAACCTGTTTTACTTTTTCTGTGGCACTTGCCTGTAACGTAACAAATAATAAAGAGAGTACACCAAAACCAAGTGTTGATTTGAACATCCTATCCCTCATGATTCATTGATGGTGCTATAACCTCACTAGCAACCTTCTTTATGCTAATATTTAAGCCCTAGTACCGCTATTTCCTTATGGGCAATCCACTTAATGAACTCAAATAATTAAAACAATTAATTAACATTAGTTAGTTAAAAATTTTAAGTAAGTTTTAAAAAAACAGGTGGCATAATTATAATTCACTTATATTACAATGATTTAATAAAATATTGGTTATATACTATAAGATAGCCCCCAAGCACATTTCCAAACATATCATTAACAAACGCCAATTAGAATAGTGAATAAATTTACATAGCTCACAATTCCTTACTTTTTATCCCTGTTTTAGCAATAAATGCCACATATAATTACAGGCATCATTTTTTTAGACGTGATTATTGATAGCTAAAATTTTAGCCAGCCAATTAAAGAAAAGGGAAATATGCTATCTGAATAGCAAAACTGATATGTGTAATACGAGGTAAATTAGCAGTGGGTATGGCTGCAATAGGGCCGATTTGCAGCCATAAAAAGAAATGAGATTACAATAGGCCTGGGAATATGGCCTTAACACCCGTCACAATAAACTCTATTCCCAGCGACATCAGTAATAACCCCATGATACGAGTCACTACGTTGATCCCTGTTTGACCTAAGTAACGAACCAATAAAGACGCTGAACGAAATAATAACCAACAACAAAAGGCAAAAGCGATACTCGTCAACGCTAAGCCTAAAAAGTTTTGCCAACCATGCCAACGAGATGACCATACAATACAAGAGCTTATTGCACCAGGCCCCGCCATTAGAGGTAAAGCTAAAGGTACAACACCAATGCTATCCCTAACCGCAGTTTCCGTTTTTTCTTGCTTGTTCTGTTTGTCTTCACCAATTTTACCGCTAATCATTGACATCGCGATTGTGACGATCAAAATCCCCCCAGCAATACGGAAGGAATCAATTGAAATACCAAATAATTGCAGTATTGAGTCACCAATTAATAATGATGTACATAAAATGATCGCAACTGAGGTATTTGCAATGGTGTTAGTCTTATTTCGCCCAGCATTACTTTGATAGTTTGTCATACTAATAAACACAGGTAATATGCCAACTGGGTTTACAAGTGCAAATAAACCAATAAAAAATTTAATATAACCCGATAAATCAAGTAATGCGCTACTCACCCATTCATTTCCTTAAGCAATTCTCTTTAGAGATTCATTGATACCTTTCATAATTTTACCACCGATGTTATTAATTTCCTTGAGTAAAACAATATTTTCTTTAACTTGCTAAATTTATTTAATATTTAGTTAGATAGACATAGATTATCCGCACGAATTGTTTTGATAATATTAAATTAAGTAATAGATGAACAACATTTATTCAACTTGTGCATAAATACACGTGCTGAAAGGAGTCAGCTTAGCATTTTCGTGATTTAGATCACTTTATTTAATTACCGTTTTGTTAATCTACTCTTAACTGATAGACAGAGCTAATTAGGATATTAACTCAATATTGAATAAGGTTTTTAAGCCAATAAGCGATGATGAGCAGCGTTATTATAGATTACATCTATACTTTCATCTTTAAGCATTTCTTCGTTCTATAGATGCATTGCTCATTGGCTTAAAAAGTTTAACATTTATCAGGAGTAATCTATATGTCCGTAACTAACGTTACCGAACTCAATGAACTCGTTGCTCGTGTCAAAAAAGCTCAACGTGAATTCGCAACTTTCTCCCAAGAAAAAGTTGATGAAATCTTTAGAGCCGCTGCCCTCGCTGCTGCTGACGCACGTATCCCCCTAGCAAAACTTGCTGTCGAAGAATCTGGAATGGGCATTGTTGAAGATAAAGTGATCAAAAACCACTTTGCTTCAGAGTATATCTACAATGCTTATAAAGACGAAAAAACCTGTGGTACGCTATCTGAAGACCCAACATTTGGGACAATTACGATAGCTGAGCCGATTGGTATTATCTGTGGTATTGTGCCAACAACTAACCCGACTTCAACCGCAATTTTTAAATCACTCATTAGCTTAAAAACACGTAACGCTATTATTTTTTCTCCGCACCCTCGCGCCAAAATTGCTACTAACCGTGCAGCACAAATCGTGCTGGATGCTGCTATTGCAGCGGGTGCACCAAAAGACATTATTGGCTGGATTGACTCCCCTTCTGTTGAGTTATCCAATGCCTTAATGCACCATCCTGATATTAACCTGATTTTAGCGACAGGTGGACCAGGCATGGTGAAAGCCGCTTATAGCTCAGGTAAACCCGCTATCGGAGTTGGTGCGGGTAACACCCCTGTGGTGATTGATGAAACGGCAGATATTAAACGTGCTGTCGCGTCTATTCTGATGTCAAAAACATTCGACAACGGGGTTATTTGTGCATCTGAACAATCCGTTGTAGTCGTGGATGAAATCTACAACCAAGTTCGCGAGCGTTTTTCCAGCCATGGTGGCTACCTGCTACAAGGAAAAGAACTCAAAGCAGTTCAAGATATCATCTTAAAAAATGGCAACCTAAACGCCGCCATTGTTGGTCAACCTGCTTATAAAATTGCCGAAATGGCCGGTATTAGCGTGCCAAAAACAACTAAAATCTTAATTGGTGAAGTAAAAACTATTGATGAGTCAGAACCGTTCGCCCATGAAAAACTGTCTCCATTATTAGCCATGTATCGTGGTAAGAATTTTGAAGATGCCGTTGCAAAAGCAGAACAATTAGTTGAAATGGGGGGAATTGGCCATACCTCTTGCCTATATACTGACCAAGATAACCAACATGAGCGAGTTAACTATTTTGGCCAAAAAATGAAAACTGCGCGTATTTTAATCAATACGCCAGCGTCACAAGGCGGTATTGGTGACCTGTACAACTTTAAATTAGCGCCTTCTCTTACACTAGGTTGCGGTTCTTGGGGGGGTAACTCCATCTCTGAAAACGTCGGTCCAAAACACCTTATCAATACCAAAACTGTGGCGAAGAGAGCTGAAAATATGTTGTGGCATAAACTTCCGAACTCAATCTACTTCCGCCGTGGTTGTCTACCTATCGCCCTTGAAGAGATTGCAACTGACGGTGCAAAACGCGCCTTTATCGTAACCGATGGCTATCTATTCAATAATGGTTATGTTGATGAAGTCGTTAGCGTTCTCAAAAAACATCAGATTGAAACTGATGTTTTCTTTGAAGTTGAGGCAGACCCGACATTAACGGTTGTTCGTAAAGGTGCAGCACAAATGCAAGCATTCCAACCTGATGTCATTATTGCATTAGGTGGTGGTTCACCAATGGATGCGGCTAAAATTATGTGGGTTATGTATGAACACCCCGAAACTCATTTTGAGGAATTAGCATTACGTTTCATGGATATACGTAAACGTATCCACCGTTTCCCTAAAATGGGCGTTAAGGCTAAATTAGTTGCTATCACAACGACCTCCGGTACGGGTTCAGAAGTGACTCCATTTGCGGTAGTGACTGATGATAAAACAGGCCAAAAATATCCATTAGCGGATTATGCATTAACACCAAATATGGCAATTGTTGACGCGAACTTAGTCATGAATATGCCTAAATCGTTAACGGCTTTTGGTGGTTTAGATGCTGTCACCCATGCATTGGAAGCTTATGTTTCTGTTTTAGCAAATGAATTTACTGACGGACAAGCACTTAAAGCCCTGAGTTTATTAAAAGATTATTTACCAGCCAGTTACCACGAAGGCGCTAAAAACCCTGTTGCAAGAGAACGTGTACATAACGGAGCAACACTTGCGGGTATTGCATTTGCAAACGCATTCTTAGGTGTCTGTCACTCAATGGCTCACAAACTTGGTTCAGAGTTCCATATTCCTCATGGCCTTGCGAACGCATTATTAATTTGTAATGTTATCCGTTTTAATGCTAATGATAACCCAACAAAACAAACTGCGTTTAGCCAATACGATCGACCTCATGCACGTCGCCAATATGCAGAAATTGCAGATCATTTAGGGCTTACTAAAGTTGGAGATCGGACTGCTGAGAAAATTGAAAAATTACTCGCATGGTTGGAGGAAATGAAAGCTGATTTAGGCATTCCTAAATCTATTCGTGAGACTGGTGTAACTGAAGCCGACTTCTTAGCCCGTGTAGATAAACTTTCTGAAGATGCATTTGATGACCAATGTACAGGAGCAAACCCCCGCTATCCTTTAATCTCTGAAATTAAACAGTTATTACTGGATTCTTATTATGGTCGTGAGTTTGTTGAGCATCAAGATACGCCTGTGATTGATAAAGAGGAAAAAAAAGCGCCTCAGAAAAAAACAGCCGTAAAAAAAGAAGTAGAAAAGAAAAACGCTAAGAAATAATGTGTTAAACATTATTTAAAATAAAGGCACTACAATTATTGTAGTGCCTTTTGTTTCACTATTTGAAATGGATGACAGCAAGAATACATAAAATCAATATCATATAAAATAATTTAACCCACTGAGTTGATTTCATTAACTGCCGTAATAATCCGATAACCGAAGCCTATTTTAGTCCCTACACCAAAATATTTCTGCTCATCGAAAATGAAGTGGCTGCTTAGGTATAACGCCCTCATTCATCAACTGAGCTTGTTTTATTGCTTCTGAATAGTGCTTACGACAAACAGAGATATACTTTTCATTACCACCTATATCAACTTGTAAGCCTTCATATACAGGCACCCCATCACTTCCTATACGTAATACCTTGCTCGCCTTACGCCCGCAATAGCAAACCGTTTTTAGCTCAACTAATTTATCAGCCCAAGCAAGCAAATATTGACTACCCTCAAATAATTGTCCTGCAAAGTCGGTACGCAATCCATAACATAAAACCGGAATATCCTCGTTATCGACTATGTCACATAATTCTTCAACTTGTTTTTTTGTTAGAAACTGACATTCATCAATAAGAACACAATGTACTTTTTGTACACTATTTTCTTTTTTGATTAACTCGGCCATATTTGTTGTTGTTGAGTATAGTAACGCTTCCGCAGATAAACCTATTCGCGATGAGACTTTTCCTTGTTCAAAACGGTTATCTATCTCTGCCGTAAAAATAACCGTACGCATTCCTCTTTCATTATAGTTATACGATGATTGCAATAATGACGTTGATTTTCCCGCGTTCATTGCTGAATAATAAAAGTAAAGCTGAGCCATTTGGCTGTTCCCTCAAAATTAATATACATAATAATTTTACCATAAAACATACTTGAGGATTAACAATATTGGTGTAGATGCCCTTTACTTATTGAAAATTTAACTTTTTTTTGGGGCTCAACTTGTACCTTATTGCAAATATTACTTAGCACGTATGCAATAAAAATCAATTTGATATTAACTATAAACAGTTTCAACTAAAGCACATTCCGCTAAAAAGCATCATCAAAAAAAGAAAATTTAAGCCTGACCTTCCCTTCAATTCATTCCGAGTAAAAGTAAAATGAGACACGCCTCTTCTTTTTTGAATTATTTAATCACTAAGATTTTGGCTTATTCCTATTTTTCGTTTAGTTCAGTTATTGATAATAGCTATATATATATCTACGAAAAGTTTATTTTTCTTTTGTAAAAAAATTGCATTCGTTAAAGATTACTTTTAAACTAAGGAAGTAATTTAGCTATTGCAGAATTTAAAATAGCATTCTATTATTACTGTACACATGCCAACAAATAATTTGAGACCAGGAAAATGAGCGAATCATTAAAAGCGTTAAATAACATCCGTACTCTTCGTGCTCAAGCTCGCGAAGTAACTTTAGAATCTTTAGAAGAAATGCTGGAAAAATTAACCGTCGTTGTTGAAGAACGTCGTGATGAAGAGAGCCAAGCTCGCGCGGAATTAGAAGAACGTAACCGTAAATTGGAAAAAGTTCGTGAAATGATTCTTGAGCAAGGCGTCGATTTAAATGACCTTCTGCAAACAATGGACTCAGGTAAAAGCACTAGCACCCGTGCTAAACGTGCTGCACGTCCAGCTAAATATAAATATGTTGATGAAAATGGCGAAACTAAAACTTGGACAGGCCAAGGCCGTACTCCAGCAGTAATCAAAGTTGCCATTGAAGAACAAGGCAAATCTTTAGATGATTTCTTAATCTAATAGCCTATACATGTATTCTAAACACCCTTTTATAAGGGTGTTTTTGTTTCAACCTTTATATATTATTTTATATTAACCTCTACTAAGAAAAAGCGCTTAGCTATTATAGCTCCCTTTTTTAGCACTAAAGCCGCATAACTACTGCCCACTTCAATTAACTGTTCTGTTTAAGCCTTTGCGCTGTATTATACTACCAATCAAATAATCATGATAAATAAAACAGAGTAGTAAAGATATGTAAGCTTAATTAGATAAACTTAAATATTGTTCAGTGATTTTATTTATGTAATGGGGTTATATGTTAATTTTTGTACACCTCTCACTTATAATGAGTAGCAACTAAACAGTCTAAATCAGAGCGATACGCCTTAATACCTGACGTTTATTGTTAATAATTTATTTTTTCACGCATAAAAAAGGCTAACAAATTAAGTTAGCCTTTAATAAAAATTTATTGTGAAATTTTATTTTGCTGCATTCAATGACGCTGATAATTTCTTCAGCCACTGAGTAAACTCTTCACCCAACGCATCATGCTGCATTCCATATTCAACAAATGCTTTCATATAACCTAATTTATTTCCACAGTCATGACTTTTACCACATAAGTGGTAGGCCTCTACAGGCTCATTATTTTCCATCATTAATGCAATAGCATCAGTTAATTGTATTTCATCACCAGCACCGGGAGCTGTTTTAGCTAATGCATCCCAAATCTTTTCAGATAAAACATAACGACCAACAATAGATAAATTAGATGGAGCTTCTTCACGTTTTGGTTTTTCAACCATACGAACAATTCTTTTGCTATCCCCAGGTGCTAGCGTTTCTCCACTGCAATCCACAATACCATAGCTAGATACATCTTCTTCAGGGACTGGCTCAACTAAAATTTGACTTGCACCTGTTGATTCATATTGTTCGAGCATTTCACGCAAGTTAAATTTAGTTAAATCTGTACTGTAACGGTCTAAAATGACATCAGGTAAAATAACCGCAAAAGGTTCTTCACCGACTAACGGTTTAGCACACAAAATTGCATGCCCTAATCCTTTTGCTATTCCTTGTCGCGTTTGCATAATCGTTACATGACTTGGACAAATAGATTGAACCTCATCCAATAACTGGCGCTTAACACGCGCTTCTAAAATAGCTTCTAACTCAAAGCTTGTGTCAAAGTGGTTCTCAATGGAATTTTTTGATGAATGTGTTACTAAAACAATTTCATTGATCCCCGCAGCAATACACTCATTAACAACATATTGAATAAGTGGCTTATCGACTATTGGCAACATTTCTTTTGGAATAGCTTTTGTTGCAGGAAGCATACGTGTACCTAAGCCTGCAACGGGGATTACCGCTTTACGCACCTTGCGCTGTGTCATTTTTATCACTCCAGATATCATCCTTGCCTCTCAAATTTCACTAAAGTATCAAGAGGCATTTTAAGTGCGCAAAAGTATATCAGGAAATATTTATGAATAAATAGCGACGAGTCTGAATAGAGTTATTTAGATGACACATGCATGCATTTTAGACATTAATTATGTCTCCGGGTTAAACATAAGTTTTATTTTCTGACTATTATTACGTATTAAACACTGCCAAGCATTTCCTTTTACCTCTAAATGGTTAGATTGATAAAATTTAAGTGTACCTAAGGGAAGACTTCTTGGTAACTTAACATGCGTATTTTCTGTCGTTATTTCCGCTTCTAAGCCCGCACTCGCCATTATAATTGCTTTATTCTGTGTATTAAAATACCCCAATAAGAGAGGAAATTGCCCACTAAACCCCGAATCCTCTAGTAAATAATTTATTTGATTAATAATCCTATCAATATTAGGTAATTTTTTTTCTGGGTAGCTTACCGCACTTTTTAATAGGTCATTGAACACAACACGAATCAAAAAAGCAGCCATAATACCTTCTTGGGGAGAGCGCTCAGTGTCAATGCAGTAAAATCCTATTTGGCTGTCTGAAATAGCAGCTAAGTCTAATAATAAACCAAAGCGGTTAGCTTCATTAAGTTGGCGATAGTTAATTCGGTAATTATTTATAATTTGGTTTACTGGCGGTTGTAACTGCTTCAACACCGTCAACATATCTTGAGTATGATCTTGCATTAATGTAGAAATCTGATGAATTTCCTCTCCCATTAGCTCTGTTAGGCTATTTTTCTCAGGATACAGTGCAGAAAGTAGGGTCACTTTAACTTCATCTAAATTTTTTATTGGCTTAAGCAAAGCATCTTTAGCCCCTAAACGAAACATTCTATCTAACTGAGTAAAATCAGTTGTTGCCGTAATCACAATGACTGGAATATCAATATTACGAGCAATAAGCTCTCGCATAAACGCTTCACCATTCATTATCGGCATATTAAGGTCACAGAGAATGATATCAGGGGTGATACCGTTTATTGTTAACATCTCTATTGCTAATTGACCATTATCTGCGGTATAGATCTCAATACCCAGCGTTTCGAGGTAATTTTTTAAAATTGTACAGAAGGTGATTTCGTCTTCTATTATGAGTACTTTTCTATTTTTCATAAGATACCTACTGCAAAAGCCTGGTTTAATTAACAATACAATTATTCATACGATAAAATCATTTATTCGCCATCATTTAAGTATAGTGACTTTTCAATCTTATACTTATTTTTATAGAGAGTGTTATGAAATCACAAGTAGAAGATAGGTGTTGCTGTGGCAACGAAGCACAATTTGAACAATGCTGCGCCCCTTTTTTACAAGGAAAATCTATTCCACAGACGCCTGTACAGCTTATGCGCTCCAGATATAGCGCTTATGTTCACCAAAATGCCGATTATCTGATTAAAACATGGCACCCGGATTGCCATGCTCAAGAATGGCACCACGAAATTGTAAATAGTTTTTCGAAGACACGCTGGTGTGGTCTTCGTGTTATTAGTTCTTCTTATGCTAAAAATCCCGATGAAGCTTATGTCGAATTTTCGGCTTGCTTTATTGATGAAAAAGCTGATCATAAGCAGCTTATTCATGAACGTTCGCGTTTTATTAAGATGGATTCGTGTTGGTATTATATAGACGGCATTACCCCAAAAATCGGTCGTAATGATTTATGTCCTTGTGGCTCTGGTCAAAAATATAAAAAGTGTGGGCACCCAGACTAATTACCCTTTATTTAATGCCTGTCTAATGAGACACATTTAATACACAATCTGTCGTTTTTTATATCGCTTTGTTAGTTAAGGATTAGGCTGTTTCATGCAACACAAAATTGTACAAAAGAAAATTCTCAGGACAATTTGCCCTGACGCGAAAGGATTAATCGCGAAAATCACCAATATTTGCTATAAACACCAACTCAATATCGTACAAAATAATGAATTTGTTGATCATCACACTGGCCGTTTCTTCATGAGAACTGAGTTAGAAGGCATTTTCAACGATGAAACATTATTAGCGGATCTCGACGATGCATTGCCTGTTGGGTCTCAACGTGAATTAAACACTGCAGGCCGGCGTCGTATTGTCGTCATGGTAACCAAAGAAGCACATTGTCTGGGCGACCTACTCATGAAAAGTGCTTATGATGGCTTGGATGTTGAAATTGCTGCTGTTATTGGAAACCACGATACGCTAAGAAACTTAGTCGAACAATTTGGCATCCCATTCCACCATATTAGTCATGAAGGCTTAACTCGCGAACAACATGACGAAAAAATGACAGCACAGATTGACCAGTATCAGCCTGACTACGTTGTGTTGGCTAAATATATGCGCGTATTAACGCCCGCATTTGTTCAGCATTATCCAAACCAGATTATCAATATTCACCATTCGTTTTTACCTGCCTTTATTGGTGCCCGTCCTTATCACCAAGCTTATGAGCGTGGCGTAAAAATTATTGGTGCTACAGCGCATTTTGTTAATGACAGCCTTGATGAAGGGCCAATCATTACACAGAACGTGATTAATGTAGACCATACATTCACAGCGGATGATATGATGCGTGCTGGACGTGACGTTGAAAAAAATGTACTAAGCCATGCCCTTTACTGGGTCTTAGCTCAACGTGTATTTGTATATGGTAATCGCACCATTATTTTATAAGCCAACACAGTGGCTTATTTAACAACACTTTGTAGATTTAACACGCATTAAGAATAAAAAAACAGCAAACGACCATTTTATTGAAAATTAATGCTTTACAGCGGCGCGTCATTTGATATGATGCCGCCCGCTGTCAATGATTACAGCAACTCAAAATCTGGTGGGATACCCAAGCGGCCAAAGGGAGCAGACTGTAAATCTGCCGTCACAGACTTCGAAGGTTCGAATCCTTCTCCCACCACCATTTAATTAACATCCCCCCCTAATTTATCAACAACACCCATAAAACGATTTAGTACACTAGAGTGTGATTTTGATTTATAAATGTAACAAACACTTTTCCCCAAAATCTTGTTTAATGGTATATAAATTAATGATTTATCAATTAATTCTTCTTCTGGATAGTGGTCTATAATACCTATAAAGTCACCATCTTGAATAAAACTTTGGCAACAGCCAATATTATCCATTTGTCTCACGCTCGTTTTATTATCAACCGTTTCAATTTTTGCTAATAAATCGCTCATTAAAGAACTTTTATAAAATGCGGGGTCACATAACCAGGTACTTTTTTGTAATAATGTAACAAGATCATAATGAAATTTTTCATACAGTTCTTTCCGACAATAAATACCTAATGGTGAATTTTCTATTATTTTTTGTAATGAAAACCGTTCGCTGACAACCTGCTCTGAACTAAGAATAAGTGTATTTCCATCATAATCGACAATTTCATCTACTTCATCATAATTAAACCTTAATATATTTACTTGTACATTATTTTGATGTGCTGATTGATATAAATTAATTAAATGATTTTCCTTTCCCCAGTCATAATAAATATTAGCCTCATTGATTATATAACCTGAAAAATGTTTTTTCGTTATTTCTTTCTCCTGTAAATAAAGATCTCTTAGATCGTTATAAAGCTCTTGGCCATCCTTAGTTAATGTCATTCCAAATTTTTCTCGTTTAAAAAGCCGTTTACCTAGGCTTGTCTCAAAGTCTTTGATTGACTTCGCGATGGGAGGTGTCGTACGGTTCATCACTCTTGCCGCTTTGCTTAACGAGCCATTCTCAACAACCGCCATAAACGCCTCTAATTTTCTTGAAAAGAACATATCTATGACCCCATTCCATTTATTAAAATGTTAATCAACATACTTAACTTTCTCATTAATAATTATATTGATTAGCCCATAAATTAATCCAAAAAATAAAAAGTCAAAGTTGATTTTTTATTGAATGATTAACAATATTTCATAAAAGTATTTTTATAATTTCCATCATTACAAAGCAATATATTATACTGTTTCGATTAATTATTTTTTATGCCTCCACTATTAAATCACATTAAAATATAAATAACCAATTGACTTTAAATGAAATTAAAACTAGTTAATATTGAAATTATTAATTTAATTTTAATCAGAAATTAAATTCTAGCACCCATAATAAATTTAATTAATTATAATATTTTTTGTTTAACTAAATTTATTATAACTTTTATATTAAACGCTAAATTTTGATATTGTACCAAGAATGAGTTATGTAATGACCATTTTTATCATAATCGTTATTGGCTATAAAACAACCTAATCGTTGAAACATGCTACTCGGGGTTACAGTATTGCTACCATCTGGTAGAATACGCATAATAATCATAAAACTAGGTGATAAAAAACCATGAAATTCATATCGTTCAATATCAATGGCCTCCGAGCTCGTCCTCACCAACTCGCTGCAATCATCGAAAAACATCAACCTGAGGTTATTGGCTTACAAGAAACAAAAGTCCATGATGATATGTTCCCTTATGAAGAGGTTAGTCAGCTCGGCTATCATGTTTTTTATCACGGCCAAAAAGCCCATTATGGTGTGGCTCTTTTAACAAAAAATGAACCTATTGCTGTCCGCAAAGGCTTTCCAACTGACGATGATGACGCACAGCGCCGTATTATCATGGCTGACATTCAAACAGAGCGTGGCCCATTGACTGTTGTTAATGGTTATTTTCCTCAAGGGGAAAGCCGCGACCACCCAACTAAATTTCCAGCAAAAGAAAAATTCTATCAAGATTTACAAAATTACATTACATCAACACAAACGGCTGAGTCTCAATTACTCATTATGGGTGATATGAATATTAGCCCAACCGATCTGGATATCGGTATTGGTGATGCAAACCGCAAACGTTGGTTAAAAACCGGAAAATGTTCTTTTTTACCTGAAGAACGTGAATGGTTAGCTAAATTGTTAGGCTGGGGCTTGGTCGATACATACCGAGCTAAAAATCCTGATGTTGCTGATTGCTACTCTTGGTTTGACTACCGTTCTAAGGGCTTTGATGATAACCGCGGTTTACGTATTGATTTATTACTAGCCTCAAATAACCTTGCTGAACGTTGTATCGCAACGGGTATTGATTATGATATTCGCGGAATGGAAAAACCATCAGACCACGCACCGGTGTGGTCTGAGTTTGACCTAACAAAATAAATTTCCTCACTAGTTATCATGCAAAAAGGCGCTTAAAGCGCCTTTTATTGGTTTGCCAGACTCAACTAATCCTCTTTCTTTTTCGTTTTCTTCTTGCCTGTTTTTGCAGTTTTTTTCCCTGCTTTTACTGATGGGGCTGGTAACTCTCGAAATGCCCTCAAATTTGTAAATTGGCGTGCATGGTGAATTAATTGCATCAATGTTTGACCTAGCGGGTGCATAAAATCATCATAACGTGATTGTTTTTCACTAATTTGAGTCAGTACGGACTCCCAATGAGCAGTCATATCCGGTAATGTTGCCATATCGGGTAGAACATGAATTAGAGCCCTTCCTGCCGGAGAGGAATGAATGTAACGCCCTTTTTTGAAGAGAAATTGGCGCTTAAATAGTAAGTCAATGATGCCCGCCCTAGTCGCTTCCGTACCAAGCCCATCCGTTTCTCGCAATACTTTTTTTAATGCTTTATCTTGCACAAACCGAGCAATCCCAGTCATTGCTGATAATAGCGTTGCATCCGTAAAAGGGCGCGGAGGCTGCGTTTGCCGTTCGACAACTTCCCCTTTCTCACATAATAACTCATCACTTTTACTCACAACTGGCAAAGGCATACCATCATTTTCAGCATCGCGCTCTTTATTGCCTAATACAACTCGCCAGCCCGCTTCAGCAAGAAACCGAGCTTTTGCAATAAATTTACCCTTTTCAATTTCAAGATCAATAGTACACTTACGGTAAACCGCATCCGCCATGAACTGAATAATATATTGACGTGCAATCAGTTGGTAAATTTTACTTTCATTTTCCGTTAATTTTACTGCTGCCGTTTTTGCAGTTGGAATAATTGCATGGTGGGCGTCCACTTTTTTATCGTCCCAACAACGATTCTTTTTATCTAACTCTGGCAGTTCAAATTCAGTGAGATCAGGCTGATGCACAGCAATGGCATTCAATACACTGTGTCGCCCTGCAAAATGCTCATCCGGTAAATAGCGGCTATCCGAACGAGGATAAGTAATTAACTTATGTGTTTCATACAAGCGTTGGCATATATCCAATACTTCTTGTGCACTCAACGCATACTTTTTAGCGGCTTCAATCTGTAAAGACGACAAAGAGAAAGGCAATGGTGCAATTTCAGACTCGCGCTTGTCCTGATATTGCGTCACTATGGCAGGCTTCCCCTCAATACGCGATACCACATGGTCTGCAAGCGGCCGATGGAACAAACGCCCTTCTTCGTCTTGGTAATCAATACAGGAGTCACTTGGCTGCCATATTGCTACAAAACGCTCATCTTTTGGCGTAACAATATGGGCTTTCACCTCGAAATAATCTTTAGGGATAAAATTTTCTATTTCTTCATCGCGCCTAACAACTAGGCCCAAAACTGGCGTTTGTACCCGCCCAACAGAAAGAACACCTTGATATCCACCTCGTTGCCCTAATAGTGTATAAGCACGAGTCATATTGATGCCATATAGCCAATCTGCCCGTGCTCTCGCTAAGGCGGAGACACAAAGAGGGATAAACTCACGATTTTCTCTTAAGCGGTCAATTGCCCGCTCAACGGCTTGTGGGTTAAGGTCGTTGATCAAACAACGTTTTACGGCTTTGCGTTTCTCAGGATCGAGCTTTAAAAAATCAAGCACTTCGTCCACCAGCAGTTGACCTTCTCTATCGGGGTCTCCTGCATGGACGACTATTGAAGCTTGCTTCAGTAATGTTTCAATGGTTTTTAATTGTTTAGTTACTGCGGGACGGGGCTTCAATTGCCACTTATCCGGGATAATTGGCAAATCCTGAAGATTCCAACGTGCGTACCGAGGTTCATAAGCATCGGGTTCCGCCTGCTCTAAAAGGTGGCCAATGCACCATGTTACGGTTTGGCCATCACCACATTGAATAAAACCATCACCGCGTTTATGGGGTTTGGGTAATACATCTGCAATGGCCCTTGCAAGGCTCGGTTTTTCCGCAATAAACAAACGCATAAATTAATCTATCACTTCAACTAAAGGAACATTATCCTGATGGGGTAATAATTTACCGATAGACTGTAACAAAACACCTTGCTGCTGTGCAATCTCTTTAATTTTAGAGACTTCGGAAGGTTTTACTGCAATGAGTAAGCCACCAGAGGTTTGTGGGTCGCACAATAGCTGACGTTGCATATCACTCATTGGGCCAATAAGGTGACCATAGCTGTCGAAGTTACGGGTTGTTCCACCAGGAACGCAACCTGCTTCAATATATTTTTCGACGTTGGCTAATTTAGGGACTTTACTAAAGGAAATTTCAGCGCGAACTTTAGACCCTTCGCAAATCTCACTTAAATGTCCCAATAAACCGAAACCGGTTACATCCGTCATAGCCGTCACTCCCTCTAAAGGCGCAACCACCGCTCCTAACTTATTCATTTGGCACATGGTTTCTGCCGCTAAGTGTTGATGTTCCGGCGCAAGTACCCCTTTTTTCTCTGCCGTTGTCAAAACGCCAATCCCAAGCGGTTTAGTCAAGAACAGTTCGCAATCTGCTGTTGCAGCACTATTTTTCTTCACATATTCCGTATTCACAACACCTGTAACTGCCAAACCAAAAATAGGCTCAGGTGCATCAATAGAGTGCCCTCCAGCCAATGATATGCCAGCATCCGCACAAGCAGCACGGCCCCCCTCAATCACTTCACGAGCCACTTCAGGCGGTAACTTAGCAATTGGCCAGCCTAAAATAGCGATTGCCATAATCGGTTTTCCACCCATAGCAAAAATATCGCTAATCGCGTTAGTTGCAGCAATACGGCCAAACTCAAACGGAGAGTCAACGATCGGCATAAAAAAATCTGTCGTGCTGATGATACCAATCCCGTTACCGAGATCATAAACCGCCGCATCATCTTTCGTTTCATTTCCAACTAACAAATGTGGGTCATGAAATTTTGCTTGTTCCGTGTGTAAAATTTGCTCTAATACTTTCGGTGCAATTTTACAGCCGCAGCCTGCACCATGACTATATTGCGTTAATCTAATTTTTTCAGTCATTATTATTCTCTTTATTAGAAATAAGATACAAAGCCTGTCATATCAGGTGTTTGCACTTTTGCTGGTGCTTTAAGCTCTGGCGTACCTAAATAAAGAAATCCAACAATACGGTCGTTATCTCCACAACCTAATCCCGCACGAACCACGGCATCTTCTGTCCATGCTCCTGAGCGCCATATACCGCCAAAGCCTTGAGCAACCGCAGCCATCTGCATTGCTTGTACAGTGCAACTCGCAGCAACTAATTGTTCCCATTGTGGTATTTTCGGATGGTCTTTTAATTTCGCAATTACAGTAATAATGAGTGGAGCGCGAAAAGGTGCGTTACGTGCTTTTTCTTCTACTTCAGCACCTAATTGCCCTTCAATTGCCGCTTTTTCTAATAGCTCACTGAAGCGGTTAATACCTTCATTTTGCATAACAACAAAATGCCATGGTTTCAAAGCTCCGTGATCAGGTGCTCTCATCCCCGCAGCAAGTATATTGTTAAGTTCTTCACCTTGGGGTGCTGGTGATGTGAGTCTTGAAGCTGAACGGCGGTTCAACAAAAGGGTTAAAGCATCCATATTTGTCTCCGTTTAAGAGTAAACTGATATGATAATCATTCAATTAGATAATGATACCCACGCTATCTATTGTTTCAGCTTAAAGGAAAATCGCTTACACTAATACAATAATAACGGTTATTCGCTAGGTAAAATTACGTTATAAATTCATTGAATTGTATCATTTGTCACACATGAAAAATATCATTGAAGCATTGTACCTTGCTGATCATAATTTTGTTATGCATAAAAATAGCCCGCAGTTGCAACTAATTGTATTGATACAACTAAGACATCAACAATTCGATGTGATGATCGGGTAACGGATTTGCTTTTGAGTATACTGTCGTAAATTCATGCTACAGGCGGAAATAGCCCAACTGTAGAAAGACATATTTATGTAATATCCAAAAATAGTTTGTGCCATAAGTCAACGGCAAACCAGTGAAGCTAACACCCGTGTGGTGCAAAATATACAGGATAGGAGAAAACATGCGTCAACTTTGGGACATCATCGCTACCATCTTTAGAATTAGCTGGCGAGCACTAAACTTTATTAGGGAATTCGTTTTTAACGCCATTTTCTTAGTATTATTCTTTGTCGTTATTGGGTCAATTGCGCTTTACCAAACAGAAACTCAACCCGAAAAAAATTATTTTGGTGCTTTGTATGTTGATTTGCAGGGCGTTATCGTAGACCAAGTTTCTGCTCCAGACCCATTTGGTCGTATGAGCCGTGAACTACTTGGTACTTCAAATAGCCGCATGCAAGAAAATTCATTATTCGACATCGTTGATACTATTCGTACCGCCGCAAATGATGACCGTATTACAGGAATGGTATTACGCCTAGATGATTTAGTTGGCGCCGACCAACCTTCTCTGGCTTATATCGGTAAAGCAATCAATGAATTTAAAAGTTCAGGGAAACAGGTTTACGCCATCGGTAGCAGTTATAGCCAATCACAATACTATCTCGCCAGTTACGCTGATGATATCTACCTCACACCACAAGGTGCTGTTGGGGTATATGGTTTCGCAACTAATGGCCTTTATTACAAGTCACTGTTAGAAAAACTTAAAGTCAGTAGCCATATTTTCCGTGTTGGTACCTATAAATCAGCAGTTGAGCCATTAATGCGTGATGAAATGTCCCCTGAAGCACGTTTGGCCAATAAACAATGGTTGGATGCCCTGTGGAACAATTACCTCGCAGATATCGCCAAAAACCGCAATACTACCAGCACGCAAATTTTCCCTGGAGCTGATGCTATTTTAGAACAATTACGTTCTGTCAAAGGCGATAGCGCGCAATATGCTTTAAAACAAAAATTGGTTGATAAACTTTATACAAACGAAGAAGTTGAAGATTTACTCAGTAAACACTTTGGCTGGAATAAAGAAAATAAACAATTCAATAATATTAGTATCTATGATTACTCCGCTAAAATAACAGATACCAATGCGAATCAAAGTGGCAATATCGCCGTGATTGTTGTTCAAGGTGCTATCATGGATGGCCCGCAAACGGCTGGGATTGCAGGAGGCGATACCATCGCAGCACAAATTCGTGATGCTCGCCTTGATGATAATATTAAAGCAATTGTGTTACGCGTGAATAGCCCGGGGGGAAGCGTAAGCGCTTCTGATTTGATCCGCAGTGAACTGGCTTCGGCCCATGCTGCCGGTAAACCCGTGGTGGTTTCTATGGGGGGAATGGCAGCATCTGGCGGGTATTGGGTATCGACTCCAGCTGACTATATTATTGCCAGTCCAAACACACTGACAGGTTCAATTGGTATATTTGGTGTGATCAATACCTTTGAAAAATCTTTAGATTCTATTGGGGTGTATACTGATGGAGTATCAACATCACCATTAGCCGATATTTCTCTGACTAAAGGGATTAGCCCACAATTTGCTGACATGATGCAAATTACTATTGAAAATGGTTATGAGACATTTATTGGCTTAGTCGCGAAAGCTCGCCATAAAACACCTGCAGAGATAGATAAAATCGCTCAAGGCCGTGTGTGGATCGGGCAAGACGCGCTTAAAAATGGCCTTGTAGACCAGCTAGGTGATTTTGATACTGCGATAGATAAAGCCGCAGAACTCGCTAAACTCACTGATGTTAAGCTAGATTGGATGAAGCCTGAGATGACTTTCATGGATCAATTGTTGCTTGAATTAACCACTAGCGTTCAAGCTGCGATGCCGGATGTACTACAGGTGTTTTTGCCCCCAGCAGTCGCAACGGATATCCGCCAGCAAGCTCAGTTTTTCTTAAAAATGAATGACCCTCAAAACCGCTACGCATTTTGCTTAAATTGCGCGGAAATTAACTGATCGCTAAATCCCCTTCAGCGTTAATGAAGGGGATTTCTCTCACAAACTCATCAATAACCCCATATCAATCTAATTATTCGCAAGTTAACGATAGTAATACGCTAACAAATGCGTCAAAATCCTGATAATCATTCTCCTTCGATAAGTTGGATAAATTAGGTAATAAGATGCAGAAGAAATCAATTTATGTAGTCTACACAGGTGGAACAATTGGCATGCGCCATTCACCACAGGGATATGTTCCTGTTTCTGGTCATTTGCAAACTCAGTTAGCTCAAATGCCCGAGTTTCACCGCCCTGAAATGCCTGAGTTTACCATCCGTGAGCATCAACCGTTGATTGATTCATCTGATATCACTCCTGAAGATTGGCAGCTCATCGCTGATGATATTCGGGAAAATTATCCACTTTATGATGGGTTTGTTATATTACATGGCACTGATACTATGGCTTTCACCGCCTCAGCCTTATCTTTCATGTTTGAAAACTTGAAAAAGCCAGTGATCGTGACAGGGTCACAAATACCATTAGAAGCATTACGTTCTGATGGGCAAACAAATCTATTAAATGCCTTATATTTAGCGGCCAATTACCCTGTTAATGAGGTCGGGCTGTTTTTTAATAACAAATTATATCGCGGTAACCGCACCGTTAAGGCTCATGCTGACGGCTTTGATGCTTTCAGCTCACCTAACTGCTCCCCCTTAATGGAGGCGGGTATCAATATTCGTACATTCAATACGTGCCCTGCACCTATTGGCATAGGTGAATTTAAAAGCCACCGAATTACACCTCAACCTATCGGTGTTGTTACACTTTATCCGGGACTCTCGGTTGAGATTGTTCGCAATATTCTCCAACAACCTGTCAAAGCGCTTATATTGCGCTCTTACGGTGTCGGTAATGCCCCTCAACAGCCTGAATTACTACGTATACTTCGCGAGGCAACGAACCGAGGCATTATTGTGGTGAACCTGACACAATGTATTTCTGGCCGTGTTAATATGGAAGGCTATGCCACAGGACACGCTCTTGCAGAAGCTGGTGTGATAAGTGGATACGACATGACTTTTGAAGCCGCCTTAAGTAAATTGCACTACTTACTAAGCCAAAATTATACCCCCGCTTTAATCCGAGAGTTAATGCAGAATAATTTACGCGGCGAGTTGAGCTATGCTGATGAATAACAGATAACATACTGAGGACACAATGAAAGCAGCATTACTGTTAGTCGATTTACAAAACGATTTTTGCACCGGTGGCACATTAGCAGTAAATGAAAGTGAACATGTTATTGATGTTGCTAATAAGGCGATGGCTATTTGCCAACAAAAACAGATAGACATCATTGCAAGCCAAGATTGGCATCCCGCGACACATCTTAGTTTTGCGGCTAATTCAAATACTCAAATTGGCGAAGTCGGTGAGCTAAATGGCATTACACAAGTTTGGTGGCCTATTCATTGCGTACAAGGTGAGCACGGCGCTAAATTACACTCAGATTTAAATCAATCACTGATTAGTGCAACTTTCACCAAAGGGGAAAACCCACAGGTTGATAGCTATAGTGCCTTTTTCGATAACGATAAAATTAGCCAAACCCGCCTGCATGCATGGTTACAAGAACAACACATTTCACATTTAATTATTATGGGAATTGCGACGGATTACTGTGTCAAATTTACCGTGTTAGATGCCCTAAAATTAGGCTATAGCGTAGATGTTCTAGTGGATGGATGTAGAGGTGTTAATCTTGCAGCCAATGACAGCCAAGAAGCTTTAGACGAAATGAAAAAGCAAGGCGCGAGGTTAATCACGTTAACTGACCTGCATTAACCCAGACTTTGTAGACAAGTTTTCTCATATCAATTGAGAAAACTTGTTTTAGTGACGCTGTCACTGTACAACACCCTATTGAATAACCAAACTATTCTACAGATCTACAGAGTAACTGTTACTCATCATTATTTTGCGGTTTTAATGTTGCCAACATTTCACCTTGAAACAGCGTTTTTAGCTCTTGTTTGCTCTTCATCGTAATTTCGCCATTAGTCCCTACCGTCATATGCTCTGGGTCATGGTTATGCCGCGACTGCCACAATAATACCATTTGCAAGCTATGCTCTTTTTGTTCTGGCGTTAACATCACCCCATCCGGCCATTTACCTAGCTCAACTGCGGTTACTAGGCGCTGATAGATTTCAGGTGTCATCACTGCTAATAATTGTTCAAGTTGCTCTGGATTAACTTCAACGCTCACGGTAAGGCTCCTTCAAGTACGCAATTAACACGTTATTTTATTATTCTTAATTTTAGCTGATAGCTGAATCGTTTTTGTCATTCTAATATTAAAATTTCAGCACCCTTCAGCTCTTTATCCACGGGTCTTTTCACCATTATCATCATCGATAAAGCTTAATGATGCTGAATTAATACAGTAACGCTGACCCGTGGGCTGCGGACCATCGGGAAATACATGCCCTAAATGCGCATTACAGTGTTGACAGCGAACCTCAATGCGATGCATCCCATGCGAGAAATCCTCAATGTATTTGATAGCCTCTTCATTGACGGGTTGATAAAAGCTTGGCCAACCACAACCTGCATCAAATTTGCTCTCAGACATAAATAAAGGTGAACCACAGCATAAACATTCGTACACACCATCTTTACGGTTATGCAATAATTGGCCACTGAATGGCGGCTCGGTACCTGCTTGCTGTGTAACGTAACGCTGCATTTCATTTAATTCTGAAATATCAATAGGTTGGTTATCTTTTTTTGACATGTCACACCTAAATATTTAAATAACTAAAATGTTCAATGGTTATCATACATCAATTTCAATCAACAAAAAATTAACAACATTTTCTGTAAAACTATTCTAAACTAAGAAGCATCTTACTTTCCGTTTTGATTTGTGAACCGTATCACATATATCACTGATAGATGGTTTCATTATGCTGCACAATCCCGATAATACGTGCGGCTGTATTTGCCGCTGAAGTGGCTGACAAATAAGCAATTGGTGGTATCAGAATTGATTTTTTTCAATAATTGACACGATTCCGCTTGACGGCTGGCAAGGTTTTGGTAACTTTAACTACAACTTAATTCACGAATAAATAGCTGGTGGAAATACTATGACTATCAAAGTAGGTATTAATGGTTTTGGTCGTATTGGCCGTATCGTTTTCCGTGCTGCACAAGAGCGTTCTGACATCGAAATCGTTGCTATCAACGACCTGCTCGATGCAGAATACATGGCGTACATGCTGAAATACGACTCAACTCATGGTCGTTTCAACGGTACTGTTGAAGTTAAAGATGGTCACCTAGTTGTAAACGGCAAAAAAATCCGTGTAACAGCAGAAAAAGATCCTGCAAACCTGAAATGGAACGAAGTCGGTGTTGACGTCGTTGCTGAAGCTACAGGTATCTTCTTAACTGATGAAACTGCACGTAAACACATCCAAGCAGGTGCTAAGAAAGTTGTTCTGACTGGCCCTTCTAAAGATGATACTCCTATGTTCGTTATGGGCGTTAACCACAAAGCTTACGCAGGTCAAGAAATCGTTTCTAACGCATCTTGTACAACTAACTGCTTAGCTCCACTGGCTAAAGTTATCAACGACAAATTCGGTATCGTTGAAGGCCTGATGACAACTGTTCACGCAACAACTGCAACACAAAAAACTGTTGATGGCCCTTCACATAAAGACTGGCGTGGTGGTCGTGGTGCTGCGCAAAACATCATCCCATCATCAACCGGTGCGGCTAAAGCAGTAGGTAAAGTTATTCCAGAACTGAATGGCAAACTGACTGGTATGTCTTTCCGTGTACCTACTCCTAACGTTTCTGTAGTTGACTTAACTGTTCGTTTAGAAAAACCAGCAACTTACACTCAAATCTGTGATGCAATCAAAGAAGCAGCAGCAGGCGAGCTGAAAGGCGTTCTGGGTTACACTGAAGATGACGTTGTATCAACTGACTTCAACGGTGAGAAACTGACTTCAGTATTTGATGCTAAAGCTGGTATCGCACTGAACGACAACTTTGTTAAATTAGTTTCTTGGTATGACAACGAAACTGGTTACTCTAACAAAGTATTAGACTTGATCGCTCACATCTCTAAATAAGAGCTGTAACGAAATTTGTCTAACTGAGCCGCCGATTGGCGGCTCTTTTGTATCGTATCCAATAACAAATTAACACTTCATATTTTCTGCTATATCGCTTATGGTTGATCTCTTATTGGATACGCTATAAACATGACTTATTTTAGAATGAATACTATTCACCGCGTCACCGCGCCTTTAAATATACCGAATAGAGATTCTAAATAATTCAAGTGAATGAACACAGTCAGCAATGCTGCAGTTTGAAAGATGACGAGTATTCACACTGTTCCATTAACACAGGCCTAATACCATGCACGACAAACTTTTTGCACTACCAGTCATTAAACAAGTCTCTGCTTACATCACTCAACGCCAACTCGGCGAGCTTCCACTCATTGTCATCTCGCACCCTAAGGTGCGTGGGGCCGTCAGTTTACAAGGTGCTCAACTTATTGATTGGCAACCTGCAGGGCAAAAACCTTGCTTATGGCTAAGTTCAGAAAGTGCTTTTAAAGAAGGTGTAGCTATCCGCGGTGGCATCCCTATTTGTTGGCCTTGGTTCGGCCCTGTTGCTAGTCCTAGCCATGGTTTTGCGCGAATTTTACCTTGGCAATTCACCGCACATAATGAGCATGAAGATGGCGTTATTTTAACCTTCACGTTAACGGATACCGACTATACCCGTAAATTATGGCCACATGAGTTCACTCTGATCCTCCGTATGAAACTCGGTGAAACATGTGAACTTGAACTAGAAAGTTATGGGGATTTCGAAACTACTGCCGCACTGCATAGTTATTTCAATATCAGTGATATTCAAAAAGCCACCGTCTATGGGTTAGGCGGTAACTATTTCGATAAAGTCGCAGATAAAGAAGTTTATGCCAATGAACCTCTCAAATTTAATAAACATACTGACCGTATTTATTCAGAACCGGATGAATATAGCTTATTACGTGATGATGGATGGGCTCGTACAATAGAAATTCATCATTACCATAATAGTGATGTTGTCTGTTGGAACCCTTGGGCTGAGTTATCATGCAGTATGGACGATATGCCAAATAATGGGTACAAACAAATGGCTTGTGTAGAAACGGCAAGGATTAATGTCCCAATGAAAAGTGAGGCACAGCACCCTGCTCGCCTTTCATTAGTGATGGTCAGTCGCGATAATAAACCGCAAGATTAATCATCCAGTCTAAGTGTATAAGATTTCTAAATAGATAAAATTGAGCCCCTGATAAACATAATGATATCAGGGGCTCAATAATTTAACTTTCGATAACAAACTTAGAATGTGTAAGTGACACCTGTCCACATAATGGCGGAAACATCTTTATTCACCATTGGGCTATCTTTCACTTCACTTGGTAGGCGGTCAACACGGCCCATTGCAAATACCGTCCAATTTTCATCAAAGCGATAATTTCCTGTCACTTCAACGTATGGTGTCCAACTTGAACCTGGGTTATAACGTTTTAAACCGCTATTACGTGATTCTTTTGAAGAAATACCATATTCATAACGGTTTTGGTTCTTGCTATCCCATTTAATACCAAGACCTGGGGTGATTGACCACTTATCACCTTCAAAACCATACAGATAGGCGAATTCACCACGAATACCATTACTGATACCTAGGATATCACCAGAAATATTCGTTCTCAGCGTACCCCAATCAGCGTTATGACGATAAGTCAGCCCCGTCATCACCGTATCACGGCGACGGTCTAATTCACGCATTGCTTTATCATCATTGTCTTTAGGTTTAAAAAATTGCGGGTAATAAAAAGCATCTAATGATAGTTGGTCTTGCGTATCATTCCATAGGTAATAACCAGCTGCTAATGTATGAAAATAGAAGTTCTCACTGTCATAATTAACAATAGGCACTGGCGTGACATAATCACGGCTCTTAATTCCTTTATAAGGTGTTGATTGCGCTAATACTGACCCCCCAACAGACCAAGTTCCAGCAAACGCGGCCCCAGATAACACACTCAAAGCCACAGCAAGTGTCGTTAATTTAATTGCTTTAGACATATATTTAACCTAAAAATAATGAGAAATAGATCACCGCTATATGTTATATCAATATAGCTATAATCCCAATATTCGTAATCAAAATCACATTTAAAGCTAAATTCTAACTGTTTTTAGCGTGATTGATTAATAATTATTCTACTTTATTTTTATAAGAAACAGGAACTCTTTTTGCAAGCGCACAGAGTAGCTCATAACCTATTGTCCCCGCGGCTTGCGCCACCTCATCAACCGGTAAATTTTGCCCCCACATCTCTACTCGCTCACCAAGCTTAACATCGTCACAATCACTGATGTCAATTGTCAGCATATCCATCGAAACCGCGCCCAATAGCGCACAACGTTTACCTTTACACCATACAGGCGTTCCATTTGCAGCATGCCGAGGGTAACCATCGGCATAACCACACGCCACTGTCGCAATACGCATCGGTTTAGTTGATGTAAACCGGCTACCATAACCAATTGATTGACCTGCTGGAATTTCATGGATAGCAATCACTTCTGATTGTAAAGTCATCGCTGCCTTCAAGCCCAACCCAGATATATCAGTAGCTTTTCCACTTGGAGACGCACCATACAGTAAAATACCCGTGCGGACCCAATCATATTGGGTGTGTTTATGCCACAGTGTTGCCCCTGAGTTTGCGATACAGGTTTCTAAAGATAAGTGTTCAAATTGCTGGATTTGTTGAAAAGGCTCAGCAACGCCGGTTTTGGTATCTGAATTAGCAAAGTGACTCATTAACGTTAAACTACGTACATTCGGCATTTTAGATAACCGTCGTACGACATTTTCGTAATCGTTCGGTGGAAAACCTAACCGATTCATTCCACTGTTTAGCTTAATATAGACTGAAATTGGTGATGAAAATTGGGCATTTTCAATGGCGAATAATTGCCACTCACTATGAACACTAGTTGTTAAATTATACTGGTCAATTAATTGTAAATCTTGAGGCTGGAAAAAACCCTCTAACAATAGAATTGGCCCTTTCCACCCTTCTTTTCGCAATAAAATGGCCTCATCAAAATCTAATACCCCAAAGCCATCCGTTTCTTTTAGCGCAGGCCAAATTTGCTTGATGCCGTGACCATAACCGTCTGCTTTCATAACTGACCAAATTTTTGATTTTCCAACATGTTGCCGTACGACAGACAAATTATGTTGTAAATTCTGTAGATGAATGACAGCACTTATTGGGCGCGGCATTTTAATTCCTTAGTACGTTTAATTAATTCTAAAATTACAATAGTATCAAATATCAAACACTTAACGTGCTGGTGTTAAATCACCATGAGTAGTCAGCTTGGTATTAAAACCATCAAGATACCTAAATACCGATAAATCATCAGACGCTATCTCCGGTGTATTCCCTGAAATTAAATCTGCCAGCAGTTTCCCTGCACCACAAGCCATTGTCCAACCCAGTGTCCCATGCCCAGTATTTAAATATAAATTACCGTATGCTGTCGGCCCAACTATTGGAGTACCATCTGGTGTCATTGGACGCAGGCCCGTCCAAAATTGTGCTTGTGCAATATCACCACCGCCTTGATACAAATCTTGTACCACCATTTTCAATGTTTCGCAGCGTTTTTTCAGGATATTCAAATTAAAACCAACAACTTCAGCCATTCCACCAACTCGAATGCGCTGATCAAACCGCGTTACTGCAATTTTGTATGTTTCATCCAAGATGGTGGACATTGGGGAACGCTGTTCATCGATAATTGGCATAGTCAATGAATAGCCTTTGAGTGGATAGACCGGAATTTGAACTAGGGTTTGTAGCATTGAAGTAGAATAAGAGCCCATTGCAACGACATATCTGTCCGCTTGCAAAATTTCACCATCAATTTTAATGCCACTAACTTTATTTCCTTCTGTTAAAATCTGTTCTACATGGCCACCAAATTTGAATTGAACTCCAGCATTTTGTGCCATCTTTGCCAATTTTTTGGTAAATTGCTGGCAATCCCCTGTTTCATCATTGGGTAATCGCAGCCCACCGGTGAGCTTGTGTTTGACAAATTCTAACGCAGGTTCCGCTTTAACTAATTCATTTGATGCTAATAGTTCGTACGGAACACCTTCTTGCTGTAAGACTGCAATGTCATTCGCTGCATTATCGAACTGCTCAGTAGTACGAAAAAGCTGTAAGGTACCACCCTGACGAGCTTCATATTCGATACCTGTATCTGCTCTTAATTGGCGAATACAATCGCGACTGTATTCGGCGATACGTACCATACGACTTTTATTCATTGCATAATGTTGAATATCGCAATTTTTTAACATCTGCCACATCCAGCGCAACTGAAATAACGTTCCATCTGGGCGTATCGCCAGAGGTGCATGTTTTTCAAACATCCATTTCACGGCTTTAAGGGGGATCCCGGGAGCTCCCCATGGGGTTGCATACCCAGGGGATACTTGCCCTGCATTTGCTGCACTTGTTTCTTCTGCGACATCATGTTGTCTATCCACCACCAGCACTTCGTGCCCTTCTTGTGCTAAATACCATGCTGTTGTTACACCGATCACTCCTGCACCTAACACTAGAATTTTCATAGCTTCCCCACAAAATAAAAGTATGCATCATTTATTTTAGGATAATATTCTAGGAATTATTTGCCAATATGGTGAATTAACACTTTTAACAATACAGATAATAAATCCATTTTGATTCACATCTCATTTACATTACAGATGAATATTCTCACTGAAGATTTTAAGGTTATTTAATATCCTATTGATTTTCAATGTATTAATCCAATAAAATCAATTATTGATGATTTCTTTAACTAATAAATTCAGTATTTAATACTTTAATATTGAAACATTATGTCGCTAACCATTTTTAACAACATTTAACAAAACTAATGATGCTATTTTTTTATCTCTTTAAATTATGATTGTATAGATAATTTGACTGCTCCATCGAATTAGTCATCTTAATAATGAAATAAACTAACCAAATCATCTTATTAATCAATAAGAATTTAGGGTATCCCCATGATTAGAAAAAGAAAATTATTTACCTTATTTATTATTTTATTTTTATCTGCAGGGATGAGTCTTGCCGATGAACTTTGTAAATCATCTCTCGTTTTAAGAACACAAGTTTATGATAAAGGAGATATTATCTGTTTAAGCACTAAACCTATTTCTGTATGCCTCAGCCCTGCCATCGTCATAGACAGTTATCCAGTAAGGGTTGATTACCATTGTTTATTTAAAACTGACCATCCGCTTCCCGATGGTCAGGATTGGACTGATAGAGTGGATTTGGACCTATCACACAAGAAAGTGGATTATTCAGACACGACACTTGCTGCTAAGTCCTGTGCGTGCCCCAATAATTGACAACTAGCCTCAAGCCGTTTTAAAGCTTAAAAAACAAAAAAACCAGCCGCAAAAATTATCAGCTGGTTTAATTGGTGATAGAGTCATTCGAATTTAGCGGATGTGTGCTAAGTCGCTAGGCATATTACCTTGCATACTATGCCAAATAGTGCCACTTTCCTTACCATAATTTCTGACACATTCCATAATACGGTCATAAGCTTGTTCACGACACAAATTAGCCAGTTGCTGATAAAAGTTCAGCGCTAAACGCCTCGCATCTGGGTTAGAAAAATAATAACGGCCTACCCTTGTGTAGAGCCCCTTGAGGCCATTAATGATCAATCCATAGATGGGATTACCTGATGCAAAAGCCAGCCCACGGAACACGTTATAATCCAAATCACTAAAGGCATCTGAATTATCTTCAACTTTTTCCCTACCCGCTAAAACCTCCAATGACTGCTCAGGGTTGTTACGAAATGCAGTACGAATAAAAATTGCAGCGATATTGGTACGTACAGCCAAGAGATTATCAATTAGCTGTGGCACTCTATCGTGATCTAACCGAGCCAATGTCTCCAAAATATTTAGGCCAGACGTTTCCCAATAGTTATTCACTTTAGTTGGCTTACCATGCTGAATGGTTAGCCAGCCGTCACGAGCCAAACGTTGTAACACTTCACGTAAGGTTGTTCGTGTCACACCGATTAATTCCGAGAGCTCGCGCTCCGCGGGTAAAATTGAACCTGGTGGAAAGCGGTTGTTCCATATGCTCTCAATAATATACTCTTCCGCGAAACCAGCCGGACTTTGAGCTTTAATAACCATATTTTTATTATTCCAAACATTTAGACGGATATTGGGCAAATCATACCAGATTGTCATCACCTGATATAGTTAGACTAAAAATAAAGAGTGAAGCAAATCATAGAATTTCCATATAATTCATACATTATCAATTAGCAAATAAGCTTAAAATCCGTAAAAGATAAGAGTAGTATGTATAGCACAATACACGACATCCGCATAAAAGAGGATAACGAACCATAATGGATTTTAGTTTAAAAACGGCTTTTTTGAAAAATTTTCTGGGAAACTCGCCTGATTGGTACAAATTAGCAATTATTATATTTTTAATAATTAACCCTATTATCTTCTATTTTATCAGTCCCTTCGTCGCAGGCTGGTTATTAGTTGTTGAATTTATATTCACATTAGCAATGGCTCTCAAATGTTACCCATTGCAACCCGGTGGCCTTCTCGCTATAGAAGCCGTAATTATCGGCATGACCACCCCTGCACAAATTTCACATGAAATTAGCAATAACCTTGAAGTTATCTTGTTACTGATTTTTATGGTAGCTGGTATCTATTTCATGAAACAATTGCTGCTGTTTGTATTCACCAAACTGTTGATAAACGTGCGTTCTAAACGCATTCTTTCCCTTGCTTTTTGTATGGCGAGTGCATTTTTATCTGCATTTTTAGATGCACTGACCGTTATTGCTGTCGTCATTAGTGTTTCAATTGGTTTTTATTCTATCTATCACCAATATGCCTCTAATCAACCTAGCAACACAGACTTGCAAAATGATGGTTTCATTAAAAGTGCAGAACAAAAACAAACCCTCGAACAATTTAGGGCTTTTTTACGTAGTTTAATGATGCATGCTGGTATTGGTACCGCGCTAGGTGGTGTCATGACTATGGTTGGTGAGCCACAAAATCTCATCATTGCTAAACATGTTGACTGGGATTTCATTACCTTTTATATCCGCATGGCGCCTGTCACTATACCTGTTTTTATTTGTGGCTTAGTCGTCTGTTTTGTTGTGGAAAAATTCAAGTTATTTGGCTACGGTGCTGAACTTCCAGACTCTGTGCGTCAGATTTTAACTGAGCACGATAAAAAACTGACGGCGAAACGCACCAAAAAAGATCTTGCGCAGTTGGTCATTCAGGGCTTAATTGGTATTTGGCTAATTGTCGCCCTTGCTTTCCATTTAGCGGAAGTTGGTCTTATTGGCCTATCCGTCATCGTACTGACAACCGCATTTTGTGGTATCACAGAGGAGCACGCGCTAGGTAAAGCCTTTGAGGAAGCGTTACCATTTACCGCATTACTGACCGTATTCTTTAGCATTGTTGCTGTAATCATTGACCAGCAATTATTCACTCCATTTATTCAGTTTGTGTTGCAATCCTCTGAATCGTCACAATTATCATTGTTCTATCTGTTTAATGGCCTACTTTCTGCCGTGTCAGATAACGTATTTGTAGGGACGGTTTATATTACTGAAGCCTTAAAAGCGGCAAATGAAGGTTTAGTATCAACGGAACAATACCAATTATTAGCTGTCGCAATAAATACAGGGACTAACCTCCCTTCTGTTGCAACACCTAATGGGCAAGCTGCCTTCTTGTTTTTATTAACGTCTGCGTTATCACCTCTGATCCGTTTATCTTACGGCCGCATGGTGTGGATGGCACTGCCATATACCTTCGTAATGACCATTGTTGGGCTATTAGGGGTTGAATTCTGGCTAGTTCCCATCACACATTGGATGGAAAGCATCGGGTTGATTACGTTCGCACAATAACTATACTTTAAACAATTAGCCGTGCACCAATACGGCTAATTGTAATGTTAGGTAAAACCCTCTCTAAAATTGCATTATTTCACTTTAATTGCTTTTTTTATCGGGCCGATAGGGGCAAAATGTGCGCATTACTCAATTAGGATACTAAGTATGTTCAGATTTTTTAACTACTGTTCGCAAGGAAGAGGCGCTTGGCTACTCATGGCATTTATTGCCTTTATGCTCGAGTGCGCGGCTTTATATTTTCAGCATGTTATGAAACTACAACCCTGTGTTATGTGTATCTATGAACGTGTTGCATTACTTGGCATTATGGTTGCTGGCTTAATTGGAGCGATAGCACCACGGAACATGGTCATACGCTGGGTTGCTATTCTTATTTGGGTTTATTCTGCTTGGCGCGGTTTAGACCTTGCATGGGAGCATACCATGCTACAACTTTATCCTTCACCATTTGCATCATGTGATTTCTTCGTTAATTTCCCTGATTGGTTACCATTACAAGAGTGGGTACCAGCAGTATTCGAAGCTACGGGTGACTGTGCCGTTAGACAGTGGGCATTCTTAGGGCTTGATATGCCACAATGGTTAATTGGTATCTTCGTGGCTTATCTCTTAGTTGCAATCATTGTTATCATCAGCCAGTTCTTCCCAGCCAAAAAATAGCCTTTAAACCCCAAATGTTATATTCAACATTTGGGGTTCCTAAGTAATAAAATTAACCTATTGAATGACTCGTTCTAATTTCACAGGGATATTTTTATACGCAGGAATACCACATTGCGGGTCGAAATTATCCAACGAAATTAAATTATTAGCTTCAGGGAAATAAGTGGCAACACTACGGTCTGCCATATCATAAATCACCACAGTGAGGTTATCTAAACGGCGTTTTGTTGGTTTCTGCTCGCGGTCTAATGCGATGAGATTCACTTTATCTCCCGCTTGTAACTTCTGTTTTTGGGCTTCTGCACCACTGATGAAAACAACATCTCGTTGCCCAAACACACCGCGATATCGGTCATTTAATCCATAAATTGTAGTATTATATTGGTCATGGCTACGTAATGTTGCCAAAATGAGTTCACTGTTAACTGCTGAGTTCGGGTCTTCAATAACACCTTCTGTCGGTACAAAGTTAGCTTTGCCTGATTGCGTTAACCAACGACGCTCAGAAGCCGCATTAGTCAGATGGAATCCTCCGGGTATTTTAATGCGTGCATTATAATCATCAAAACCAGGTAATACCGCTTCCATTGCGTCACGAATTAAATCGTAATTGCCGATAAAATCATCCCATTCAACTTTACTCTGCAGTATTGTCGCTTTAGCTATCCCTGCAATAATCGCACACTCAGATTTAAGATAAGGGCTACACGGTTTAAGTAAACCTTTTGAAGCGTGAACCATCGACATTGAGTCTTCTACGGTCACACATTGCACACCACTGCTTTGCCTGTCTATTTCACTGCGACCTAATACAGGTAATAAAAATGTCTGCTTAGCGGTTAATAAATGGGAGCGATTTAGTTTAGTTGCTGTGTGCACCGCTAAATCAAGCTTTTTCATACCTGCAAAACAAGCGTCTTTATCTGGCATGGCAACTGCTAAGTTTCCGCCCATGCAGATTAAAGCCTTCGCTTTTCCTTCAGAAATGGCTTGCATGCTCGCGACGGCTGCATGACCAAATTCGCTTGGTGGTTTAAAACCAAATCGTTGTTCAATTTTGTCTAAAAAGCTTTTTGACGGTTTTTCCGTAATACCAACGGTTCTATCACCCTGAACATTCGAATGACCACGCAGAGGGCAAATTCCCGCACCTTCCCGACCAATATTACCTTTCAGTAGTAATAAATTAACGAGTTGCTGAACGTTTTGCGTACCATGCTCGTGCTGAGTGATCCCCATGCCATAACAAATAATGGTACTTTTTGCCTCAATATAAAGATCCGCAATCTCTTCGATAGACTCACGCGGTAAGCCAGAAACCCTTAAAATATCTTTCCAACTCGTTGTCAGTAAGTCATTTTTTAAAGCTTCATAACCCTGTGTATGAGTTGATATAAATTCAGTATCAAGAATAGGCTCTTTTCCGGCATCGACTGCAGCTTGGTGTTTTTCAATCAATAACTTCATCACACCTTTAAGTAACGCAGTGTCTCCACCAACACGAACTTTATAATAGTGTCCAGCTAAAGGAGTAGACTCTAACGTGAGCATTTCTACCACGTCTTGCGGGTAGGTAAAACGTTCAAGACCACGCTCTCTTAAAGGATTTATGGCAATGATTTTAGCACCACGTTTAGAAACTTCACGCAATGAGCTCAACATCCTCGGGTGGTTAGTCCCAGGGTTATGACCTATACATATAACTAAATCCGCTTTATCAAAATCGTCCAACAATACTGTCGCCTTGCCGACACCAATAGAGTCAGCAAGACCAACACTCGTTGGTTCATGGCACATATTTGAACAATCAGGGAAATTGTTTGTGCCATATTCACGAGCAAGTAGCTGATATAAGAATGCGGCTTCATTTGAAGTTCGACCTGATGTATAAAATTCAACAGTATTTGGGTCTGAATAACTTTGTAAACGCGTACCTATTTGTTGAAATGCATCTTCCCATTCGATAGGTTCATATTTATCTGTTTGTGAATTGTATTTCATGGGGTGAGTTAAACGCCCTTCATCCTCTAAATGAAAATCATCCCACTCAAGTAATTCTGTTACAGTATATTTAGAAAAAAATTCCGGCGTTGTTTTTTTAGATGTTGCTTCCCAAGCAATTGCTTTTGCACCATTCTCACAAATATCAAATGACGCCGTATGTACTGGGTCAGGCCACGCACAGCCAGGGCAATCAAAGCCGTCTACCTTATTCATTTCAAACATCGCAATTATGTCATGACCCACTTTCATTTGGCCACGTAATGCTTCTGCAACTGCTTTTACAGCCCCCCAACCGGCAGCGGGGCCATCATACTCTTCAATTTTCTTTTTCATTTGGCATTACTCTTTAATAAATGTAAATGTCTTTATATGTGCTTTTATAATTATCTAAAATATTCTTTGTTATTTAATATTAGTAATATCATCGTTAAATATCAATAATTAAAATAAGCACTTAAATAGATGCTCGTAATTAGACGACTTAAGAATAAGAAATGAAAATACAACTCAATAAATGAAAAGATAAATATTAAAACAAAACTAATTTAAATGAATACATATAGTTAATTAACCTCATATTAATGATTAATAAAAGGTTAATTAACTTCATAAAAAGAAGAGTTATATACAAGCACCCGATTGTATAATGTCAACAGCACAACGTTTACCATTCGCAAATTGGCATACAGCTGTTTGTGACCCATTTAATTCTAATGTGAGCGCTGGTAACCCACCCGCTGAAACACAGGCCTCTTGTGCCCCAGGGCCTAAATTGACCACTTGTTGAGCATATTGACTCGCAGAATGTTCCACAGAATTATCTATGTTTGAGCTACCACACGCAGATAGCATGACAGATATAGCCCCAGTGAGTAACATTGTTAGTACTGGTTTAAAAAATTGATTAACCCTATGCCTCATTTTCCTGCTTCTCCAAAGATGCTGCCTGAACATTCTGCAATAACCGCTTAGTGCCCGCCGCTTTTTGAATATAGATTGATGACTAAGACACCAATAATAATTAATAGCATACCAATAATTGCAGGTAAATCGAGTTTTTGGTTGTAAATAAAAATTGCAGCGACAGAAACCAATACAATCCCTAAACCTGACCAAATTGCATAAGCAATACCCAATGGCATGATTTTTACTACCTGCGAAAGCCCCCAAAAAGAGACTGCATAACCGATAATAACAATCAACGATGGCCAAAAACGACTAAAACCATCAGACGCCTTCAGTGTTGTCGTTGCAATGACTTCGGCAATAATAGACATTAATAAAAAACCCAGCCCCTTCATTATATTTCCTTGTTATTAGAATTAGTTATGATAAAACTTATCACTTTTTTGATTATTTACTCAGATAACGATAAAAAGCTCTGTTTATCATTAAAATAACACAGAGCTTTCATCTCGACTTCATGATGAGAATGCGAGTTAGTGATTTGCGGCAACGTCTACTCTATCGTTAAGAGACTCACTATAGCGCTTGAATAAAAAGACACACAAAATGAATGCTATGACACCAATCGCACCGCCAATATAACCAATCTGGGTCATTCCCATATGAACAATAACTTGATTGCCTAACAGTGCGCCAGCACCAATGCCAATGTTAAAAATTCCAGAGAAAATTGACATAGCCAAGTCGGTGGCATCTGGAGATAAATCAATGACCTTAACTTGCATTCCTAAACCAATACACATCATGGCCATTCCCCAGAACACTGATAACATAATCAACGACCAAACATCTCTACCTAATGGCATCAATAATAATAAGCAAATCGTCATAAATGCGATTGCTGCAGGTAAAAATGATAATGAAAATTTGCTGCTGTAGCGACTAAATATTACACTTCCAACAATACCCGCTCCACCAAAAATCAGTAGTAGTAAAGTGGCAAAGTTTTGGCTTTGTAAGGCAACTTCGCGAACAAAAGGTTCAATATAACTGTAAGCCGTAAAATGCGCAGTAACTGCCAAAACGGTTAACGCAAACATTCCAACGAGTGCTGGCCGGTGGAATAGCATCGGCACACTTTTTAACGAGCCTGAATGTTCACTTGGTAAGCGTGGTAAAAAGCGAATCAACACAACCATAGTGAACAATGCTATAACACCAATACCTAAAAATGTCGCTCGCCAACCTAAGAATTGCCCAACTACACGGCCAAGAGGAAGACCTAATACTGTTGCCAATGCCGTTCCCGTCGCTAATAACCCAAGTGCTTGAGCTTTTTTACCCGCAGGAGCAACCCGAATAGCTAAAGATGCCGTAATTGACCAAAAGACTGCGTGAGATAAAGCGACACCAATACGCCCTGCTATTAAAATATCAAAACTCCACGCAAACCCTGAAATGATGTGACTAACAATAAAGATAACAAATAAGAAAGCTAATAATTTGCGACGCTCTATTTTACTGGTTAATAGCATCAAAGGTAACGACATCAAAGCCACAACCCACGCGTAGATTGTTATCATTAATCCAGTATGTGCGACCGTCATGTCAAAGCTTTTTGCAATATCACTGAGTAATGCAACAGGCACAAACTCTGTTGTGTTAAAAACAAATGCAGCAACTGCTAATGCTATTACACGGATCCAAGCTGTTTTTCTAGAAACTTGCGTCATATTTCTCTTAGCCTTCACTTTCCCACAAATAATAGATGCCAACGGCTTAACCGTATGTAAAAAATGCTGCGAAAGGATATTGGTATTTAGTACAGGATTGAGTCGTTACTGAGCAATCTATATTGCTAACAACACTTTTTTGTGAATTGTATCACGATTTTTCATTACTCATAAAGGTTCCCTTGAGCTATTGGCAAGAAAAATATCATGCCTACTTATTTTTATTTCCCCAACTATACCATTTAACTATTTGTTTAAATTTAAGCCACTTATCTGAATATTTATTACATTCAGTTATCTGAAAACACATCGCATTACTTTCTATGCTACAATCTCACTATTATTTTTTATGCTCAAAGGACCGCTTTAATGAAAAACCATTTTCCAACTGAACCTAACGTTAATACTTTAGCGGATGAAGTGACTTGTCTTAAAAATTTACTGACACATATGCTAAAAGCTATCGGCCAAGCGGATGCAGGTAAAATCTTAATTAAGATGCAGCGCGAAATTGCACAAATGGAAGACGAAAAGCAAGCAGAAACCTACAAAAATACGTTAGAACAGATAAAAACAGGGTATCGCCAATAGATTATTTAGCGATAAATGCTATTTTAAGGATATACCTACTGTTAAGTGGTTTAAACTGCACAAATAACTAAGTTTTAATCGTGAAAATCATCTATCTTTATTCATGAATTAAACCATTCTTTATTCATTTAGCTCCCCCTTCAGAACCCTATGAAGGGGGCTTTTTTTTCTACAGCTTATGTATTATTGCGTTTATAAATATCTTGGCAATGCTGAATGTATTCATCAACTGTTGTATCGTCGGTTTGCTTATCCCAACTTTTTTGCTCTTCAAAAGCCCACACTTGAAACGTTTGTCCAAAGTTAGCCCCTGACATACCAACTTGCTTATACACCCGATGGTAAAAACCTTGCTCAGAACGATAGATCTCAAATTTAAACGGAACTAACCTAGCGGGGTTTGTCGTTGTCAAAAAATCATTACCAAATAATAACGTTTTCTCAAGAATATCCATTCTATCCCCTTGTTTAATTTATAAAATACGTATGGTTTACACGATCTATTATAAGCATAGCGCATTTAACGCAATTCCGTGATTTTACCTATAAAAATATATGATTTACATACTATCCATAGAGAAGATTGATGAATAACGGGAGATATTGACGAAATAATAAGCTTCACTATTAAAATGAAGCTTATTATCGCTGGTTTATGATTTGTTGTCGTAGAACTGTTTTGCCATATCAATGCTGTCTGCATTCACATCTTTTATATGGTCACGTGTTAACCGATAAACAACGGGGCTTAACAGCAACAAGGCAATCAAATTAGGGATCGCCATCATGGCATTTAATGTATCTGCCAATAACCAAACAAAATCAAGTGATTGTGTTGCACCGATAGGTAAAGCAATCAACCATAACACTCTATATGGCTTTATCGCACGCAACCCAAATAAATATTGCACACATTTTTCGCCATAAAAACTCCAACCCAGAATAGTGGTAAATGCAAATATGGCTAATGCGATAGCAACAATATAATTTCCACCTGGTATTGCCGTTTGGAATGATGATGCGGTTAATGTCGCTCCTGTTTCACTAGTCAACCACCCACCAGTTATAATGATAGTTAACCCCGTGACAGAACACACAATGATAGTATCAATAAATGTCCCTAACATCGCAATAAGTCCTTGGCGAATAGGGTTTTGTGTTTTTGCAGCGGCATGGGCGATAGGTGCACTACCCAAACCAGCTTCATTGGAAAATACGCCTCGTGCAACCCCAAAACGGATTGCAGCCCATACTGCCGCCCCCGCAAACCCACCTTGGGCAGCAACTGGGTTAAAGGCCGAAGTAACAACCAGTGAAAGTGCCGCAGGGATCTCAGTAAAATAAATGCCAAGTACAATGACACCCGCACCAAAATAGGCAACGGTCATAAATGGGACAAGTTTTCCTGCAACATCAGAGATACGTTGCAGCCCACCAATCAACACCGCACCAACTAATAAAACTAAAACCCCGGCGGTCAACCATTTATGCACACCAAAGTTACTTTCTAGTACATCTGCCACTGAGTTCGCTTGTACTGTATTTCCGATACCAAAACTGGCACATGCACCAAAAAAGGCAAACAATGTTCCCAACCAAATCCATTTAGGGCCTAAGCCATTTTTAATGTAGTACATTGGCCCACCAATATACTGGCCATATTTATCCACTTCACGAAAACGAACAGCTAACACAGCCTCAGAGTATTTTGTTGCCATTCCTACCAATGCCGTCATCCACATCCAAAATAATGCGCCAGGCCCGCCCATGACAACTGCCGTCGCAACCCCGGCAATATTCCCCGTACCGATAGTTGCTGATAACGCTGTCATTAATGCATTAAAAGGTGATATTTGCCCCTCACCGCGTGATTCGTTCTTTTGAAATAATAACTTAAAACCTGTTCCAATTTTTCTTATCGGTAAAAATGCGAGCCGGATTTGCATATATATACCAACGCCTAAGATCCCAACAAGCATTGGTACTCCCCATACCACCCCATTTAGTTCACTTAACCACGTAGTTATCAAATCCATCCTACCCCCAATTAACTCGTATTAATTAACAAAGCAATCAAATTAATAACAATTTCTTATCAATTTAATAAAGATTAAAAGTGGCATAAAAGCGAATTAAATTTCAATAATTCATCATTTAAAGTAGAAGATTGTGAGTAAGCTCACTTGTGGTTTATCGATTACAGTTATTAATACAATTAATTGCGAATCGAAATTAAGATTGAGTTTGTTAGATACGAATGAGTATTTTGAGGGAATATATTTTACATATTGTATCAATAAAAATGCCCAGTAATTAAACTATTACTGGGCAGATGCTAAAATTATTGTCTGTATAAAGCTAACTTAGACTCATTATCTCGGCTACTTTAAATATTCACCTGAGCGCAATGCTTCAATACGTTTGTCTAATGGCGGGTGTGATAAAAATAACTCACTAAATGCTTTACCACGACCATTAATACAAAACGCCATCAAACGGCCTTCTTCTTGTGGCTCATAGCTCGTTTTTAACCGTTGCAAAGCAGCTATCATCTTTTCACGACCAACTAATTTCGCCGAACCAGCATCCGCATGGAACTCACGATAACGAGAGAACCACATAGTGATGATGCTCGCCAAAATACCGAATACGATTTCAAGCACCATAGAAACCGCGAAATAAACCATTGGGTTACCATTGCTACTCTCACTTTCGTTATCACTGTTGGACATAAAACCTGCCGCAACCTGTGCAATTATACGCGAAATAAAGATAACGAACGTATTCACGACACCTTGTAATAAAGTCATCGTCACCATGTCGCCATTGGCAATATGGCTAATTTCATGAGCAATAACCGCTTCCGCTTCATCACGGCTCATATTTTCTAATAACCCAGTACTCACCGCGACAAGTGAAGCATCTCGACGGGCACCTGTTGCGAACGCGTTGATATCTGGCGCATGATAGATAGCCACTTGTGGCATTTGAATGCCAACTTGTTGTGCTTGGCGCTCAACGGTTGAGACTAACCATTGTTCCGTTTGGTTACGTGGAGTTTCGATAACTTCGCCACCGACTGATTTCAGCGCCATCCATTTAGACATTAATAGTGATATGAAAGCACCACCAAAGCCAAATAGACCAGCCATGATCATCAGACCTTGAACACTACTACCACGGATCCCAGTTAAGCTTAGGATTATCCCAAACACAAACATAACCGCTAAGTTCGTGAGTAAGAATAAAGCAATTCTCATCATTTTTTATGTATTCCTTGGTAAAAACAAATATACGTAGAATTTACTTTATAAATAAGGTTTTTTCACACTTTTTCAAGTGCATTAACGCGAAAACCCTAAAAAATAACATAACTTTACATAGCTATGCTAAAAACTCATTATCATAATCTAAATAAATTATAACTTCTTACGATAAAAATTTAACCATTTGTTTTTAAAGGTTCATTTAATAACCATTTAAATTTAAAGTTAATTTTAATTGAAACGATAAAGCTGTTTGGTCAATCACCAAAAGCAATTTAGTGTATTTATCTATCTTATCACTCATTTTGTTCACCAAATGAATGAATATTCATTTTTACTTTCATTCTATTAAAAAATAATGCCACATTAAGTGGCACTATTTTGTTCTATCTCGATCTGTTGTTTTGTTCTAAGGCTAATTAGTTTTTTCTTTAGTCGATTTTGTTACTTTATCTTTTGCTGTTTTAGCCGATTCTTTATCTTTGGCTTTAGACGCTTTTTCTTTTACTGCTTTGGCCGACTCTTTATCTGTGGCTTTAGGCGCTTTTTCTTTTACTGCTTTGGCCGACTCTTTATCTGCGGCTTTAGACGCTTTTTCTTTTACTGCTTTAGCTGACTCTTTATCTTTGGCTTTAGGCGCTTTTTCTTTCACCTCTTTAACTTCTTTATCCGCTGTTTTAGAGGCCTTTTCTTTTACTGTTTTAGCAGTACCAGATGCTTTGTCACTGGCCTTGTTGGCTTTATCAGAAGCTGTTTTGCCGGCTTTATCACTCGTACTTTTTATTGAATCAGATACAGACGGTTTACTTGGTTGCTTGGCAACACCTGCACCAATCACAGCACCAGCGGCTTTCGCTTTACTGTTGATATCATTTTTTAGTTCAATAGTACACACTTGCTCTGAGCGACTCGTAGAACCATCATTACAAATAAATTTACCACCTTCACAGCGATCAATTCCCCCTTTACTTCCAGAACAAGGGTAGTTTCTTGCATTCGCTGTGTTAATAGATGCAACCATCATTACACTCACTGCTATTAATCCTACAAATAATTTACGCATGGTATTGCCTCGTTGCTAAGGAATCTATACCAAAAGTTTAGGATAAATTAAGTAAAGGTAAAGAAACCTATAGTTAATTATTAATTTCAGTCAGTCATTTTAAAAAATAAAGTAAACACAGCATAAAACTGCATCTATCTAGTGGATACTTGCTAAAAAAAATCAAATTAACAATACGTTATTGTTCAGTTTCTGTTTTGCTGTATGTATTTAGATTGTATTGAAAAGACACAAAAATTAAGCCAGCTTAATGCTGGCTTAATCCGACAAATAATAAGAGGGATATTATTTATTATTTGATAATAGCTTAGTGTGCTGATTCGCTAAGTCGATCGCCATTTTCACCGTTTCATCAAGGTATGGGTCTGGTCCTTCATAATCTTTTGGCAGATCATCAATTGATTTCAATAGCGGCTTGCCTTCCCGAGTATTACGTTCGTTTATACGTTTCAGTTTTGTCGCTTCAATTTCAGAATCTTCTTTTTGACGTTCAGCATAGTTGAGTGAAATAAGATTCTTACTTTCTTTGTTTACTTTATAGCGTGCAATGTCTTCATCAATATAATTGAATTCAGGGTCTTTGCTAATACGCGCCAAATGCTGCGTTTTTATTAACGATAAATCAGAAGAAACATCACCAACAGGCGTGTATTTTGCCGGTGGAATGCTATCCCATGGCAATGCGTTGTCCTCGAAACTTTCACCCGTTTCTGCGGGATCTTGGCCTGTTGGCATGACTACATCAGGGATGACCCCTTCACGCTGTGTACTACCACCATTAACCCGATAAAACTTCTGAATAGTATACTGAACAGAACCTAAGGAAGGCCATTCTGGCTTCAGCATTTGGTCGTAAACACGACTCAAACTACGGTGTTGCTGAACTGTTCCCTTACCAAATGTCGGCTCACCAACAATCATCGCCCTACCATAATCTTGCATTGCCGCAGCAAAAATCTCAGATGCAGATGCACTAAAACGGTCAACTAAAACAACGAGAGGACCTTTATAGTAAATAACGTCGTCGTCATCGATATCTTGGCGAACTTGGCCATTGTTATCACGAACTTGGACAATCGGCCCTTGTGGAATGAACAAACCAGATAAAGAGACTGCTTCAGTTAATGCTCCGCCACCATTACCACGTAAATCAATAATCAATGCGGAAACATTATCTTTTGCCATGTTTTGCAATTGAGTTTTAACATCATTCGTTAAACCAACATAAAAACCTGGAATATCCAAAACAGCAATTTTATCTTTACCTTGCTGTTTTATTGTCAGCTTGACAGCTCGGTCTTCTAGCCGGATCTGCTCCCGAACTATGGTGACTATATGAGGTTTCGCCCCTTTAGTATCAGAAACGACTTCCAACCGAACTTTACTTCCTTTCGGGCCTTTAATTAAAGCAACCACATCATCAAGCCGCCAGCCAACCACATCAACAATAGGTTTACCCGTTTGGCCTACACCGATAATTTTATCGCCGACTTTTAGCTCTTTGCTTTTAGCTGCTGGGCCCCCAGCAACCAATGAGTTGATAACCGTATTTTCATCATCTTGCTGTAAGACCGCACCAATTCCTTCTAATGATAAACTCATTTCTGAATTGAATTGTTCAGTATTACGAGGCGATAGATAACTTGTGTGTGGATCGATTTCACGAGCAAAAGAGTTAACTATCAATTGAAAAACATCTTCACTTTGCGCTTGCGTTAAACGTCGCAACGCAAAATTATAACGTTTCGTCAATTTTTCTTTGATTTCTTTATCATCTTTGCCTGATAGTTTTAAATTCAACCAGTCATAACGGACTTTTTGGTCCCATAGACGATCAAGTTCTTGCTTATCTTTAGGCCACGGTGCTTTAGAACGGTCAACTTCAATGGAGTCTGTCGCATTTAAATCGATAGGTTGCTCTAAACGAGCCAACGCATATTTAAAACGCTCGAAACGTCTTTCCTGAGACAGATTATACAGGTCATAGAACGTATCTAATTTGCCATCCTCAAGCCACTGACCTGCTTTGCCCTTATCTTTGGCATATTGGTCAATATCGGATTGAAGTAAAACATTATGGCCGAAATCTAACATATTAAGATAACGATCAAATATTTTCTCAGAAAACGCACTGTCTAAATCAAATTGGCGGTAATGTGAACGAGTGAACCGAGATGTCACTCTCTCACTCACCGTACCGTGCTGTGCACTCTGCTTTAAGACTGGTAACTGAGCCGCAGTGACCGGAGTCACTGCTTGAGTATTAGCTATTGCACTGCCAAAAGTCGCTAGGCTGACCACCAGTGCAATTTTAAGAAGTTTGTTCATGACCTGATTGACCTCCGTATCAGAACTTTAAATGTTCCGCGCGTACAATCATTGCCAGCCCTGTTGGCAATTGAACCCTAACACCATCTTTCGCAATTTCTAAAACAGAGGCGTCCATCACACTGGTACCGACTTTGACTTTCAAAGTTTGACCAATTTGGAGTGTGTTGATGTCAGTCACTGATTTCAGATTTTGCTCTGGTGCAGGTGTATTACGGCGAGGGGCTTTAGCTGATGTATTTTGCGAGCGTTCTTTATTGTCTGTTGGACGGCGGCGAGGCGCTTTTTGTTTAGTTGCGTCTTGTGTACGTGGTGTTTTATCACCCGTTTTTTGTGCAACTGGACGTTTTTGCGCTTTTTGTTCAGCACGCTGTGCTTGAACGCGAGCTTTCGCCTCGGCTAATTGTTGGCGCGCATGTGCAATATGTTCTGCATCTAATTCACCACAATCTTCACCGTTTAGGTCAACTCGTTTAGCGCCCTCTTTAACACCGTAGAGATAACGCCAGCTAGAAGTGTACATGCGTAATGCAGAACGCAATTGCGTTTTGCTAATACCATCTTCTTCTTTTAAGCACCCTACGATATCTTGAAAAATTCCGACTTTTAACGGACGTGCTTCGCCTTCAGCGATAAAACAGCGAGGAAAACGCTCTGCTAGAAATGCGATAACTTCTTTACTACTATTCAACTTAGGTTGATTTTCCATGAAATTTCCTGATAACAACGATTTTGCCAACCTCACGGGCATGAACAAGCCGACATTATAATCGTGTTGCTGACAATTGCCACGTTACTATTAATTTAACTGACCATTATTTAGTGATATTTAGGCATAGAACACATTGCCAGGTGTTGACACAACTGGTTTACAAGGTGCTGTAGCCCTTTTTCGTCTTCATGGTCGAATTGGCTAATATTTGGGCTATCCATATCTAAAACCCCGATAATTTGCCCATTAACTACCAAAGGAAAGACAATTTCAGCGTTACTTGCTGCATCACAGGCAATATGACCTGGGAATGCATGAACATCTTCGATACGCTGAACTTGGTTATTGCTAAACGCTGTTCCACACACGCCTTTACCAAAAGGGATCCGAACACACGCAACTTTACCTTGGAAAGGACCCAGTACTAATTCTTGCCCATTACTGAGATAAAAACCAGCCCAGTTAACCCCTTCTAAACAGTCATATAATAATGCACTGGTATTTGCTAAGGTTGCAATTAAATCATATTCCCCTGCAAGTAGCGCAGAGAGATTGTCTGAAAGTTCGTGATAATACTTCTTTTTATCCATAATTATTTCTTGTAATAATCAAGTAATTAATCAAATATTTGTAAGCGTAGCCCTAAGGTTACCAATTTGTCACTTTGAGGTAAATTTTTTTACACTAGATTACATCGAGGTAACCAACTAAAATGAGTCAATATGAACCACATTAATCACACTGATTTGCTTTTTCAACGTTGTAATCATTGCGATCAGAAGTTACTAACTCCTCGATTCAACATACGGCAAGTTGTTGTTTGCCCTCGCTGTTTTAGTCAACTTAATGATGGGCGTTCTTGGTCACTCAACCGTTTATCAATACTGGCTATCACTTTATTGATGCTTGCCCCTATTGCATTTTGGCAACCACTCATTTCTATTCACTTATTAGGAAGCCAAATCAATGCAAATGTCATTGAAGGTATTCGCTTAATTAATCAACAAGGGGATCCATTTACGGCCAGTATAGTGGCTTTTTGTGCTATTGCAGCCCCATTAATATTACCCATTTTGATTTTATTGTTATCTATTGGTCAGTATATCAATTTGAATCTCCGGCCTATTCTTTTAGTATTAAGTCACATTAAAGAATGGGTTATGTTAGATGTTTACCTTATCGCGCTAGGCATTGCTGCGATTAAAATGCAAGATTATGCGAGTGTTTTCATTGGACATGGTTTAATCGCTTTTATTACCATGTCTATTCTCAGTTTATTAATCCTCATCCACATAAACTTAGATGAGCTATGGAACAAATTTTATCCCATTAATAATAAAAAAGTACAAGATAACTTACTAGTCTGTACAGCATGTCATTATTGCGGCCCTACAACTAGCAATGAAAAATGCCAACGCTGTCATCGCCCTCTTCACTATCGTGAACCACATAGTTTACAAAAAACATGGGCCGCACTAATTGCTGCCATGGTGCTATTATTTCCTGCTAATTTAATGCCAATCTCTATTTTTTATCTCAATGGGCAACGTTTAGAGGACACTATTTATTCTGGAGTCGTTTCTTTAATTGATTCAGGTAATTGGCCAATTGCAATTATTGTATTCATCGCCAGTATATTGGTTCCCTTTATTAAGATTATTATTATGATATTGCTACTGTTTTCCATCCACTTCAAAAGCAATACTGACCCTATTTTACGTATGAAATTACTTAGGTTTGTTTCATGGATTGGTCGTTGGTCCATGCTAGATTTATTTGTCATTGCTTTGATGATGACACTCGTTAATCGCGATCAATTGATGTCTTTTACTATGGGGCCTGCCGCACTGTATTTTGGTACAGCCGTTATTTTAACAATTTTGGCTGTTGAGTGGTTAGATAGCCGTTTAATTTGGGATTCTTATGGAAAATCAAAACCCGCAAAGTGAACCCTCTGAAGAAATATCAGAAGCTCTATTACGTAAACGCAAACATATTTCGCCTTTCTGGTTTTTGCCTTTAGTCGCTATTTTCATTGCCGGTTGGCTTTTGTTTCAGCATTGGGTTGAACGAGGAACGGATATTACTATTGAGTTCACATCTGCACCCGGAGTAGTTGCTAACCGAACACCTATCCGCTACCAAGGTGTTGAAGTTGGTTTGGTGCAATCTGTTGCTATCAGTAAAAATATGAAAACCATTATTGTTACTGCTAGTGTGAATAAAGACATGCGTCCAGCCTTGAATTCAGGAACTAAATTTTGGTTAGTGACCCCCAAGGCATCATTAGCAGGCGTTTCTGGCCTTGATGCGTTAGTTGGTGGGAACTACATTGGTATGTTACCAAGCACGGGAACAGAGCAATTCTCTTTTGTTGCACAGGATACGCCACCGCAGCTAAACATAGATAAAGGTGAATTACTTATTCACCTTACTGCGCCAGATTTAGGTTCATTAAACGAAAACTCTCCGATTTATTACCGGAAAGTACCTGTTGGTTATATTTCAGACTATACCATTTTGCCAGATAACCAAGGTGTTTCCATTTCTGCTGTTATCAAAAAACCGTATGCTCACTTAGTACGTAAAGAGAGTCAGTTTTGGAATGTATCAGGGTTACAAGGTAGCTTCGACCTTAAATCTGGAGCCAGTGTAAAAATGGAAAGTCTTTCTGCTGTGATAAATGGCGCCATTGCTTTTGACTCACCACAAAGCAGTCCTCAAGCAGAAGAAGGACAACAATTTGTTCTGCAAGATAGTAAAAAAATAGCCAAAACTGCAGAACAAGACGGTAAAGACCCCCTCATGCTAACACTTTGGGCACATGACACATATGGTGTCGATAAAGGCCAGCCCATTGTTTATAAAGGCATTCAAGTTGGTGAGGTGTTACAGCGTCACCTGGCAACTGAAAAAGTGAATTTTAGTATCTTAATCTATGATGAGTTCCAGCATCTTGTCCGTGAAGACAGTAAATTTGTTGCAAATAGCCGAGTGGATATCCAATTAGGCCTTAATGGATTACAATTCCAAGGCGCTACCCCCCAAGAATGGTTAGATGGCGGGATTCACCTGATAGCTGGTCAAAGCCAAGATAAACTTCCTGAAACCTTTCCTTTATATCGTAGTGATGATAATGCAAAAGCGGGTATTTTAGGCGCTTTACCGCCTACAACTATCACCCTAAATACCACGACACTACCAGACATTCAGGCCGGTTCTATTGTTCTTTATCGCCAATTTGCAGTCGGCAAAATCATTGACATTAAACCAACTAAAGCTGGGTTTGCTATCAATGTAAATATTTCAAATGAATATCTTCATTTACTCACAGAAAATAGTGTATTTTGGGCTGAAGGCGGCGCCAAAGTTCAGCTTAATAGCAATGGTTTAACCGTTCAAGCTGCGCCTCTGAGCCGAGCGATTAGCGGTGCAATTAGCTTTGATAACCTAGATGGTGGCGTCGCCAATACTGCTCGACAACACACACTTTACCCAAATGAAACCTCTGCGAAGGCAATAGGAAGCATTATTACGCTAACCACGTTTGATGCATCAAAGCTTTCCGAAGGCATGCCAATCCGTTATTTAGGTATTAATATTGGTCAAATTGAATCATTAAAATTGTCATCTGACAAACGTGAAGTACAAGCAAAAGCAATTCTATACCCCGAATATGTCAGTACCTTTACCCGGTTAGGAAGTCGCTTCGCTGTGGTAACACCTGAATTATCCCCTGCGGGTTTAAATAATTTAGATAGCATATTGCAGCCTTATATCAGTGCTGAACCTGGACGTAACAGTAAAAGCCGTTATCAATTTGAATTACAAACTGCCAATATTACAGACTCGCGTTATCTAGACGGTTTAACTATTTACCTTGATGCTATTGATGTAGGCGCAATCCAAATTGGTACACCTATTTTGTTTAGGGGCCTAGAAGTCGGTGTTGTTACAGGTCTCTATTTGGGAGAGCTTTCCGATCGCGTATATGTTGCGACACGTATTGGCAAGGAATACCAATATCTTATTCGCAATAATACCGAGTTTTGGCAGTCTTCCGGTTTTAACTTTTCATTTGGTTTAACCGGTGGCGTTGCCAAAAGCGGGACTTTCAAGCAATTTGTACGTGGCGGTATTTCCCTTGCTACACCGCCGTCAGTGCCTCTAGCCCCACAAGCTAGGCCTGAACAGCATTTCATCCTAAAATTAGAGCCCCCTAAAGATTTCGTGGACTGGGGAACATCTATCCCGAAAAAATAATCACTATTAGGGTGCATATTAACCATATATAGCACCCTTTCCTTACAAGCACCCCAAAAATTATTTTGGAAATTAATTCCATTTATACTATGCTTAAATTCGTTGAACTGATTATATATGGTTAAAATCGATGAATGAGGTGCTGTTATGTGTATTGTAAAATTGAAAATATCTTCCTATGAAATTAATGATGCGGTTATGGCTTCCCATAAAAGTGATACAGTAAGTATTCCATGTGATTCTGATACAGACTTTTGCATGCAACTTGATGGCTGGGACGAGCATACAAGTATTCCTGCCACTTTAGATGAAAAACCGGTTCTACTCTACCGTGATCGTTATGACAAAGAAAATCACCATTGGGTGATGAAACTTGCTTAATAGTTTTGTTAGTACTCTTAGGTTATTTACTAAGCATATAAATAGGTAGGAACCGATAAGCTGATATGAAATGAGAACTGACAAAATAATAGGCAAAAAAAGAGGCCTGGTAGATTCCGATTACCGGGCCTTGGGAAATGGCTCTGGCAGAGCCGTGCGCTAAAATTGCCATTGAGACGTTACAAAGTACACTCTAATACTAGCTTTCAATGCACGTTCTTACCATATTTATTATCAATATTTTTACATATTATTAACACAATTTATTTCTTAATTTTCTAAAATTGAACTATTTGTTTAATAGGTTATACCTATACATACAATCAATCAAACCTTTCAATTAATCAATGCATTGAATAATAACAATAATTTATTGTTTTCCACATCCCTTCTAGATTGAACATTTTAACTGAGAGATAAGCTTAATTGCTCGCACACAATTTTGCAGCAGCTTCTTTTATAGGTAATATTCTTTCCTCAACTGTTTTGGTGCTATCGGTAGGCTTAAGCAGCACATCAATAGGCTGTGCTTTAATTTCTTTTTTGATCATCAATTCAGTCGCTATGTCGTTTAATGGGTATTGCATTAGCGTGGCAGGGTTAATGACGACCAAAGCCCCATTATGACGGCACTCTAACATGACTTCCTCTCGAGTAAATGGCCAATCATCACCAAATTGTTTTTTACTCACGGATGTTAACGGTGCAGAAAAAGCAGTGCTCACGGTTCCACCCAATAACAGTGAGCAAATAATGAGTTTAAATTTCATGGTAGTGACCTTATTAAACATTGAAGATATCTTTACATATTATCAATTAAATATAAAAGTTTAGCTAGATTGGTTGGTAGCTTGCAAAAATTGCCACAGAAAGAATCGCCATCGTACCTAACAGTAACTCAACCCAACTGTTAATGATTAGGTAATTGACTCGCCCTTTTTGCTTAATAATAGGTACGATGTAATAACGATTGATAATCGCTAATAAAAGCATTCCTCCCACTAAAATGATCTTAAACCAAAGTAGTGATTGGTATTCTGACCCTGAATAATTTAATGGCCAGCCAGGTAAAAGTGTTATTGCACTAATGATCCCTGTAATGACCACCAGTACAACAGCGATATGGCCGAAGCGCGAAAAACGCATCATGGTATTCACAATTTGTTTGTCCATCCCTTCTGCCATTTCTTTTTTATTGCGCAAAAATTGGATGCAAATTAAAAATGGCCACAAACCGCCAAACCAATATGCAGAGCTAATGAGATGAATAAATTGATTAATACGATGGAATGTTCCGAGTAGGCCATCATGCATGGCCGCGTGCCCAATAAAGGCATGAAAACCAAGCAGGATCACTGAAAAAACTAATATTAGTTTCAATCGTAATTGAATTGATTTTATAAATAAGACCAATAGCAATAATACAGATGACAAAAGTTCCCAACGCCATACTTGGCCGAATGACGTCCCTAAAACCCCTTGCCATATCTGCCAATCAATACTATCTTCCCAACCATCACCCATCAGACCCGCTTGCGCAATCATCCAGCTGAAGGCTGTTAAGACAGTAACAATGGCACAAAAGAAAATGCCTTTATTCAAATAGCGGCTTAATAAATAATTAAATGAGCCGCGACTAAGTACCACTGCAAATATTGACATTCCACACATCAATATTGCAGCGATAAAATGAATAAAGCGAATAAGGGTATAAAAAGCTTCTAGTGACATATTATTTCACTGTAAAGCTATACGTTCCTTTTGTTTTGTGTCCGTCGACAGAAACGACGCTCCAATTAACATCATATTTCCCAGCAATGAGCTTGTCTTCCACAGGAACGACCACTTTAGTGTCGTTACTCGGGTCTAACGTTGCTTTACCGGTTTTTACTATTTTATTTTCAGGCCCGATAATACTGACCTTAGTGAAATTAACTTCGATACCTTCAGAAAAGCTTAATGAGATTGACTCTGGCGCTTGCTCCACTGCCGTACCTTCAGCAGGAAGCTGGTCTTTTAAATGTGCATGGGCAAATGCTTGTTGGAAAGACATGCCTAAAAATAGAACGGCGACAGCGCTAAGTTTGCGCCATGAAGATTTAATAGGGTTAATTGGCATAGTAACCTCTTAATTTGCAGGTGAATTTAGAATAATTGCCAATCATTATACGGAAAACAAACCATTTTACCGCTTAAAAATGGGTTTTATCGGCCTATCCTGTGAGTTTTCACACAAAATGAAAAGAAAAAGACTTATGAACATTGAATTACAGAATTCATGCCCATAAGCCTAGAGAGGTCTTTATGCATCAAGTAGAGAGAAAAACTAGATTTCTATCTACTTACTGGTGTGTAGATTAGACATGCGTTGCCGCAGACAGGTTTTTCAAATCTTTATCTAACAAGAATAGTGCTTTACCAGACTCACCCACCATATCCAGTTTATCCAGTACTGATTTAAATAATTTCTCTTCTTCATGTTGCTCTGCAACATACCATTGTAAGAAATTAAATGTAGAATAATCTTGTGTTGTCATTGCTAAATGAGCCAATTTATTAATTTCACGAGTAATTAATTGCTCATGTTCATAAGTTTGGGTGAATACATCACTAATTGATTTGAAATCAACGGGCGGCGCAGCAATTTGCCCTAACAGTGGCAACGCCCCAGTGTCACTAAGATAATCAAATAAACGCTGCATATGTTCCATTTCTTCTTGTGAGTGTGCTTTTAAGAACGCTGCAGCGCCTTCATAGCCTTTATCACTACACCAAGCACTCATTTGCAAATAGAGATTTGCAGAATAAAACTCAAGATTTAATTGCTCGTTTAATTTTTTGACCATATCTGTAGTTAACATATTTAAGCCTTATCGGTTAATCATTCATGCGTATATTATGCACAGTATTACAATAATTAAAACCCTAAAACAATCTTAAAACAAAAAAATCCAATTTACTGATAATTAATAACTTTTGTTAAAAACAATAATAATCAATCTCATTATCTTTCCCTGTTTTTCTATTAATAGCTAAATATATAAATAGATAAATTTAACTCTTATTTTTATTATTACAATTAATGTAATGAGATTTTTTCTCATTATCCAGTTACAATAATAAGGTATGAATTTAACCGTAGAGATCAAATATGAGTCACAACCTTGCTTTATTGCCTAAAGATGAAATGGATAAGGTCAATGTCGACCTTTTGGCTTCTGGTGTTGCATTTAAAGAACGCTATAACATTGCCATCATTGCTGAAGCTGTTGAGCGAGAACAACCTGAACACTTAAGGGAATACTTCAGAGAGCGATTAGTATACTACCGTCAGCTGTCACAAAATTTTGCTCGTATGCCTTATGAACCACGTAATCGCTAGGCTCACGGATACACAGAAAAAATGACACAAAAAAGGGATAACCTTAATGGTTATCCCTTGATATTCAATAAAAAATTTATTTAGTTGTATTATATGTCACGGTATTATTTTGGCAGTCTACCGCAACTGAATAATGCAAATCGGATTTTGCACCTCGAACAACCAGCGGTACGGTGTAACCTGTTTCAGTTTTAGTGACTTCACCATCATTGACCCAAGCAACCGCTTTTTTGCCTAAAGCCGCTTTTTCATCTGTCCAACGAGGCAAACGATTATGCATAAAGTCACTTTTCACCTGTGCTGCAATTTGCGGCTCAGTTAGCGTACCACAACTGACGAAAGGCGCAGCTTTACCTTCTTCATTATTTGCGCTTAACGCAAAAGAACTAAAAACCAGAGCACAAGCACCTAAAATTACAGCAATTTTTCGATTCGCTTCCATACCATCCTCCGATACCTATTACTAGGTAAAGATTTTTGATTAGTTTAGCGGCTTATTTCAGCCTACCAGATACCAGTTATCTTCTGGTTATTATCTAGTCTTCATTGATAAATAGAATGACTTAACTAATATTAATCTATCAGATTTATGCATGAATGTTAATAGTATGTTTATAGATTATTAATTTTCATCATCGAAACGAACGTGGATCTGTTCTTTACCTTGGTGCTTTTCTCTAATTTCATGAGCGACTATTGCAATCGCCTCACCACTACTCATACCTTCCGCCATCAATTGATGAATTTTTTCAACAGCTTCTTGCTGTTCTTCGTGATTAAGTGCTGGCATACCAGAAAACATGGTTTAAACCTCATGAATAAAAGACTAAAATCAATGATTAAGATTTTAACATTTCTTCGACTATTAAGATAAGAATATATGTTAACCTGTATTGATTCACTTGCGGAAATTTAAACTCATCATTATGGTTATCAAAAAAATCCAACTACCTTATAGCCCAAATGCAGCCATTGATTATTTTACCCCATTGGCACACCTGCCATGGGCGATGTTATTACATTCAGGTAATGCAAAACACTTACATAATCGCTTTGATATTATCGTTGCTGACCCGATTGCCACACTGACGACTTATCAGCTTAAAACAACTATTACAGAACAAAATCACGCCTCTCTCGTTTCTGAGTCAGACCCTTTTAAACTCCTTCAAGGATTGCTGGATAAATACCAACCAAAACGCCAGGAAGAGACCGAGTGTCCCTTCAACGGGGGGGCTCTCGGCCTTTGGAGTTACGATTTAGGGCGCCGCATTGAAAAATTACCTGAAATTTCGACCGCAGAACTACAATTTCCAGACATGGCAGTTGGCATCTACTTATGGGCTCTCATTGTTGATCATCATGATAAAACCACTACATTAATTAGTTATGATGATGCTGATGCCCGGTTAGCTTGGCTAAACAACCAAAAAAGGCCACGTAAAAATAAATTTCAATTAACCTCTGCATGGCAATCCAATATGTCAGAAGAGGCATATCATCATAATATTGCGCGCATCCATGAATATTTACGTAATGGTGATTGCTATCAAATCAATTTAGCGCAAAGATTTAAAGCCAAGTATAAAGGGGATGAATGGAATGCATTTTTAGCACTACTTGATCGCAATGGTGCTCCCTTCTCTTCTTTTATACGTCTTCCCGAAAATGCGGTTATCAGTATTTCACCTGAACGCTTTATCTTTTTGCAAGATGGAGATATTCAAACCCGTCCAATCAAAGGAACGCTTCCGCGCTTAGACAATGAACAAGATGACCTTGCTCAAGTAGCAAAATTGTCTAATTCAGTAAAAGATCGCGCAGAGAACTTAATGATTGTCGACTTGCTGCGTAATGATATTGGCCGCGTCGCCAAACCGGGTACGGTCAGTGTTCCTGAATTATTTGCTGTTGAAGCTTTCCCGGCAGTACATCATCTGGTTAGTACCGTCACGGCAAAGTTAGATAGCCAATACCGTGCAACTGATTTATTACGAGCGTGTTTTCCTGGTGGGTCAATAACCGGCGCACCGAAAGTCCGTGCAATGGAGATAATTGAAGAATTAGAACCCCATCGCCGACATGGCTATTGTGGAGCAATAGGCTATATTAGTTTCAATGGCAATATGGATAGCAATATTACTATTCGTACTTTACTGACATATAAAAAACAGGTTTATTGTTGGGCTGGCGGTGGTATTGTTGCCGATAGCCAAGCAGACAAAGAGTATCAAGAAACCTTTGATAAATTAAGCCTGATCTTACCTTTATTAGGAGCACTCAATAACGATGACTGAACTGAATAACTTTATCAATCGTTTTCAGTTTACTTTACCGGCTACCCGCCAATTTGAAGCTAAGGCGGGTAAATCGGCGGCTGTTCTTTTACCCATTATCAATAAACCAAACCCAACATTACTTCTCACCCAAAGGTCTCCTTTTTTACGCTCCCATGCAGGCCAAGTCGCCTTTCCTGGCGGGGCTAGTGACCCAGAGGATGGAACGCTTGTGAATACCGCTTTACGTGAAGCTTATGAAGAAGTCGCCATCCCACCGGAAAAAGTCACCGTACTGGGTCAGTTAAGCCCTTTACAAAGTTATGGTGGTTATGAAGTTACGCCAATTGTTGGGCTTGTACCAAATAATATTCAATATCAGGCTAACCCCAGTGAAGTCGCTGACATCTTTGAAGTTCCATTGTTTGATGCGCTTTCATTGCAACATCATAAATATGTCGATATTAAGCGTTCAGGACAGCATAACCGCATCTTTTTTTATTGGTATAAAGGCCATTTGGTTTGGGGATTAACCGCTTCGATTATTCACCAACTTGCCTTGCAGTTAGATTAACGGCTAACACAACTTTTCACCATACAATGCCACTATTGCAGTAAAATCTATTTAAGATGACAAGATATCGCGTCATATATGACAAAATTTACCTCTACCACATGTTGTTTTTTTAGCCACATCACAGACATTTTGTGCTATTTACAATCAATTACCCTTCAGCAACTACCTTATTTCAAAAAATACTTTAAACTTACTGGTTAACACTACTAAATAACAGTAAAGTAGCGTCTTTTAAAATAATGCACTACATTTTCATCTTTTTTTTAAGGAGTCCTGCGTGATAAGCGTTTTCGACATGTTTAAAGTGGGCATAGGCCCTTCAAGCTCTCATACCGTTGGTCCAATGAAAGCTGGGAAAGAATTTGTCGATGATTTAGTAAGCAAAAATTTATTACCTAACGTCACACGTATTTCAGTGGATGTTTATGGGTCATTATCGCTTACTGGAAAAGGGCACCATACTGATATCGCCATTATTATGGGGCTAGCAGGTAATTTGCCTGCCACTGTCGACATTGAATCCATCCCAACTTTTATCAAGAATGTAGAAGAAACAGAAAAGTTATCATTAGCAAATGGCCTTCAAGTCGTTGACTTCCCTAATGAGGGTGGCATGAATTTTCGTCAAGATAACCTGCCATTACATGAAAATGGCATGACCATTCATGCTTTTGCCGATAATGATGAAATTTACACCAAAACCTATTATTCCATTGGTGGTGGTTTCATTGTCGATGCAGAGCATTTTGGCGAATCAACGCTTGATAGCAAACCCGTCTCTTATCCATTTAATTCCGCGGAAGAGCTACTATTAAATTGCAAAAAATCCGGTCTTTCTATTTCTAGCTTAATGATGAAAAACGAGTTAGACCTTCATACCAAAGAAGAAATTGAAGCCTATTTTGCTGATGTATGGCATACCATGCAAGCCTGTATCGAGCGTGGTTTAAACACCGAAGGTGTTTTACCGGGCCCATTACGAGTACCTCGTCGTGCACCGGCACTTAACCGAATGGTGACCTCAACAAGTAAGCTATCTAATGACCCAATGAATGTGGTTGACCTGATCAATATGTATGCCTTAGCCGTGAATGAGGAAAATGCTGCAGGTGGTCGCGTTGTCACAGCCCCGACTAACGGTGCATGTGGTATCGTCCCTGCCGTATTAGCTTACTATAACCATTGTATAGAACCTGTAACGCCTGAGTTATATATGCGCTATTTCTTAGCTTCAGGCGCTATTGGTATTTTATACAAAATGAATGCGTCCATTTCAGGTGCTGAAGTTGGCTGCCAAGGTGAAGTCGGTGTGGCATGTTCGATGGCCGCGGCTGGCCTGGCCGAATTATTCGGTGGTAGCCCTGAGCAAGTGTGTATTGCTGCTGAAATCGGCATGGAGCACAATTTAGGTTTAACTTGTGACCCTGTCGCTGGCCAAGTTCAAGTTCCTTGCATTGAACGAAATGCAATCGCATCTGTTAAAGCGGTGAATGCCACACGTATGGCTCTACGTAGAACAAGCGAACCACGAGTTTCACTTGATAAAGTCATTGAAACTATGTACGAAACAGGGAAAGACATGAATGCAAAATATCGTGAGACATCCCGAGGCGGGTTAGCCATCAAAGTACAATGTGACTAATTTTTAATCCTTAAGCACCCTTTTCTATTCTGTTATCACTTTAAACAGGATTTTGAGGGTGCTTTTTTAGCATGTATTAAAAAGTTTTTTCTATTTTTGCTATGCTTCTCTTCCCATATAGTCCAATTCAACTAATCAATTACCTACAGTTTTTTCATTGAATTAACTCAATTTTCTTATACTCAACAAACCACATCAAAACAAAATTCATACTATTTTGTGCTAAAGACTGTTTTGACATGACGGAGAGATAACCGTTCCCCATTGAAATTTGGTTGTTTTTCACTCTAAAAATCAATATTACACTATTTTTTTGGCTATTTTTGTTACCGATAACAAAATTATATACCAATAAATTATAAATATTTAGTTTATTGATTTTTTCAAATAAAAATAAACAGCAACTAACTGCAATTTAATATCATTTTTTAGATGTATTCTTATTTTTCTGACGCGAAACAAGTTTTTAGGATAACACGAGATGATATGCTAATAATGTAATTGATACTAACAACACCATGAGTTAGCTCATGAATATTATGAGACGTTTGTAATTATTCAGCTAAAATTATCTTACAGGGGAAACTGATAAAAAGGAGTCTAACTTAAGTGTCCATTTTATCAACAGATGATATTTTGTTTTATCTATCTATGAGGGAAAAATAGTGAGTATAGCTATTATGATTGGTACACACGGAGTCGCTGCAGAGCAGCTTCTTCGAACAACCGAGATGTTAATAGGCGAACAAGAAAATGTGTCGTTTATTGATTTTATCCCTGGGGAAAACGCAGACACCCTATTTGATAAGTACACCCAAAAGCTAACTGATTTAGATACATCAAAGGGTGTCTTATTCCTTGTTGATACATGGGGAGGCAGTCCATTTAACGCCGCTAGTCGCATTGTTAATGAAAATAGTAATTATGACATTATCACAGGCGTGAATGTTCCAATGTTAGTTGAAACCTTCATGTGCCGTGATGATGATCCATCTATGAATGAGCTAATCACTGTCGCACTTGAAACAGGACGCGGGGGGGTTCGTTCATTTAAATTCAAAGAAGCTGAAGTAGAAGTAGAATCCGCTCCTGTAGCAGCCAGTACCCCTGCCCCAGCACCAGTGAAAGCTGGCCCTGGCGAACATATGGTGATCGCACTTGCCCGTGTGGATGACAGATTAATTCATGGACAAGTCGCAACACGCTGGACGAAAGAAACTCAAGTTAAACGCATTATTGTGGTCAGTGATGACGTGGCTAAAGACCAAGTTCGCTCAACATTGCTGAAACAAGTCGCACCACCAGGTGTCACCGCGCATGTTGTCGATGTGGCTAAATGTATTCGCGTTTATAACAACCCGAAATATGCCGGTGAGCGTGTTATGTTGCTTTTCACTAACCCAACTGATGTTAAACGTATCGTCGAAGAAGGCGTTGACGTGAAATCCGTGAATATTGGTGGCATGGCATACCATGATGGGAAAACCATGGTTACAAATGCCGTTTCTATCAACCAAGAAGACATTGATGCATTTAACTATTTGAACGACAAAAATATTGAACTTGAAGTCAGGAAAGTTTCATCAGATAGCAAAGTTTACATGATGGACTTGATTAATAAGCTCAAAAAATAATTTCTATCGCAATTTTTATATTGATTTTAATCCATTACTCAAAACAGATTTTAAAACTTTTGGTTACAGGAGATTAAACAATGGAACTTACCGTTGTTCAAATAGTAATGGTCTTTATCGTCGCGTGTATCGCGGGGATGGGATCAATCCTTGATGAATTCCAATTTCACCGTCCTCTCATTGCTTGTACACTTATAGGTATCGTTCTGGGAGATATGAAAACGGGTATCATCATCGGTGGTACATTAGAAATGATCGCACTTGGGTGGATGAATATCGGTGCTGCTGTTGCACCTGATGCCGCTTTAGCCTCGATTATTTCAACTATCCTCGTCATTGCCGGTGGTCAAAGTATTGGTGCAGGTATTGCCATTGCCATCCCACTTGCAGCAGCCGGTCAAGTATTAACCATTATCGTTCGTACTGTGACAGTTGCATTCCAACATGCTGCCGATAAAGCCGCCCTCAATGGCAATTTAACGGCTATTGGCTTTATTCATATATCTGCATTACTACTGCAAGCGATGCGTATCGCAATACCCGCGTTGATTGTTGCCATTTCGGTTGGTACATCAGAAGTACAACAAATGTTGGATTCTATCCCACAAGTTGTTACTGATGGTCTTAATATTGCGGGTGGTATGATTGTCGTTGTCGGTTATGCGATGGTCATCAATATGATGCGCGCAGGCTACTTAATGCCATTCTTCTACTTAGGTTTTGTTACCGCGGCATTTACTGACTTCAACCTAGTTGCACTTGGGGTAATCGGTACTGTGATGGCTATTTTATATATCCAACTCAGTCCAAAATACAATAAATCACAAACTGTTGTTACCCAAGGAAATAGTAGCAATAACAACCTTGATAATGAGCTAGACTAGGAGGAACGTATAATGGTAGATATCACAAAACCGACAGCTAAAAAGCTTACACAAAGCGATATTCGCGGCGTATTCTTACGGTCTAACCTATTGCAAGGTTCTTGGAACTTTGAACGTATGCAAGCCCTAGGCTTCTGCTATTCAATGGTTCCGGTTATTCGTCGTCTTTATCCAGAAAATAATGATGATAGAAAACAAGCAATTAAACGCCATCTTGAGTTCTTCAATACCCATCCATATGTTGCAGCGCCTGTTCTGGGTGTCACAATGGCAATGGAAGAGCAACGTGCCAATGGTGCAGACATTGATGACGGTGCAATAAATGGTATCAAAGTCGGTCTAATGGGGCCATTAGCCGGTGTTGGTGACCCCATTTTCTGGGGAACTGTTCGCCCTGTATTTGCGGCTCTCGGTGCCGGTATCGCAATGACAGGTAGCTTACTTGGCCCTCTACTGTTCTTTGTTTTGTTTAACCTTGTACGTTTATTAACCCTTTACTATGGTGTTTCATATGGCTACAAAAAAGGGATTGATATTGTTCAAGATATTGGTGGCGGTTTCCTACAAAAGCTCACCGAAGGAGCATCCATTCTCGGTTTGTTTGTCATGGGGGCATTAGTAAACAAATGGACACATGTCAATATCCCACTTGAAGTTTCACGGATCAAAAACCCAACAACGGGCACTGAAGATATTACCACGGTCCAAATGATCCTTGATCAACTCATGCCAGGCTTAGTCCCGCTATTGCTAACCTTCGCCTGCATGTGGCTGTTGCGTCGTAAAGTCAACGCGTTGTGGATTATTATCGGCTTCTTTGGCTTGGGTATCCTTGGTGCTTGGCTGAACTTCTTGGCGCCATAATTTTCCATCATTATTTGAATTGGGAGGTTGCAGCCTCCCTTTTTTAATTTTAAGCTCTGCATTATGTTTACTTATCCAAGGGCCCACAAATGACCTTCAATGATGCCATTCTTGCTATAATCATTTTGATCATGCTTGTTTATGCGATTTATGATGAATTCATTCAGCATTTGTTAAAGGGTAAAACCTTATTAAAAATTAATCTAAAAAGAAAACATCGAGCAGATGCTATTATTTTTATTGTTCTAATTTGTATCGTTATTTATACAAATATTGTACGCCATGGTAATTTATTAACCACTTACTTATTATTGATTACTATTTTCATGTCAATTTATTTGGCATTTATAAGAACACCAAAGCTATTCTTTAAACAAACTGGTTTTTATTTTGCCAATGCCTTTATATTATATGACAGAATAAAAACAATGAACTTATCCGAAGACGGTGTATTAATAATAGGTTTAGAAAAAAAGAAAATTAACATCCAAGTTTCACATCTTGATGATTTACAACGAATTTATGAATTCCTTATTAATCATAAGTAAATAAATTTTATATTGTCACTAAAAACAAGGTTAATTATTAATTTAATTAACCTTGTTTTTACCAATAACCTTGTTGATAATAATTCTCACTACCGTTTAATATCCACAATTAATTAAGTGTTGCCTTTAATATAAATTATGGTATCTTTCTTTCCACGTCATTGGGGAGTAGCCTGTTCTGGTTTCATATATAATACCAGAAAGTCCGTATCAACATACTCGTTTGGTTTCAAACGTGGTGCGGACACCAAAATTCGGTTGGCAAGACCATAGACACATAAATAAGCCTTTTGGTTGGGGGTAATTTATGTGTATATGGAATCACCCAACCGAGGTTCTGTTATGAGTTTCTATGCTACCCTTATCTTAGCCCTTGCCCTGTCAATGGACGCCTTCGCTGTTGCTATTTGTAAAGGTGCAGTGCTTCATAAACCCCGCTTTAGAGAAATTCTCCGTACTGGTTTTATCTTTGGTTTTATTGAAGCCATTACCCCCATTATTGGTTGGGGCATCGGTATTTTAGCCAGCCAATATGTTATCCGCTGGGATCATTGGATTGCATTTGGTTTATTATTTGTTTTAGGTGCTAGGATGATCTGGCAGAGCATTAAAACAAAAGATGAAGAATGCTGTTCTAAACCTTCTAGTCATAGCTCAACAAGCCTGATTTTTTCTGCAATAGCCACCAGCCTTGATGCGATGGCCATCGGCTTAGGCTTAGCATTCTTACAAGTAGATATCGTTCATACTGCAATGACTATTGGCTTAATGACAATGATCATGGCCACTATCGGTATGATGATTGGCCGTTATGTAGGCCCATTACTCGGAAAAAAAGCAGAAATTATCGGTGGATTGGTACTAATAGGTATTGGTTTTAATATCTTATTTGAGCACCTTGAATTATTTATGTATGCCCATTAGTTTTTGTGCCCCCTATATGGGGGCAATAGCTCTACTCTGCATTAGATTGATAAACACGAATTAAAAAATCAGCCGTATATTCTTTCACCTCTGCTTTCTGTAAATCCTCTTTAACCTGTTCTGATGCACGCCAAGCAAATGGTGTCATCATCAATAATTCATAAGCTTCTTGCCCAGTCAGCGCCATCTTATAATTTAGTTGGCAACTATCTATTAACGAAAAATTTGTCAGATCTTCATCTTTCGCTGGGTGTAACTTAACCTCATCGTAGATTAACGCTTTTAATTCTTGCAGATGTTCCGCCGCAGGCGTAACGGTTATTAACATACCTTTAGAAACTAATACACGACTTAATTCTTGTGCCTTGCAGGGTGCGTAAATTCGTACAATTCCCCCCAAGCTGTTATCAGAAAATGGCAAGCGATGACTTGTACCAACGCAAAAACGAACGGATTTATAGCGTTTCGCCGCATAACGAATCGCAGCCTTCGAAACATCTAGGCCTAAAACTGTATATTTTTCAAAATGTTTTGCAAGTTCTCGTGAAAAATAGTCTGTGTAATACCCTTCTCCGCACCCAATATCCAGCAGGCTAGTACAAGATGATGGAATAAACTGAATAAGTTTTTCTGCCACCTTTCCACGCATAGGGTGGTAATGCCCTGCATCAAGAAATTGCCTACGCGCTTGCATCATTTCAGCATTATCACCGGGGTCTTTAGAACGTTTATGCTGTACAGGTAACAAGTTAACATAGCCTTCTTTTGCACAATCGAACTGATGATTTTCTGCACAACGATAACTGTTATTAGCAAGATTTAGTGGTGTAAAACAGAGAGGACATTGATAATTCATAGCAGTCACTGATTTAAAAATAAGGGGGAGTATACCATATTCAAATTAGTTTTCTTTCTGTTATATATCTTGCTTTTTAACTGTATTTTTTGTTCTCTAAAAGTAATAAAAAAAACATTAGCGGGTGTCTCATGATAAAAATTAGGTTAGCAACCCCCGATGAAGCCGAACTTCTTTGGTCTATACGTAACCAAGCCATTCGCCATGGTTGCACAACGAGTTTTGATGCAAAAACGATCCGTGCCTGGACACCTGATGAAATGCCGGTAAGTTATATACACATTGTGAGGAATAACCCATTCTTTGTCGCGGTAAATAACAATGATGAGCCCGTTGCAACTGGTTATCTTAATTTAGAGGCTAACAGTGTTGATGCCATATTTACCTTACCACAATACACTGGCTGTGGAGCTGCTAGCTTAATATTAGATGCCATTAAAGCTGAAGCCAAAAAGCGAAATATTAAAAAATTGGTATTAGATTCATCACCAAATGCTGAACGCTTTTATCAGAAACATGGTTTTACTTCGATTAAACATGCTAGCTACTACTCTTGTCTCGCACAAGTCGAGTTAGATTGTGTTCAAATGGAAATTGAAATATAACTTTCAATTTAATTGGAGTTAAAAGCCACTAAGCTATTCTGTGGCTTTATTCTATTTAATATTGACTGTATTTTAGGCTAACTGTATTTGTGAATGCAGTTTTGAATAACAACTAAAAATCAGCAAATTCGGCAATAGGCTTACGCCCATGGGACTCTAAAAAATCCAATACACGACGTGGAGAAACATTTAAAATTTGTGATTGTGGAAAACTAATTGATTCCAACATTTCAACTACGCGATCAAAACGGCCGAGATACCCGGCAAAATGTGAGTCTGAACCTAATGCAACCCACCCGCCAGTTTCTTTAACTGCCTTAGCTATTTCTAAGCAATTCTGTTGACTACCCGCTCTTGAATGTAGGAATGAAGAGTTATTCATTTCCAAAGCAACATTACACTCTTTCGCGGCTTGTGCTACTGCTTTGATATTAATAGGATATTTAGGGTTGCCTGGATGGGTAATTATTTGCACTTTACCACTACGGATCGTGGCAATCATAGCTTCTGTATTATCAGCTAAACTTTGGGGCTCAAGAACCGGTTCATGAAAACCAGCTAAAATAATATCTAAATGACGAGCGATCTTTTCATTGCAGTCTGTCTCACCCAACTTGTTCTTTATATTTGCTTCAATACCGTACAATAAACCAACACCATCAACAATTCTCGGCAAGATAGGCATATTACCAAAATGCCACTCATGTGGAGCATCTTGCATTTCAGGCCCGTGGTCGGTAATCGCAAATAGTTTGACACCACGGCTTGCGGCCTCAGCGAAATATTCATTAACTGTACTATAAGCATGGGTGCTGGCAATAGTATGCGCATGTAAATCAACTTGATACATAAATGATATCCTTCTATTTTTTCTACTTGCCTTCCGAGCCTACCTGCTCAGGAAAGATTCAACCAAGCTAACATATCAATTTAAAAGTTTCGATAGTCATTCACCTAAACAGCATTTTATCAACATATTGCAATATATTAGATAATATCCTAAGAAACTTTCAGGATAAAAAAACCCGCGATTATTGCGGGTTAAAATACACAGAATTAAAAATTAACTTAATCAACTAAGATACGTTTATTAGTCGCTCCCCACAAAATTGACATTTCGGTAAATAATGCACCACTGATATCCTCAACCTCTTCGGCAGTAATTTCAGCATTACCTTGTTTACCAAAAAATACAACTTCATCTCCTGGGCTAACGTTTTTTAAATCAGTAACATCAACCATGACTGTATTCATTGATGTTTTTCCTAAAACAGGAACTGTTTGGCCATTAATTAATGCATGTCCCGCATTGCTAAATACACGGCGATAGCCATCCGCATAACCTACAGGGATATTTGCTAATACAGAATCACGTTTCAAGGTATACGTTCTATCATAACCCACCGTATTTCCCTTTGGATAATGATTCACAGAGGCAATGCTCGATTTCAGTGTCATCACGCGTTTATAGTCATTTGTCGCAACGGTATCGCCGTAGAAAATGCCACCGACACGTACCATATCCAACCATGATTCAGGTACCGTAATAGTTGCATAAGTATTCGCGACATGTAATGTAATGTCTTCACGCTTTAGCCCTGTCGTATTCAATACTTGTTGAGATTCTTTCTTGAATTTTTTGAGGTCCTTACGGATCTGAGTTTCATCCTCTTCTGGATAATGAGACATAATACCGACGATTTTTAACTGAGGTAATTGTGAAATCAGCTTAGCTTCATTAAGGCCAGCAAGTGTACTCACCTCTAAACCGTTGCGCGACATCCCGGCTGAGTTCAGTGCCAGATGAATAGGAATCACTTTATTCTGCTTTTTCGCAATCGCATTTAAGCGCTGCGCCATTTCTAAATTACCGATTAACTCTTCCGTTTCATATTGTGTAGCCTGAGCCATTTCTTGCTCTGTCGCACTTCTCACTCGCATTAATCTGCCTTTAAAACCTAAATCTCTCACGGTCTTAAGCTCTTGATTATTTGTTACCCCAATGCATTGCACATTATTTTCAATCATTATTGGTGTAACTAAAGAAAGGTCATGCCCATATGCATCTCCTTTCAAAACGGCACACAGCGAAGATTTATCTCCTAGTAGGTTTTGTACTTTCTTAATATTAAAATCTAATGCGCTGCGAGATATTTCAATCCATGCGTTATTAACCACCACCGGTTGGTTTTGTGTCGCATATGTTTCTATCGGTGTTGTGATATTGTTTGGCTGTTGACAAGCTGTTGCAGCAACTAGTAAAGGGAGTAATGCCAGATACTTCAAACGAAAAGCCACGTGTTGTTCCTTATCTCTAGTGATTTTTACCAAGACATTATTTTTATAATTCTAGGTGGAAATAGACAAAATATGTATCGGTTTTAAATAATACCAACCTTCATACCCCGAACAAGTAATAATTCACTTTTTTTGCATAAAAAGACAAAATATCTTTTTCGAGTTAATTTTTCTTTTTTAGAAATAAAACATTTGGTTGAAATCATCGTAAATCAAATTATTTTTATTATTTAATAGGTTATGGCAATAATTTCACTAACATTTACTTTTGTTACACTTTTTATTTGGCGAATTAACATGCTTAAATGATAATAACTATCAATTAGGAATTTTTACTAAATATCACTCAATCCATAAGGCTATGTTATGAAGTACAAATTACTCACACTCATTATTCCAACACTACTTACTGTCAATGTTGCTAACTCCGCTGAAATGTACAATAAAGATGGTAATAAACTTGATGTATACGGACAAATTGATGTCCGCCATCATATTGCCAAAAGCCGTAGTGGCGAAGATGGTGACGACTCACGTGTCAGACTAGGGCTAAAAGGTGATTCGCAAATCACCGACCAGCTCATTGGCTTTGGGCGTTTTGAATGGGAAACGAAAACTAACCAATCGGAATCAACTGAAGAAAATAGCAATCGTTTAGCTTATGCAGGCTTAAAATTTGCAGATTACGGTTCCCTTGATTATGGCCGCAATTATGGTGTTATTTATGATACCAATGCTTGGACAGACGTATTACCACTCTGGGGAGCGGATACGATGGATCAAGAAGATAATTACATGCTAAGCCGTAACCGCAATTTACTCACTTATCGCAATAATAATGCTTTTGGTTACATTGACGGTTTAAGCTTCGCACTACAATATCAAGGTAAAAATGGTGAAAAAAACCTATCATCCGGAGATGAGTTAACCGATAACGGCGATGGTTTTGGCTTATCGACTGCTTATGAGTTAGGTTATGGTATTTCCCTTGGCGGTGGTTACTCCTCATCTTCCCGCACACCAAAACAAAAAGATGCCACAACCAGTAGTGCAACGGGTAAACGCGCCGAAGCATGGAACGTAGGAGGGAAATTTGAATACGAAGACCTCTATCTCGCCGTCATGTATGGCCAAACACTTAATATGAGCCGTTTTGGTAATGATGATATGGAGTCAATAGCAAATAAAACTCAGAATCTTGAAGTGGTTGCCTTATATTCTTTTGACTTCGGTCTAACCCCATCAATTGGCTATAACTATTCCAAAGGTAAAAACTTAGGCAACTTTGGGGATAAAGAATTAGTGAATTATATTGCCATCGGCTCAGCTTATGACTTTAATAAAAATTTGAGTGCTGTTATCGATTATAAAATCAACTTGTTAAACGATAATGATTTTACTGACCATTACAAAGTGAATACTGATAACGTGCTTGGCTTAGGGTTAGTGTATCAATTCTAAAATTATTATCCCTAGCGTAAAGTAAAAGCATCCGTTATAGACGGATTGCTTTTACTTTATAATCCTGTTGCTTAATCATGCATTAAATATCTAACTGAATTTAATATATCAGTAAGCCCTACTTTCCCCTCATTAAAATTATCTCTCATCATTTTATAAAAGTTTTAAAATTCGTAATCAGGTAAAAATTTATTATTGCTACAGCATGGCTTCAAAAATACCACTTTAGGTGATATTTATTATCCCTCATCGATAAGTATATATTGACCTAATATCCATTTTATTACCGTTACGATAGACGTCATTGAAGCACAGATATAGTATTTACGAGTACTCTATTGAAGTGCTTTTTAGGTTACCTAAAAATCTAAGAGCATCTATTATAACCATTGTTACTTTTTTCATTCCAGTTCCACCTATAAGCATATTAATCAATAAAGTGATCATCACTTAACCAAAGTAAAATGACCTACTCGTCACCAAAAAACAAAAAGGCACCAGTAACTAACTGATGCCTTTGGATTTATCGACAACTAAAAACTGTTATCAACAATAACTATATTATTCCCACTCAATTGTTTATGTAACCCGTAACCAATTGATTTATATGAAGCCAGATTAACCTTGTGGGTTATGATACCGTCGCTGATACCGTCATAATGAAAAGTGAACAATATTTGTACAGCAATCTATCGGTACGATTCGAGTAATTTTTCTTTTGCTGCTAGGTCGGTAATACATAAATTAAGGGCCCTTGTGTTTTCATCGGCACGATTAGACTCACGCCCATAGATTTCAAGTGTGCTTCGTAGTTGTCGAGAAAGTTCACTGGCCTTTGCTCTCTCAGCTCTGCAGGTATCGGCGTCAATGGTACCATCTGTTTTTGTTTCCGCGGTACTGGCTTCGAACTGCACGCTGTCAAAGTGATTAAGAACACGCTCAAGCAGAGCGTCTGTACGCATCGTAGCACGTTCTTTCTGTTCATTGTATGTCACCACCCTATTTTGTTGCTCTTCGTCTGCCTGCTTGCGTTTGTCGATGTTAAGCGCTAGGTCTTTCTCATCTTCCTGTTGCCCGGCAATCTGTTTTGTCATTTGCTGGTTATCAGAAAAAATACCGCTAGTAATAAAACCAGCGGTAAATGAGATAGCCAGCGCAATTAATGCAATGGCTACTTTTTTCATTAGCGAACCCCGTTATGTTCCAATGAATAGTGGTTTCCGTCATTAAAACGACCGCCCCAGCTACCGCCAATTGATTCCCAGTATTCACCAAGTGGCTTATGATCACTCGAAGCAGTTAACCACTTACCGTCTTTAAATAAATTAAAATCAACTGCTAGGCGCTCTGTATGCAGGCTTTTACTAATACCTTTACCTGCCTTTTCATTTAATGCTGCCTGTTCTTTCGTTCGGTATGCTTCACCAAAAGTTAACTGGTAGCCATTCACCTGAGCAAAGATAATTAACTTAGCCACCATTCCAGTAAATCTATTTTGTTTATCTACCATGGACATTAGGATCACCCCACTTTTTTAATTAACTGCATGACATTGCCGCGCTTAGCAAACAACGCAGCACAAAGAAATAAATTAGGAATTAAGTTTTGAATACCAGCTTGATAGCTAGGATCAAGATAGGAATAGACTGGTACCGATATTGAGTACCCTAGAAATGCATAAGCCAGCCAACCACCAAGCTTGCTGTAGCCTTTACCATTTCTCACAAAATAAAGACCACGCAAGAACATAACTAAACAAACAAACGCATTAGTGATAAGCATGAATTTATCGTACGTCATGGCCGTTACCTCCTTTCGGAATATCAGCTTTCTTGTACAGTTTGATACTGAGTTTGACAGAGAGAAGCGAGGCAACAAACGCCCCAAGAGCGTCAAGGCTATCAATATTATACGCATCAGGTTTAACACCAATTAACCCTGTCATTGAAACGAAGATAGTAGCGAATGGACTAAAGAATAATAAGCCAGCGCCAAGGCTGAGAATTGCGAATACTGAACGGATAGCGAAAGAGAATTCTGTAGCTGCTGTAGTAAAGTAAATAGCGCCAAGAATAGCCCCCATAACAACCTCAGGGGGCAATCCTGAAAAGTAACCTAGAAAAGATGCAAGGCTTAGGCCTGTAACCGTTGCGGCATTTTCATTCATGTGTAGCACCATGGTTGAGAAATAACCATGATACTACAGCATAAAAGAATAAACAAAAAACCATATTTGATAAATAAAAAATCTAATTAACTTGCTTTTTGAGAAAAAACAATCACATAAAAATGAGCACAACAAAGATATTTAATTTATCAATGTTAACCTGCTAATATTAGTTAAAATCAAAAAACAACCACGGTATTGATATGAGTACGGAAAATAGAATTATTTGGATTGATTACGTTAGAGCTATATCATGTGTTTTTGTTGTGTTACTTCATGTTTCTGCTGCCTATATAGACAAGCTTGGGCAAATTGATAAAACCTATTGGATTCTTAGTGACTATATAAACTCATTAACTAGAGTTTGCGTCCCGCTTTTCTTTATGATATCAGGATACTTTTTCTTTTCTGATAAAACACCAAAAAAGAAAAATTTCATAAAATTAATATCTTCACTTCTATTTTATTCTCTCTTGGCTTACTTGCTTTATTTTTCAACAAGCTACGCGTTTCCAGGTCTCTCTAATTCAATTAAATACACTTTTTTTGAAGCTCCCGCATTTTACCACTTGTGGTTTTTTTACCCACTAATTGGGATATATATTTTTGCTCAGTTTATAAAAGTTAGGGGAAATAATATTCTCACCTCTGTTTTATTTATATCTTTTATATTTATTTTTATGTCAAAAGGAACATCAGAGCTAATAGATTCCATTTTTAATTATAATTTCCAAAGTTACTTTTCTTTTGATGGTCGATTTATTTTCTTTCTTTTATATGCTATTCTTGGAGCTGTCCTTTCAAAGGTTGATATCAATAGCATAAAGATAAAGTCATCATACATAGTGATGTGTATAGCTATACTATCTATCTCAGTGTCAGTTTTAACCTTTAATGAATCAATGCTTTATAATAAATATATCGACACTTTTCACTCATACACATCCCCTCTTGTATTTTTAATGTCATTAGCATTTTTTGTTTTATTTATGTCTTATGGAAATAAATTAAAAAAATCAAAAATAATAAATGTAATATCCAATAATTCACTTGGGATTTACGGTATTCATGCCTTTATTCTAGCTATAATACAAAAAATATTTAAGTATGATACTATGAATGCCTTTGTATTTATTCCAATTATATTCATAATAACTCTTGTCTTGAGTGTAGTTTCATCTATGCTAATAAAAAAAATAGACAAAAAAAATTATATATCTTAAAAAAATCAAGGGGTGTAAACCCCTTGTGACCTAGATTGCTATCCATCCATCGTTACTGATGTTCCTCATTGCTGGTGTAGACCCAACCCCCCTATTTGGCATTGTATCGCCAGCTATAAACCTTACAGCGTCATCTTTTATTGATATTGTTGTGTCATATCCTTTTTTAGTTGCATCCTTCCATGTTGAGCAAGCTATTATGTTAGTAAATTCTCCATTATCAGATATTGCCGCTGGCAAACCATTCAACATAATATTGCCACCCTCAGAGACTGCCATATAGAAATTAGAGGATATATTGCTTGGCTGAGATATGGAAAATGGTCTTATTGAGTCATGAATATCAAATCTATTTAATATTATTTTCCAAGACTGAATATCAGTGGTTTTCATTCCGTCTATATCCCCAATAGATATAGCATGTCCAAAATTATCTCTTTTATAATTTATACTTGAGTTATGTATGTTTATGTTTAATGTTCTACCTCTTATAATAATCTTAGCGCCGGTAATGCTTCCACTAAAAGTAAAATTAACAATATTTGTTATATCAAAAGCTGGCTTTGGGTCATCGCCATTCGCGCTTATACTGCCATCAACAAATAACCCATACCAGCTATTAAATTCGTTTCCAGCCGTTGTAAGTGGGTTTCTATGTATAGCAGCCATTTTACCTACATAACAAATACCAGTTGAAGAATAACCATTTAAATACTGATCGACTCCCTCTCTGTTGTCTTTTTGAACATAAGAAACGTTCCTTAATGAACTACTTCCATCTACCGTTAGTCTCCCAGCAGTAATTATAACATCGTCGGCATTAGTATCCCTTAGAACTAAATCTAAACATCCATCAATCCGCATCCTTCCAAAATTACACTGTTCAAATTGAATTCTTGCAGTAACCATACCGTAAGGGCCATTTGCCATTTGCATTCTTCTTGAGGAGCATTTTTTAAAAATCAAATCATGCTCATTTGACGTATGAAGAGTCATCCCGACCTGATCTTCATCAACTATTGCAGAATCAATTGTTCCCCATCCAGCAATAGTTGCATCAAAAACATGTCGACCTCCATACATACGCAAATCAGATGAGTAAAAGGAGTGCGATGAATTTACTGCCAAGCAATACCCCTCACCACCACCGAACCACGTAGGATAGTAATTGCGGAGAGTTTTAGCTGAGAAATCCTGAGTAAACATAAAGTGCGCTAATGGCCATTTAATGTTATACCCCGTAAGATTCTCAACTTGTGGGCTGACGGCACAAATAGTACGAAATAAATTAACCGCCTCGGCTTTCTCTGATGCAGGTGCTTCTGGAGTTGGTAATGTGTCTGGAGTCGGCGTTGCTGGCATCTCATCAATCAGAGTGAAGTTCTTTACGACAGGATTGTAAATCGGATTCGCACTACCAATCTGTAATTCATTAGCTTTGTAATCAAACCCAAATTTATATGACGTGTGCAATCTTGTTACAGTGGAGCTAATAACTTCAACTTTTCTAACCTGCACAAGGTAGTAAGCTTGCTTAACCACTTTGCTTTCAAAATCTGCATCAGCAACTCCGTTATGACCATAAAGAGTGAACCAATCGCCTTTACCTAATTTATTAGACGCTGCTTCAACATCAATAAAAGTATCAAATAACTTTGCATCACTGACCACTTTTGCTTGTTTATCATACCTGTCAAAATTCCCTTGCGGCTGGAATATGCCGGAAATACGTCGAATACCTTCAGACGGTGCTTTACCTCCGCGATAAACGATGATAGCACCGCAGCCATCAATAACGAGATTATTGATACTGTAAACAAAAGCATCACTTACGAGATAGCCTTTTGAGCCATCGAATTTAACGTTATATCCTGAGTTAATCGCAGCTCTAATTGCTTCAGTGTCATCAGTGGCATCAATTCTTGTAAGTGCTACCTTCCCTGTAATTATCCCGTTAAGCGGCAGGTTTCTAGATACTAGAGCGTCGCCCTTGGCTCCAAACATCTCTGGAGTCACATAGTTGATTGCATCTTTCAGAGTTCCATTTGTTAGGCCGATTAATGAGCCGTCGCCATTATTTAGCTGATTTAATACATCTACTGCGCTACCACTCGCAGGAGCAACAAGTACAGGCTTCCCGTCTTTATCAAACGTAAGCACGTTGCCAGCGCGATCATTAGCTTTAGGTAGCGCAGCAATATCAATATCATCAACGCGCAACAAACGCTTTTCACGCTTTAATATCGTGCTATTAACACCGCTGATTTCATCTTTCAACGTACCCAAATCAACCGCATCACTATCACGCTTAGGCTTACCTAGGTTAGCAATACGATAGCCTTTAGCATCGAACCAGTTAGCTAGAATGTTTGGGCGCTTTAGGTACAGCGATACAAGGCTTCCCCAAATGCGCTGAATAATCATTGTCAGGTAATCAAATGCATCCTCATGCGTTTTAGCAAAAAACTTACTTTGGTTGCGGAATGAGGTTTCCTGTGTGATTGGAATATCACGGGCAATGCTAATTTTGTGCCCGTTGGCAAGTGGCTTAGTTAAGATTACCTTTCCACCAGCCGACTTGTTAGCGCCTGTTACTGTGTAGTCAGTGCCCAAACGTAGAGTTACAACATTATCCCCGTCAGCATCGGACGTAATAACACTCAATTGGTTTGCTTTAAAAATCCTGAACTTATAATCAAAATCAGTCGTTAATCCATTACCGACATACTCATTACTGCTTACTTCTGTTGAAACAGTCATGGCTATTCTCCACTTGGTTACGTTAGTGTATGATAACCATTAAAACTCATTAACGAAATATTGTTTATCTTTAAATATAAAAAGATAAACTTTTGTAATGATTTTTCAGTTACTGTATAAGCTCCTTAAATCACATAGGTAGTTAATATGAAAGATATAATTAATTTCCCAGCACCCGATAACTATGCAGAAAAAGTTAATACCGAAAATGGAATAAAGGAGTTGATGAGCAAGTCGAATGTAGAAGAACTACTAAGAAAACTGGATAGTGAAGGGTGTGACGTGAGCGCAGCACTCATTGAAATTACAGCAATGATGAATTACATAAATCTGAGTTTGAAGGTTAAAGAGAATATCAAGACGCATATTGAATATATCGCCAGCGAGTTAAACAAATAATCGATTAAGATAAATCAAAGCACCTATGCGGAGGTGCTTTTTTATCTATTTGTGCAAATAATTATAAAACTCAGTAGATGATTCTTTATAATTCTTTCCAAACAATAATTGACATGAATAGTCCAATTCTCTTTCTGATTTCTTTAGCTTCTCTCGTGTGTGAAAAAAGTAAAAAATAAAACCTATTACGACAAACACGAATAAAACCGTTTCATCATGATGAAAAATGAACCCCATTATTGCCCCAATAATTGAAGCTACTAAAAATAACTTTGAAGCATTGTGGCTCACATGGTTAGCGTCACGATCGCTTACTAACTTTTTTAACTCCTCTTTTTTCACCATTATTTTAATTGTTCCTCTACTTGGTTAAGTAACGGTGATAAATAGAAAAGGTTCTGAAATGGTAACAGTTTTCTTACTGATCTTACTTCTCTATCATCAAACTCACCATTCATAACACCTGCGGTAATATTTTGGATATCTCCACCAAGGTCAAATGTAGGTCCTAATAATGCACCAATACCATTACGACTTTGATAACGAGATGCTGGTGGGCCACCAAACATAGCGCTCATGCCGTACGAACCACCACTGAGATTTTCTAATAGGTTATTAGGCTCACCTAGCCAGCCCATCATTCCAGACCAGTCTAACCCCTCTTTCACAAGATTAGCAGGTTCAGCATTAATTTCACGCCCTGCCATCATTGATTTTAATACATAAACCAATGAACCCAAGGAAATTTGTAACAATGCGCCATAATAGAATGAAGCATCACCAGACTGAATACCAGACACTAACGCCCTATTGTGGGTACCAAAGAAGAAAGTTTTAAACTGCATCACAATCTTACCTAATTCGCTACTCATCATTAATGGTGTGTCACCAATACCGGGAGTGATTACAGTCGTTCTAACATCTTTCAATACAGCTGCTTGGAAAGTTTCACGAACTACACGATCATTCCAAAGGTGGCTATGTCCAGTTAACATACCGTCTAAATCTTCACCGTGCTTTGAGTATTGCTGAGCGATACGCTCTAACATGTTTTTATCAACACCGAGGTGGGCCAGCTTTTTAATTTCTTTACTGCTTAATGCATTACCAGCCTCCACCTCTTGCGCGGCTCTAAGTATCTTTGATTGCGTTACAACACCAGTCCACATCTTCATTGTGTCTGTATATTGATTCATCAGTGTGAAATTACCAAACTTTTGCGATGACCATTCTAAACCACGTTCAAGAAAAGTGCGGCGAGCATAGGGATCATTAAGGTCGGCAATAACTTTAGAGCGACTAGACAATGCATATTCAAGGCCTATACCCATTTCACGCAAATCAGCTTTAGCAATCTTCATTGCGCTAATGTCGGTTAACATTTTACCCAATGGCTTTAATGCGCTACGCAAACCATGCTGCATGATCGGTCTGGCCATATCTGGTAATGATGAAATTGTCATACCACCAAGCAAACGTAAAAAGTTAACGTGACGAGCAATGCGACCAGCTCTGACAAAGAAACTTGATGGATCTTTAGGTGCACCATAAGTACCTAATAACCTATCACGCATGGCGCGAATATCGCGTAAATCCGCATCCCTTCTTGCCTCTAACTTGCCGCGCTCTTTTGCTGTCTTGGCTTCTGAAATTAACGTGTTGTAATCATTAGTAATAGCCTTGATTTGTGCATCCATATCAACACGCCCGAACTGTGCGGTAAGCTCTATTTCTGGCGCAACTTGGCGAATATAGTTTTCCATTACGTAGTTAACATCTGATTCTAAAAAGTCTTTAATACGTTCATCTGGAATATTTAACGTACGTGATTTGGTGAAACCTGCACGCTTAGTTAATCCATCAGGGATCAGCTCACTAGGTACAATGCCAGATGGTGCGCCTATAATTTTATTAATGATATCATCCGCTGCTGCTTCAACCTCTTCACGCGCTAATGGTTCCATTCTGCGCAATGCTGCATGACGGCGATTATCATAGCGAGTAAGTGAGTTAGCTTTACGGATTAATTGGCGATATTCATTTCTAAACTGGCGCGGCTTGTCTAAAATGTCTAAAGAACGTTGATAAGAAGCCAGTTTGTTTTCAGCTTCTTCAATGCGAACTAGTTTACGCTCTAATTGTTCCAGCTTTTTAGTTGGCTTTTTTGCTTTACGCTTTTCAATTTCAGCTGAAACAGCTTCTTTTTCTGCAACTAATTTGCGGTTCTTTTCTATCTCATCCACTAAAAGCTGTTTTTTACCAGACCAGCGTTCAGCCTCTTTTATTTCAGTGTTCAACTTTTCTGCTTGTGGCGCGGATGCTCTGGCCTGTTCTATACCTGCGTCAGCTTTAGCTAGACTGGATTCAGCCTTATACACAGTGCGCTGGTTCATTTCCTGTAACCAATCAGCAATAATATTTCTAAATTCAGCCCGATCATTCAATATTTTGTCGAACTTATAAATGCGAGGAAAATAGCTCTCTGCTGTTGATACAGTTACCCCTTCACGCAAGATGCCAAGCTCAACCATGCGATCCTTAGTCTTTTCAACAATAGGACGCACGGCTCTTGCCGCTTCTGCGACTTCTGGTATTGCATGGCGATCGCCATTACGCATGGCATCACCAACTTGCTCACTGAATTCATATAGGCTTAATCGACTACCGTCGCGCTCTTTAGCCATTTTACGATAGGTTTTATAAAAGTCTTTGGTTGATTCAACTTGCTTATAAACAAGCGTTTCATATCCTCTTACCTTGGTTTCTACCGCTGTAAACGATGCAATACCCTCTTCATTTTTTGCAAAGGTAAAATTATTCTCTGCAAGCTGCTGGTTAATTTGCCGTGCTGTTTTTGATGGTGATTGAGCCACGCGACCAACAGGGCTAACATTCATTGTTCTATTAATAAATGATGGACCTTTCAATGTTTCCTGTTCTAATGTGGTATCAGGTACTTCCATAGCACCTACACTAGTATTATCCGGAGTATTTTGTTGTACCGTTTGCTGTTCTCCTAACACATCGCTTTTCAACTTACTGACTATCTGACCTCTGTTTTTTATCAACTGAGCCGCTGAGCCAAGCAGGCCACCCAACATAGCATCAAACGTTACGTTCAATGCGCTTTCTTCAAGTGTTCTCGTTTCTTGTGTAGCAGATAAAGCTAATTCAGAAGCAACTCCACCAAGTGCATTAGATACGGCAAATTTACTTGCTGTTGCTAATACATCACCGCCACGCGCAATAGTGCCTGCTGGTACCATCATTGCTGCTACATTGATAGGATCAATTACCCCCATAGCTATGCTTGAAATTAATCCAGCTCCACCAGCATCTTGCAGCAATTGCCTATCTTGAATTTGTCTATTAATACGCTGTTTTATTGCTGATGTTTCCTCTGGTGATTTAGAGTGAATAAATGCGTCTGCAAAATCTTCATATCCTGTTAATGTGCGTTCATCGTCGAATGGGTTATAACCGTCCTGATCTTCGAACTGATTAAAAGGCATGGTGGCTATTAAACTACCTACTGAGTTATCAATACGAAACGCAGCATCACGCAGCTTAGAAACCTCATTTTTATCACTGAAAGGGTTTGCAGCATCAAGAATGCCAACATCATTTGATTCACCATATTGTGGTTCAGGTTGTTTAATTGAACCAATATCAGCACCCATTACATCACTTGGGTTCATTTCATAAATTGGCATGATTATTCTCTCCCGAACATGGTGTTAAGTGTGTTGCTGAAACCATAATCAATAGGCTCAGGTTTGGCGTTACCTTCTAATATCTCACGCTCTTTTTTTGCTTCTTGGTATGTTTTCTGCCGCTTATCCATAACTTCACGGTACATTGGTGATGATGATTGTTCAGGCTTAAAGCGTGACGGCATACCGTTATCACCAAGGAAAGGTGTAAATACAGGGATGTTATCGCTGCCAGTTTGTTTCAACATAATTGCATAACTGTAATCACGAGCAGTCACCGCATCAGGAACTAAAACAAATTCTGCATCATCAGGCATGCCGCCGAACACTTTAGATTTAAGCTGTTTTTGCTCTTCACGCCATTGGCCTATGATCCAGTTACCTGCGCCGCTCTCATTGGTACCGTAAACAGCCTCAGGCGCATAACGCATAACTTCATCTTTACCATTGATTGAAGTGACACCCCATGTTTTTTTAACCTGGGCATCCGTCATTTTTTTAGCCAAATCAGGATCCCCACCAGTACTAGCAAAGTTTGCATCATAAAGCGTTTGGTAATCTCGCATATATTCACGGTTACTAACACTTGGCTTAGTGATATTTGGCGATGAGAAACCACCTAATGCAAAGAAACTATTAATATTACCTTGTGCTGCTTTATCTCTTTCTTTGCTATATTTTTTATCACGCATCTGTTCAGCGATAATCGCCTTGGTTCTATCGTTCTGCTCATATGTTAGGTTGTATGCAATATCTATGGCTTTTTCACTATCCATACCTGAGCGCGTTAAATCGTATATTTTTCCATAGTAAGCCATGGCATCAGTAGATAAGCCATTAATCGCAGACGGATTATTATCAAATATTTGCCCGTACATTTTAGCCATTGGAATGACTAATTCAGGGTTTCTAGATGTTGAACCGGTCACCAGTTTTGATTTAATTTGCGAGGGAATAATCCCAGTACGACTGGATATTTCAGCTACTGCATTTAAACTATTCTCATCACGAATATTGAATGATGATTCGATATTTTTAGTAAAATAGTTATCAGCTGCATCTTGATTGCTTTTATCGTTAGGATCTAGCGGGAAGTTATTCTGTATAGATAACTGCAGGCGATTGGCAGAAAATACCTTTTCTTGTGCCTTGATATTGCTATCAACAAACTTACCGAATTTTTCCCAGCGCTGCATTTTACTTGCATAATTACTTTCAGATGGATCCGGCATAATGCTATTTAATAATGAGAGCTGAGCCTGTGGAGTCATATCTTTAGCTGCTGATATCAATCCAGCATAGCGCTTCGCTTCTTGCATATCCGCTATCATTGCAGTGCCTTTGTCATAACCAAAAGCAGAAATAATAGTTTTTTCAGATGGCGCATTAGGTGCATCAAGACCGTTTTCCCATGCCGCATAGGAATCAGAAATAGCCGTACCAAGCTCAGTTTGTAATTGCTGCTGGCGTTGCTTGTCCATTTGCTCAGCTTGCTTCAAGTATTTTGCTTGGTCTGACTCATCGAGCGCATCGAAAGCCACTGAACCAGTTAAGCGTTTAGGTGCATTCGGTGAGCTAGGTAAACTTATCAATCCAAGCGCTGATTGAATCCCACTGGAAATATCATCATTAGATAGTTTGCTAACTTCACCTTGTCCATTCTCTTGAATCATTATCGCCATTGATAGACGCGTTAATGTATCTAAGTCAGTTAGGTCAAGAACAGTATCACGAGGAACATTGAGATAATCAGATACGAATTTAATATAACCTTCAGTGTCGTTATCATCCTCAGGTGGAGCCCAGCGAGTAATGATTTGCTCAGGTGTTACATATCCCTGCCTAGCATACGATAATAGGTTTTTTCCTGTAGCTCTAATGCCATGTGCAGGTGTAGCGAAGGTAACAAAAGAACCGTCATTGCCTGTTTGCCCTACCCAAACATCCTTTGACATTCTAATGTTGCCCGGATTGTTATTACGAACTCCACGCGCAGTTCCACCGCTAGAAGATGAGCTAGATTTATCATAATAACGACTAATACCACCGTTATCTGACGGTTCTCCGTTCTGCTGCATAAACTGCATATAATCAGAGCCTATCTGATTTTCAATAGCTCTCTTGGCTGTAGCTGTTTTAAATTCCTGCTTCTTGGCTAGTATCTGCTCATCACTCCAGCCGTGCGAAAACCCAAATTCTTCTATTTGTTGGAATACTTGTTTGTTTGCTGATAGGTAAGCATTTTTATCACCATACAAACTAGCGGCTGACTCCGCATTAACAGATAACGTTGCTTGGAATTGATCTTGTTCGTAAGCTTTAATTTGCCCCATTTCATGCTTATTAGCCTGCGAGCTAAACTGCAACCGCATTTCTTTTGCTTGCTGTGCGAACATGCTTTTGATTGCATCATCCTGCAACGTTCCTGCTATTTCACCAGCGGCATTATCAAAAGCTTGCTCAAACTCATAACCTTTGCCAATAGCATTCTTACCCTGCATAGTAAGTAAACCATTACGCGGATCATTCATCAGTTCATTTGCTTTTTGTCTAAGCTGCAATGACGCATCTTGTGCCAGCGCCACATTAGCCCGTTGCTTCGCTTCTGCGAATAAGCCTGTGTATTGCTCTGCAACCTGACCTAAGCCAGCACCAAACTGATTAGGGCTAGACTGAACACTAAAGCCATTATTTGGCAGAGGCGATGAACTAACCTGTTGTTCTTTATACGTTGGTACAATTGGCATACATCACCTCTTAAAATACAAAACGGTTGCTACCGCTTTTCTTAGCAATATCAAACATGTTGTTACTTGAACTACCACCAGCTGCCGCGCCAGATGTACCAGAGAACGGATCCCACGTACCACCAGCCAATTGATATGCACCGTAGGCTTTAATTGGTGCTGTTAATAATGTTGTAGCAGCGCCAAAATTACCCTCACGACGTGCCATTTTTCCCTGCAGTCTGTCATTAGCTGCTTGCATACGTAGGCCGTACGCTTCACGACTCGCATTATTAACTAACGTTAAAGCGTCAAGTTCACCCATCGCCGCTGTATCGCCGAACATATCAAGCGCACCTGCGGAACTTAAATCAAGCCCACTAGCTGACATTGCCGCAGCTTGTGATCCTGCCAATTGCCGTGTGCGTGAACGCTGTTTCGCTGCCTCAGCATTGCCACGATTAATTGAATCATTCGCTGCTTGCTCGTTCTGGCGTGCATTTTGGTTGGCTACATCGGCATTAAACTTGCCAGATTGATATTGGCTATATGCCTGCATACCTGCCGAGGCTAAAATTCCTGTTGCTAAAATGGCTGGACTACACATTATTTCGCCCTCACATTCATCGTGAATTTATGAAATGGATAGTTAAGCGCGCCAATTGGCTGCGCATCTTCTAATTTGAACCCTAGCCAATGCAGCCAAGCTTTGGCAATGTAATTGCGCTCATCAACGTAATTAAGTAGTTCAGGGTAGATTTGCAGCATTAGGCCAACGAATGGCTTACAGCGGCGTAGAAAGGCTTTCTGGTGCTTCTCTAAAATATCTGAGCCAACTAACCAAGGTATGCCAACACCGCCGATAATGGACGCTGGCGACACACCAAAAATAGCAGCCACCTCTCCATTGAAAATAGCAGCCCATGATTTTGTAGATAAGTTAATACCTGAGGCTAAAACCTCCTCAGGCGTTGATAGGTTTAATGCATAGAATTCATCGATATCAGCTTGTCTAACATGCGGTACCAATGCCTGTGCATGCTCTAATGTTGCGGGTACGATTTGAACAATACTCTTTGCCATATTAGAAGCCCCCAACATCTAAGCGCGGTATTGCAGCGAGGATTGATAAAGGTAATGGATCTGACTGCCTGACATACACACGGCCGTTTTTGCTCCACTGTGCATCAAGATTAATTTCTACTACGCCAGTGGCATCATCAACCGGATTATCGTAGAACTCGAATTCACGTTGAGCATATTCATATAACCGGTCTTTTTCGGTACCGGCCCATATACCACGACTTGAATTAACAATAAGGCTTGCAACCTTAACCAGTTTCTTTTTGTCGAGTAGAGTCTCTTGCCCGTTGATATGAATATCTAAGGTTTCCATATCGCTAACGTACGGTAGCCCTATGTGAACTACTACGGCTGGCTCTTCTAATGACACTGCGCCGCCAGATACTTTTTGCTGAGGTAATACGTTTGCATCGGCTAGAATGCTGGTGGTTTTACCTTCAATATGCTGTAAACCTTCAAAACGGAAACGCGCAAAGCCCCATTCGTTTAATGGCTTATCCTGCAATTGTTCCGGTACATCACGATTAGGAGTTATCCGCACCGTATGAATATTAATAAACTCGGTAATTTCACAGCGTAACGTTTTGTTTTCATCATTTTCAAAGTAAGGTAAGTGAATAGCGTTACCTATATCGCTATCTTTAAAAATGGCGTTACTGGCTGTTAAGGCAATATCGCCTTCATACGTCCAGTTATCGACTGTGGTTAAGTGAACAGTGCTAGACTCATCTTTATTTCTGCCATCATAGCTAAGACCTGAATCAACAAAGAAAGCGTCCTCTGTCTTGGTAAATAAGCGACTACTTAAGCGCTCTATATAACGCACAGTACCGTCACCAACTTTACGGCACACAATGAAGTAAACCGCATCTTCATTACCTTCACTGACGCTGCAGGTTGATTCAAATTGTCCGTCAGTCTCTTGTGGTGCCCAAGCAAATACTTGCTGCTCTCTGAGATACGTCAATGAAAGCAATTTACCATCATCGCGAATACACCAAGCGATTGAGTAAGGAACGATAGAAAACGCCCAATCAATAATCTGGTGGCGCTGAAAGAGATGATTAGCCATGATGGTTAAATCGGTGCCTTGGTACCCGTCAACGTCGAATGAATACGCGAGGTCACGCACAGCGCTACCTTTTTCTTGGATGTACAAAGCGATATTGGCAACAGCAATTGGTGGCACATCACTACAGCCATTGGCACCTTGCGAGGAAAAAGAGAAACTACTAGGCGTTAATACTTTGTTCTGATCCCCAGTGATTTGATACTCACCGCCAGACGTTAAGGCCACCAGCGAACCCACATCAATTAAGTGACGAATTTCATTAACTTGGCGTCCTGCATAGGTGTAGATGATACGGTCATCATCTTGTATCGGGTTATTCTTGCCAAAGTCTTTGTAGTCACCACTACGGCTAGCCCAAATAGTTTGTGGGTAAGCGCGAGATCCAGCAAAAAATAATCGCTGCTGGTAATACATAACGGTGCTTGGATAGCCGTCAACGTCATTCCAGACCGACCGAGCCCACTTGTACGTAGCGTTTTCTTCACCTACAGCATTTGATGGAATGTATAAAACAACTTTACCCGTTGCCGTTAAGCCGTCGGTACTGACTGAATTGATTTTAACGATACCGAAACCACTGTGAAGGTACTCCCACTGGATCCCCGCGTCACCGCCCCAACCATCCCAGCTCATACCCTCTGTGTGTGACGGCCTTAACGTGCCGCTTTTACCTGCAGTATTAGCGCGGTAGTAATTAGCACCTGCACGGCGTTGATCATTAATGTTAGTCGTCTTGTCAGTTTCCCATACGGGTACAGCATCAATCGCTTGCTGTTCAATATATATTTGCTTACCGACTAATTCAGCACCAAAGATATTATGCGTTGCAGTCAGCGTTACATCACCTGTACTGGCGCTAACATATAACTTGCGCTCTTTATCGGTGTTGATATCTTCGAAGGGCCCATTGCGCGTTTCAACGGGTACAAGCTTCCAATCGTCATGATCATAACGCTGTAGCTCCATTGGTGGATAATCAGCGTGTACGATAGTCATTACGTCTGCTGACTGTGTGAATTTTAAATTGAATAGGTCAGCTTCTTTGTATGGCGTTGCTAGTTCGAATATTTCGCCTTTGTGCTCACCGTCTGCATAAAGCACCTGTCCACCGTCTTTAATAACACGCATGTACTTATCACCCATTTCAAGGGCATAAGTTTGTACGGTGCTGAACTGGAACGGGATCAGGCGGCATTTTTTGTTAGGGTATTTTGCTGCCGCAATAAACTTAGTTCCTGGTCTATTTTCAATGCCGCCATATTGACGCACGATGAAATTAGAACACTTACGTAAAGCGGTTGAATACTTCGCTAAGTCAATGCGCCCATAAAGGCTAGGCGCTATTTCGCCACCAGAAAAACTCGGTTGAATGATGCTATAAGCCATTACGATAACCTCGCTTCAGTGAATGGATCCATGTAATCGTTAGGCTCTGATGATTCATCAAGAGAGTGAGCCCCAGCGTTAGCAATTGACATTGTGTACATCTGAAATGCTTCACTACCGATACCAGCGTTAGAAGCCAATGGGCGTGCTAGTTCGCCAGCTAAACGCCATGCCAGCGCATCTATGAATAATGAATCAAACATATTCACATCGGTGACTGACGCAGTGTATTGAAGCCACGCTTGAGGTTGGTCGCAGTAAATCAGTTTTCCAGTGCCGTCAGCATCCGAACCCACCAGAAAATTAATCGCATTGTGTGGTTGAGGATATTTCTGGCCAGATTGAATAATCGCTATTGCCTTTAAACAATCGGTTGGGTAGCTATAGGCAAATTTCCAGTCTGGCGGTGGGTTATTGGTATCAGCCAAAGCAACGCGCTTACTGGCAAAGTTCCACGGAAAATCAGAGAGCGTAGTATCGCGGCAATGATTGAAGTGTAAATTGCATTGCTCCGCTTCTTTGCTCTTTTCGCTTAGACTATTAATGAATCGGCTATTACCGATGCGACTAAGTGCCAAGTTACAGATTTCGATTTCTGAGGCCATTACTCACCCCCATCAAACAAAACATCTGCCGCCGATTTGGTATCACCTGAGCCCAAGGCCAGATCTGTTATCTGCAAATCAACTGATGTTGTTTTTTTGCCTTCTCGCTCATCAGTACGTTTAGATTTAATTTTGGCTATACCAGACAATTCAATTGATTCGCCAACATCAGGGATGGTTGCGCCTAGCTTTTCTAACGTTTCATTGTCCAGATAGAGAGTTAGACCGTAAGGATATTCATCACGTGTTTCGCTCTCACCTTTAGAATTCTCAAAAGTTTCTGTGCTAATTTTTAAGTTGACCATTTTCATTGCCTGTATCTCCAAAAGAAAAAAGGGGCTTTCGCCCCCTTTAGCATCGGGGGTTACACCCCAAGTTCTTTACGCTTTTCATCTATCGCGGTACGCATTTTATCTGCGCCCATGTTGTGATGAGGTGCTTTACCAAACAGTTGTGTGTACTGTTCGCGCAAAGCTTCAAGGCTAGAATCAACCGTATCGCCTGATCCACTGATAACAGTATTGGTTACAACCTCACTACTATCACCACTAGCCCCATCAACCAAAGCGTCAGTATCAGGCTTAGCATCATCACCACCAATCAACTTTAAGTTGCTGCCAGCAATACCGCTGTATTCAACCTCCTCACCAACTTCAAGCAGACGACCAGCGATAAATGATTTTTTCAAAACTTTATATCGTGACATGTCACACCTTAATTAGTTACGGCGTTGTAGATAGGATGAGCATCAGTGTTAAGTACGATACCCGCTGTAAATTTACCTGCAGTTAATGGACCATCTGTTACAACGTAACGCAGACGCAGATACTTAATAACACCATGCGGAACGGTACCAACAATGCGCTTACCTGCATTCAGGTCTGCAATAGGCATTTCAACGGATTGAAACAAAGCAACAGGCGTTGTAAACGCTTTGTCTTTTGATGTTTCCAGTACGATTTGTACTTTTGCGTCACCTGCAGCTGTAGCCTGCTCAGTAACCTGCGCAAACAATTGCAACGGCTCACCGATACCGATATCACGGAAATCACCTTTAACTGGCGTTAGGTCAATGATACTGGTCGCAGTCGCTGATGCGGTCACTGCTTGGTCGAGAGAAAATAGGGTTTCTTTATCTAAAATCATGTTGCGAACTCCCAACAAAATTAAGTTAGCGGTACCCATTCAGGCACCGCACAATAGGCATGCCTTACTTAGCTACCACCTGATCCTCAGTTGTGAGAATTGCATCGGTACGGCGCACAGGGATTTCATCAAAAGAAACAACCTTCTTCCCTGCAACTTCTTGCATAGAAATATTGACGTTCTTTGAGTTTTTAATCTGGCGGCGCATCCAGCTACGAACCTGCTGATTGCAATAGAAAACAGGTTTACCCATAGACAGATTAGGGATTTTCTCAATTGCCTGAATCAATAAATCAGGTAAATCGATAGCACCTGCTGCTTCTGGATCTTTGGTTAACTTAGATAGGTCAACGTTAGCGATACGAACCACATAACGCCAGTCGCGCATAGTTAGGCCGTTTTTCCATTGGAAATGGGTACGGTAGCCTTGATATTTACCACCGTCTTTATCTTCCAGTGTGACTTCGCCTAAATGTTGCTGTGAAAGACCAGCCTTAGAACCTTTAGGGTAAATACCATGAACTGTATTCTGCCCCCACACCACTAACCAAATAGATGTTAAATTGCTACCTGTGCCACCAGCATCAATGATATTTACGCCATTCTTTGCGCTTAAATCATTGAAGCGTGCAGATAGCCCAGTGAAGCGCTGTGCATGTACAGTGGTATCACCATAAAACAATGTTTCAGCCATTTGCTGGTTCATGGACTCAATGAAGGCTTGTGCTTCTGACAATAAAAACTCACTTGTATTGCCATTAAGATCAGCAAGTTCTTTATCAACTTCTGAGTAAGTTTCCAGCATACCTGTAGCATCTGTAACTTGTGCCGTAGTTGATTTACTTGGTGGTACTCCGTAGTTCAACAAACGCCAAGTGGCAGATGGTAAACCTGTGCGGACAGTTGTACGGTGGCCGGAAGGCAAATTACCCTCTACAAACACCATGTCATCCAGAATTTCGTTAGACTGGTTGAGCAGTTCAACGATCTTCGCTTGCTTGCTGTTTGGGTCTTGACGCTTAGCCCAGTCAGCCAATGTTAGAGCTTGAGGCATAATTTTCTCCTATACCTTATTTGCTATCACCAAAAAGAACATCCGCAGCACTGCGAGCGTTTTCACTGCTGCCACTAACAAAACCATCTTCTGACATGGCCTTGCCAATTCTTGAAAAAATACGGAATAACTCAGGATGATTACCTAGTCCTGAATCATTTAAATATTGCTTAAGCTCTGGCGTACCAAACTGATCCATCGCTTTTTGTGCGTTACCAATAGACTCAACGGAACTAAGCTCTTTATCTGCCTTGACCGTTTCTGCCCATTCAGTTACTTGCTTTTGCCATGCGGCCTCTTGCTGTTTGGCAATTTGCGGCATAATCGTAGAGCCGTACACATCAACAATCTTTTGCGCTTGCTCGTTGCTTAAACCAAGTTCACGCGCGATAGGTTCAAACGCCGCTACAGCTTCTTTATCAAGCTCTTGGTCTTTACCAGCCGTAAACTCATACTTTTCAGGCGCAGCGCTTACAGGCTTCTTGTCATCACCTTTTGGCTCAGCATTGGCCTTATCATCAGTCTTACTATGCTCTGTACCTGCAGGCGCTGGATTATCACCATTTGCTGGAGCATCTTGTTTTGCTGGTACTGGCTCTTGCGCTGGCGCACCGCCGCCACCTTCACCGCCATCAACTGGAACCTCATTACAAAGGCGACGAAACAGTAAGCGTTGAAATAAATTCATTGATTGTTCTCCTGTTCTTTGGCTTCTTCTGCCATGACCAAATAGAGATCAGGGCAAACACTCATTACATCGTTAAACAGCTCTAACCCCTTATTGCGTCTACCTTCATTGAATGAAGTGATGTAGGGATCAGACGTAAATGAAACTTCAAAAACACCACTGGCAGATAGTGTTTTCCAGATAAAACGACGACCATATTCAGTATTCATAACCTGTTTTAAATCATCGTCTTCACGTTCTTTTCTTAGCTTGTCTTTAAGCTCTGCAATTTCCCTTAACTGCTCATAAGCATCTGTCATTGACCACCACCAGCAAGCGCAGCTAATGCGCTGTTATCATCCATTGGTGTATTGCCAAGAGCCTGAGCGCCTGCCACCGCCTCTTGTGCCATTTGCATTTGTTGCATCTGCTGTTGTTGCTCTGCACGCTGCTGGCGAATAGCGGCTACTTGGTCATTGGATGAAACGATAGTTGGTGAAACGCCGATTGATTCAGCGTAGTTATCAATCATTTCGTCAGTGTTCAGCTTGTCTAGTGCTTCTGGTTTGAGTTTCGCTAAACCACCAACAAAACCAACGAAACGCTCAACGCTGTTAACACCAACTGATTTCTGCGCCTGTGCCATGACAGAAATGTATTCAACCTTAAGCTGCATACCCTGCATTTCTTCTGGTGGAACAGGTAATAGGTTTTTACGCGCCATGATTGCGAACGTACGATTAATTAACTTGTCGAGTAGTTCAGAATCCAAACGCTGTAAGACAGGCCCTAACATGAGTAGCTTTTCTTCACGCATTTCAATTACTGCCTCAACAGGCATTGAGCGTGTATTTACAGACTGCATCATCATGAAAAGGTCAGAGAAATAGGCTTCTTTGATTTGATTACGAGTATCACCAATATCAGCAATCAAGCCGTTAATGTCGGCTTGCACTTGGAATATCGGTTTAATCATCTGGTCAGCGCCAGCCATTGGAAGATAAGTTATTCCACCCGGTACCAGTGAAATGCGCTGATTCTTAATTGAGGCAGGCGCTTGCATAGGTGGGTTGGTCACTTTATCAATCTGCTGTGCTTTGCGGCGCTGTAATAGCTGCAATGCTTTCACGCTACCCAATGCAATCATACCGGGGCAAGAAGAGCCGTAGACGTCTTCGCCGTTAACTTCCCAGCGTGGCGCCATAATAGGGAATTCATCAAAGCCAGATTCGCGTAGAACACGATCACTATCACCGCCCATTTCAAAGTAAACGGACTTAAATAGCTTGTTCTTAGCGTCCAACTTACCGCTGATGCGGTTTAAATTTGGGTAGACTGAATGATTGATGGTGATCCACTGGTTATAATTGCTAGAATCCCATAAGCTTTTTACCTGCTGACTCACATTACCTAGACCGAACTCCATAACAAGCTGTCGCACTGTCATGCTGAATTCACGGGAAAATGTATCAACAGTTAAGTCAGGGCCATTTGCAATGCAATAGCTACCAACAGGAAAAGGTACAGTACGAATAACGCGCTCGTTATCTTCCAGCACAGCTAATGCGCTGGTGGCAAAGGTGCCGATATCGGCATAGGTTTGCGGTAGTGACTGATAGATATTTGAACGGTTGAACACTTCGTTCATTCGTTGCTCTACAACTTCAAGCCACATTTTTACAGGGCCATAATTCATCATGTCAGGGTCTGGCGTAGCCAAACGGAACCACTTGCGTGCAGGGCTGGTTATCCCTGACATCATGCCACTTGATAAAGTACGCTCAGCCTTAGCCGCTTCCTGGTCGATGATTTTCGTATTACGTTTATCACCGCGATTAACTTCCGATGTGTTAAAACGAGTGCTGCGAGGGCGTGTATACTCTGCAAGCTCTTTCCAGTGCGGCTCAAATGACTGGCGCTCATTCTTAAGCTGCGAGAGTTGTTTTAATAAATCCTGCTTTAAACTCATACCGCCCCCGTTAGGTTACTGACCGAGCAGCGTTTTACCGCTGGTTGATGCTGCATTTGTTGTACCCTGCGCACCTGTTAGCAATGTTGACTTACGACCAGCGGCAGCACGGCGGCGGCGTAGTTCTTCATCACGCGAGCCAACTACAGCCTCGTCCTGTTCTTGCGGTGCCGCCTGAACTGGTGGAGGGGTTTTAATCTTGGGAGTGCCACCTAGGATATTTCCGCACATATAACACCTCGATAAAATAAACAATAATATGCTTTATGATTTATTGTATATCTTATTTGACAAATATAAAACCAAGATATACATTTTGGTTATCGGTTGTTATTCAGATGTTCCTTTGCCCGTTATCAAGTGACTTTCCTTTGCTTACATTTGCCCTCGCTGTGAGGGCTTTTTTTTACCTGTTAGTTAGGCATAAGGATCGTAATCAGCATCACTAACAACGTGACTGCCCTGACTAGATGTAGAAATGTTGTGGCGTTCTTTTTTGGTGACTGGGTAAGCAAATGTTAACGCTAGTGCATCGCCTTTCCCCGGTGAGCGACCAATGCGTTTTTTAATATCAGCCTTTGACTCTAAGAGTATTTTTCCACTTAATTGCACCTTATACTCTGGTGTTGATAAATCCTCTGCCACTTCCTGATCGTCAATAGCCCCACCTATCTTGAGCCATGACTTAACATTGTTATACATTTCGCCGCGCTTATTCTGCATTTGAGGGTCAGTAGATGCGCCATTGAATTGCACAAGCTGCCAATCTCGCCCCCAACTCATCCCGACAGAATAAATGCCGGTACCATAACCAAAGTCGATATGAACAGCATCAGCCTGATACTGATCCTCATAGTCTGCAATACGCTTAGCCATAACCATATCGTCAGTAGTTTTGCTACCGGTCCATAGGCATTTGCTGTGTAACCCTTGGCGTAAATATATAACCGCATCATCATCACCAGAGTATGCAGGGTCAACGCCTATGATAATCGGTGCATGTGATACTTCGGCCTGTGTCACTGTGCGCTTCATGGCAGCATCAGTTAAGCCGGTCGGTATAAATTGAGTTTCAGAGGTTGATGGGAAGATACCGCGCACACGAACCTTAACAAAGTCGCTATCCTCGCCCCTGTCCTCTATCCATTTATCAATCTGCTCTTTGTTGGTACCTTCAACCGTACGGCTATCAATCTGCTTAGTTTTCCAGCGGTGCTTAAACTTGCGGAAACATTCACGGAAACGCCCTGTGTTACGTGTCGGGTTACCAAATGCTATCCAGATGATTTCTGTATTTTCATCCGTTAAAGCACCCTCTGCTACTTCCCATACCAGATCCGCAATGTTAGAGGCCTCATCGAAAACCAGAATGATACGCTTACCCTGATTGTGCAGCCCTGCGAAAGCCTCTGTATTGTTCTCTGACCATGGCACAGCATCAGCACGCCAAGCGTTAGCGTGATTGGGGTCATTAGAATAGATGGCGGTTTTAGTACAAGTAAACCAGTCCTTGGTGATAGATAGGCGCTGCCACTTCGCAATTTCTGGCCATGTTTTAGTGCGTAGCTGGTTTTCGGTGTTGGCAGTAACAACCACTTTGCAATCTTCGCAGGTGTCCATACCCCATTTGATAATCATCGATATGAATGCAGATTTGCCGATACCATGACCTGACGCCCTAGCAAGCTGTAGAGGTTGGTGCCGTGTCTCTGGATTTCGTAGGTGCTCACCTATTTCGTTCAGTGCTTCCGCTTGCCACTGACGAGGCCCACTAGCATTTTCAAGTTCGGTACCAGCCTCACCCCAAGGAAATGCATATAACGCATAGCTTAACGGGTCATGTGTAAACATGCCGATATCGTTAATCAGCTGTTCTTCTGGTGACATGGTTTCAATCATTGCTCACCACCAGCGGCACGCTTACGGGCTGCTGCCAGCCTATCAGCAAGGGATATGGTTACATCAACCTGATAGCGCTCACGGAAGGCGTTAACGTCTACATGCTTACCGACAAGCTCTAATATCTTCACTTTGTCGAGCAACTTAACTTTCTTGATTCGTGTGTCGCCGTCAATATCAATGATATCGAACGCTGAAACGCTCTTTCGCCAAATAGGTGACCATTCACTGATAGGTTTGATATCACCCGTATTAGTGAGTATGTCAGCTATGTCAGCATCAAGCATATTAACCAATCGCTCTAATACGCTGTCAGCGTCTAGCTTCTTGCGCTTATTTCGCTGCTGCATAAGCTGCGCTATGCGGTCAATGATGCGTGGGTCTCTCATGAGTTGGGACGCACGCTTACATGCGCTACCTGCGGCATAGCCTGCCGCTAAAGCTGCATCAGTTTGATTGGTAGGTGCTTTAATATATTCCTGACAAAACCGCTCCATTTGAGCGTTAAGCGGTGTAGGTTTTCTGGCTGGTGGCTTACGTGGTTTCTTTGTGGTCATAATCATCACCTCTGCGGTTATTATGACCAACTAAAAGATAACATTCAAACCATAAAGTTATTTCAGTGCAATTTGCTTTTCAAGCAAATCTATTGTGTGCATTACTTTATTGAAATCATTTTTTATAATGTTAACTCGACTAATTAAAGTATCTATCGTCGAAAGGTATAACTTATTACACATAAATAGAATTGAATTATTCGCTGACTCAATTAGCAAATTTAAGTCAAGTATCAAATCAACGACTTCAACATTATGTTTCGCAACAACTAACATTTCTTTTTCTAAGCTTGAGTGTAACAAATAAAATCTTAGGCTAGTCTTCCAATAATACTTTTTCGTTTTTTCTGTGTATCCATCCTTGAAATTAATATAGAAGGTTTTTCCCGCTTGCTTTGCTTCAATTCCAGCATAGCTTTTTGATTCTATTTTATTTAATATTTTACTATTTTCCTCTATAAGCTTTCTCAATTTCTGGCAATTAGATAAGATAATTTTCCTTAAAGCCAGTAACTCATTGTTTCTATCATTATTTCTTCTAGTAATATCTTCATTTCTCTGAACGGTAAACACAGTAAAACTAACAACAATCGCAATGGCAGACGCCACACTACCAATAATAGAAAACTTCTCCGCTAACGTCATAATTTATTCCTTTGCTTTATCTTATTTAATCATTCTACCTCCAATTTAATCTCATGCCACCCTTTAGTATTCCAGCACTCAGCGGCACCAGACAGGCAGCAATTAGCTACTGGTAGCTGCCCCCCGCACTTACCACAGCGCCGCTTTGATAGCTCCTCAATCTCACGCTTGAGCCGCGCATCATCGTTACGAATGAGCATTTGAATGTATTCCGATTCGTCGTACGGTTCGCGCCCCGGTCTACGCAACGCACAATTACGCTTAATCATTTCGTGCTCTTCGGCCTCTACCTGCCACTGCGGAGTAACCAAGCCAGCATCACGCTGGCGTTTACGTTGCGCTGCTTTGCGCTCTGCTGGTGATTTAGCCATTGAATAACATCCCTGCAGCTAAAGCGAATACACACCAGAACATGCACCAGAGCGCAGCAAATACCAAGTAACGTTTAATCATGGTTCTCCACCTCTGGCATTGGTTTTCTGAATATTAAGTTTTTCCTGATAAACGACGTAGCAGCACTCCATGCGCGATATCGCTTATCAATTTCTTCATGCTTGTACACAGTACAGCCAAGCATGTTTTTATTGCGTTGCATGACTATATACTCAACTGTGTGCCCCATTTCATCAGCGCACCACCTTTCAAACTCTGTTGGATTAGTTACTTTCATATTTACCTCGCGTGACATGTCACGATTGTTTGTTTAATAAAACAGCCCTAATTCCCAATTCAGGTTGTTAAAACACTCACGGTCAGACTCAAAGCAATAATCCCATTCCTCTTGGTCTTTATGCTCTCTAACCAGTTGCCAGCACCAGCCGTCGCGGTGTTTAACTCGCCTTACCAATCTAACTACGGTGGCATCACAATCAAATATGACGCCATAGCCACTACCAAGGCCGCTACGCAAAACATCAAGTCAACGCTTACCACTCGGAATAACTTAGGCATTGGCTTAATGCCATTATGGAAATCATCAATTTTAGGGTGCTTTATTGAGATATCTACCATGGTTATTTACCCCTAGCTTTCATCATTGCATCTGCCATGCGGTAGTACATCTCAGCACTCTTACTAAACGTTGCTTCACCAGAGTTTTCATCAAAATAACCTGAACGCTCATCCTGTGCCGCCCAATCTCCCTGCATTGCAGCCATTGCGAACTGGTCACGCAAGTTTCCTGTAGATGGCACTGGATTACCACGCTGAGGCATTTCATGCGGTTTTCTATGCATCATTTCTTTAAACTCTTTCTCATTCATAACCTTACCCTCAAAATAACGAAACTTGTTTAACTACTGTTTTCCCACGGCGCTTAGGTTTTGCCTTTGTGTTACCGCCGTACTTATCCATCCAAACCTTTGCTACGTGAAAGCAATCATCAAACATGGCGCCGCGCTTACTTGCTTGTGAGCATCTACGGTAATGTGCGATACCTTCATCAGCGGCAAGCTGTAATGCCCCCCCCCTGATAATCAAGCTCTTTAAGCTTCTGAATGATGTTCTTTCTAATAAAATCTTCTGGACTCATAAGGACTTACCTCATTCATTCAACGATTCGTTAATCCGCTCACAAACTTACGTATTGGTAATAAGTTCATGAATTGTCGATTTTTCTGGTAACCTTACCGTTATCATTCCAGTGGTTCCCCACACCTTAGAAACTCGCCCATCCCAGATACGCGAATCATCATCAAAGATGGCGTCCAGCAAGGCTTTCTCTAAGTTGTCCTTGTCTGGTTTTTGCTGGTGGGGCTTACCGTCCATTTCAGCCTGTTTTTTCTTGCTCCATGACTTAGGCATAGGCATAACAAAAATAACGTGGTAATCGCTCTCAGGCAGATTAATGCCTCTTGCTCTCACCTCGTCACAGAACGCCCTGTAACGCATTACGGCTGGACGCTTCTGCCATTTGTCACGCTGCGTCATGCGCGGCTTAGGTACAGGAACAACTGGATATTCAAGGGTTTTCATACAGCTAAGCCTCGCTTAATGCGCTTAGCTCTCGGTTTTGCTAGTAATTCATTCAACCAAACCTGCTGCCTTGCTGGCTCACCAACTTGCTTGAAGCCTTGACGTGCAATTTGTGACTTTTTACGGATGCCTTTATCCCCTTTGAAATCCAGTCGGCTCAATTGCCCTACCTGCCGTCTACGTGCATCTTTTTGCTCATCTAATCCAGTTTCATAGTCCGGTTTTAATTTGAATGAAATCATGCTGCTATCTTCACTTTTTTGATTATGCTTTGAGACAACGAAGAAGCGCTCCAATTGCTTTACCGCAAAATAAACGGTGTTGTATGGGGCCTTAACGCCTTTACTCTCAATTGCGCTCATGATTTCCTTAATTGTCATGCATTTACCGTTTTTTAGTACTTCAACGACATGATCCTGAAATAACATAACCATTACCTCGAATTCGATTAACCCACACGGTTAATATAAACAATTTGTTTATCTTTTCAACCATAAAAAATCAGTAAGAATTGATTTTCTTACCACCATTTAAAACGCTCTGTAACGCTCTACATTTGATTTTAACATTCAACCTATGGGATTTATCATCCTGCATATCAAAAATGACTGTATGTTAATCCTGCTTACGATTTTGATAACCTTTGAATCTTATTGTCTCCGTTGTTTACCTTTTTCAATTAAATCCATCCAAGCAGGACGAGGTTTTGATTTATCGGTAAGTGTCAGTGTTGGCTCTGGTACCTTTTCGCCCTTTCTAACTCGCTCAGTCCATTGGGAAAGCATTTTGTCTAGTCGCTTCTCACACTCAACCTCAGTTAGCCTTAGGTCAATCATCTTCGCTCTGAGGTCTGTAAACATCCAGTACTGAACCGGGTGTTTGAACGGATACATTTCCGCGCTCTGGTAGTTATTGCGCTTAGCACAGTAGGTTAAAAAATCTCTAAGCTGTTCGTCAGGATCAAGTCCAAACGGATTATGCTTAGCCGCTTCACCAGATAACGCGACAATCACGTCTGATAACTCTGGTGGCCATGGATTTCCATTCATGCAGCGGTCGATACAGAATTTAAACAATCCGTCCAGTTGCTGATCACTCAATGCGCTTAGCGCTTGCTTCCACATCAATGACGGTTCCGTGCCATTCTTGTTTTTCCATTTGTCGCCGTAGATTTCGATCATCTTCAACCAAAGCGTCAACAGCGTCTTGCCCGTATTCATCGAGGACGTGTTGTAAGAATTCCTGCATCGCTTTTGGCTTTCCTGCGAACTGGCTATCGATCTTAGCTCTCTGACCTGCCCCATTTTTCACCACCTTTTCATTTTTCAATCGACTGTGTTTCAGACCTTTAGCAAGGGCTAGTTCCCATTGCTCGTGTGTTTTGGCTTTTCCCTCTGCCCCCCAGTAGGTTATAAACTCGGCTAGCTCATGAGGCTGTAACGGCTCTTTGAGTATCGTTCCCCAATACGCTGCCTTTTGCGTAAAGTCCTGATCAGGTTCCCAGCCGTGATACATCACAAATTTGTCATTCACACCAAAACCACCAGCTGGAACACGACCGTTCAAGATAGAATTATTGGCATTCGGATCAGATTGAAAATTATCCTCGCGCGTATTAGAGAGAGGTTTTATATCTCTTATCTTATCTTTATCTTGTTGTGACACATCGTGACATTTCGTGACATCTTCGTGACATGCATTTTTATTTTGTTCTTCCTCTCTTTGAATTCTTTCTCTTTCGCGTTGCTCTCTTTTTCGCTGAGCTGCTGATTTTGCTCCTGTTTCTGCGTTTCCTAAGTCTTCCTTTTTTGGCTGGCGGCTCTCCCAACCAGTAATTTTCGAACCATCTAAAACACGTCCCTGCATGGCATTTAAAACAGCTTCAATCTGTTCATTTTCAACATCCAGAGCACTTGCTAAATCTTCAATCGTGACTGTCACGTGACCGCGTTGTGACACATCGTGACATTTCGTGACATTCTGTGACGCATCAACAAGAAGATGAATGTAAACAGCCTGAACTAATGCAATTGGCTGCTTTGAAGCCCTTGAAATTGTTCTCCATTTAGGATCGTTAGGCATGTCATGCCAGAGCCTAAGCCATTTATATGTAGACATAGGCCACCTCTACGCCGTCGCGTTGATTTCTCTTGCCTGTTTCAATAGCTTGCTTATCTCTTTGCGATAGGCCGCTGAGTTAATTGCTGAGCATTCAACACAAACACCATTGCTAGTGAATCGTTCTGAATCGTGCCCATGCCTGCATGGTTTTCCCGTATAAAAACGACTAAGGCCATTCGTAACGGCCTCCTTTCTAGTGATAATCTTCATTGATACCTCTTTATCTATGATTAATTAGCAGTAAGATTATACGCTACAGAAAAAATAATCAACCATTTAAACGTTATTGTTTATCCATCTAATCATAAAAAGACCGCTTTCGCGGCCTAGTGTGATTTACTTCATAAATTTGTCTGCTATTTGGTCTAGCGTTAGCTCTATTCCGAACGTATTAAGAGCCTTCTGCAATCTCTTAGCTGTCTGTAATGATACGCTACGACTGCAATATCGCAGATGGATAGAAACATACTGAACGGTCAAATTTGCGCTATCTGCAAATTGCTGGCGCTCACGCTTAGATAGAGCATTCCAGAATATTTTGAAGTTAAAATCTTTCATATTAACCACCATAAAGATAAACAGACTCACAATTTCAAATCATGATAACCAAATCGGTAATTTACCTAAAGGGTTAATTTGATATTTAATAGATAAACAGAATAAACAATATCGAACAAAATAAACGCAAGGGAAAAATACAGTGAAAAGCATTCAGGATATCAGAAGAGACAATCTTGTCTTTGTGATAGAAAAGCATTACGAAGGGAAACAGAAGAGCCTAGCGGCTGCGCTTGGTTGTGCTCCTAATGTTATTTCTCGTTATTTAATGTCCTCTGACATGAAAAGCCATCGTTCGCTTAGCGATCCTATTGCTAGAAAGATTGAGCACCTTACCAAGCTACCTAAGTATTACATGGATAAGGATCACTTGAATGTGCCTGCTGAACAGATTGCGGATGAATTAGCACGCCAGCCTACCGACATTGGGCGCATACTTGGTGATAACATAACAACATTCATGCTAATCGATGGTTTTAAATCACAGGCCCAGTTATCAGTTAAATCCGGTTTAGGCCAAGCCACTGTAAACCGCATTATCAAAAATGAGTCCAGTGCTACAGTTGATAGCGTTGCTGCAATTGCGGAAGCCTTAGGCCGTAAGCCATACGAATTACTCATGTCTAAAGATGATTCAGATGTTCTTCACTACGATCATAAAAAATTTGCGGCATTGCCCGATAACGAAAAAGAAAAGATACAAGACTTTATTGAGTTCATAATTAGTAAAAACGAAAAGTAAAACAAAGTGTTAAATTTATAGCCAGTCTCGAGCTGGCTTTTTTATTTACAGAAAAGATAAACGATTTGGTTATTTATTTGTTTTTAACAGTTGACAACTGTCGTTTATGGTTTATTCTTTATCTCATATTAACCCACAAGGTTAACGCTCTTTAACAATACAGAACGGCCATCACACTCCTGAATTCTGTGAGCCGCAGAATGTCTTAGCTAACCCGTAGATTCGGAATGCAAGATTTGGACAGTGACAATATTAATCAATCTAGCTGTTTTAGCTGGATTTTTTTCGCACCACAAACATAAACAATTTGTTTATCAAAAGGTGATTGAAATGATGTTTTTTATCGAAAATGGTTTTCATGTATTTATCGTACGTGGAAAAAGACAAGAGTTCATAAACTTTAAAGATGGTATCGAGTGGGCTTTCGTCACTTGGATAGCAATTCAAACCGACAAGGAATTATCTAATGAGCAATCAAGAACAAGAGCAATTTGAACAACGCAAATTAAGCAACATTGTTAGCGCAATCTTAATGGCTAATGACATTAACACGCCTGAAAATATTGATAAGCTAACTAATCACTTAAACAAAACAGCCACTAGCGAAGAATTTGAACCGTTCGAAAAAGTGGCTTTTGATTTAAGCATCACTACCACATCAACACCAAAGCTGATGCTTATGCATGATAATGACATTACCAATGCTTTTATCCATGTAATTAAAAATCCTGACATGTTTCGCTCAAACGCTGACCGCAAGCAGTATTTCAAGTCATTGCTATCACCTGAACCAGTAGATATTAGCGAACAGATGGATCCTGATGTGATTACTCACGCCAGTGAAGATAAACAAACTGGTAATATCATGCCGGAAATTATTGAAGAATGCCCCGTAAATGAACCACCTTACTTTGAACCGGGTCGTTACCCTGATATCCCTAATGATGTTTATCACAGCTCAAACGGTATCAGTAGTTCAATGCTGAAAGATGCTCGTATAAGCCTGATGTATTACAACCTCAGACATGTAAGCAAAATCATTCTTCGTGAAAATAAACGCTGTTTTGATTTAGGTAGCGCGTTTCATACATTGACGATGGAGCCTGAAAAGTTCGGCACTGAATTCAGTGTTCGTCCTGAAATTCCAGAGGGAGCATTTACAAACACTGACTCCATGACGAAATGGATTGATGAATATAATGCTGGTTTACCTCAGCCACGCAGCACTGACGAGCTAAAAGCAATAATTGAAGCTCATAACGCAACACTACCAGCACCATTACCGTTATCTGGTTCAGTAGAAGAAATTGGCGGGCTATATGCTGATTTACCTGATGAATTTAGAAAAATACCTGAATCAGATAAACACACCGCCGCCGCAATGAAAGCGTGTATTAAAGAGTTTAACGCAACACTACCAGAGCCATTAAAAACATCTGGAAGTCGTGATTTTTTACTCAATCAAGTTTACGCAATTAATCCTGATTTATGGGGCGAGGAAACTAGCAAACCTGAACCTCTCAAAAAATCAGGAAAGAAAGAAGAAATTGCAGCATCAATTAAAGCGATTAAACCAGATGCAATATTTGAAGATGATTTAATCAGTGCTTGGAGAAGTGACGAAACTAAAATTCAAGTTGAAACAATTGATTTTCAAACCGCTAAAGACATGCGCGATGCTGTAATGAATCATCCAGAAGCTAGCGCGTTAATCAATCATCCAAACCGAGTATCAGAAGTTAGTTATTACGGTGTTGATGATGATACAGGACTTGAAACAAGAGTTAGGCCAGATATTGAAATTCAACTGAATGATAATCATCGAATAGGCTTTGACCTGAAATCCGTCTCTCTTGGTCGATTTAAACAAGATGCAATTACATCGATGATCCGTAGGGAAATACTTAATCGTGATTATCACATCAGTGCAGGTATGTATTCCGATATCGCGCAGCTTGACCAGTTTTATTGGATATTCGTTAACTCTGATCCTCATTACCACTGGGTTGCAATAGTTGAGGCATCGCCAGAGTTATTAGAGCTCGGTCGCTTGGAGTACAAAAAGACGCTGCGCGATATCAATAACTCAATGAACACTGGCGTATGGCCCGCACCAGTTACCGAAACACTCACCATTAATCTTACTGACTTTGAAACACGCAAGTTAGAAGAACTTCAATTAGAAGAAGCTTAATCAATTCTAGCGCCCTGCTTACTGCGTGGCGCTTATCAATTTAGAGGTAATCATCATGTCAGAAGTCGCTTTAAGTAACCAACCGCAAACCAGTGTCATGAATAACATGTCACTTCTTTTTAATCCAGAAGCAATGAATTGTGTTATCCGTATTGCTGATTTAATGGCATCAGGCTCAGCAACGGTACCTAAACATTTACAGGGCAAACCTGCTGATTGTTTAGCTATTGTAATGCAAGCGTCTCGCTGGGGAATGGACCCTTTTGCTGTAGGGCAAAAAACACATTTAATAAATGGCACGCTTGGTTATGAAGCGCAACTAGTTAATTCGGTTATCACTAGCTCAAAAGTTGTTGATAGCAGATTTCATTACGAATATGGCGGTGACTGGGAAAAAATTGTAGGCGTAAAAGAAAATCGTGACGAATCAGGTTTATACATTCGTGTTGGTGCAGTTCTCAGAGGTGAAACGGAAATTACGTACGGTGAGCCTGTTTACTTAGCCGATGTGCAAACACGTAATTCCCCACTATGGAAAACCATGCCGAAGCAACAAATTGCTTACTTGGCTGTTAAATACTGGTCGCGCCTGTATTGCCCTGAAGTGATCATGGGGGTTTATACGCCAGATGAACTTGAAGAGCGCACCATCAAAGATGTTACACCAGCAAAAGAGCGTGTAAGCCTCAATGAAATTACTCAGCAAAATGAGCCTGAGCAGCATCAAGAAGCCACCAGCGGCAACAACGATGTAATCACAGGTGAAATTGTTGATGATGGCTTTAACCCTGAATTACTGCGCCAATCAATTACTGATGCTTCAACACTGGATGAAGTTAAAGAAATTCGATTACAAATTGATGAACTCAAATCATCACTTGGTACCGCACTTTTCACAGAGTTGAAAAATAAAGCGGTTCAGGCCTATCACCGCATCGATGCAAACAACAACCTTGAAGCACAAATTAACAGCCTGCCTGCTGGTGGCTCACCAGAAGCTAAAGCGGCTTTCGAAAAGGTTGTTCAATTCCTTAATGCCAACAAACGCAAGCTTGGCGACGAACTGTTCGATTCATTCAGCTTGACGCTGAACGACATGAAAGACGAATACCAGTAATAAACTTGACGGTGGGGTTCGCCCCCACCTTAGGGGAAATTATGAATTTAGAATCATTAAAATTAGAAATTGTTGGCATAGAAGAAATCGGTGCCTTTGGCAAAGTTATCTCTTCTGACTTAGTTAAAAAAGTAACTGGCTTGGGTAGAACGGCATTAGATAGCCGTGATAAAGAAGGCGTTCTAAGAAAAATCTATCTAGCCCCTCGCAAGCATGTTTATTTGTTGGATGAGGTAAACGCTTATTTAGAAGCCTGCATCACCAATCCAACCATGTACAAAGAGGATGAAGAAAACATAAAACAAGCCAGACAAGCACCCGGGGCTAAAAAGGCTAAGCAATAACCATTCCTTATGTAATTTAACTAACCAATTAGGTAATAACCATGAAAGATAACAACACTATTGCTGACAGCTTAGCCAGCGATATAGCTAAACATTGTTCAGAGTTTGAAAAGTCACCTGAGTATGCAGAAATGATCCGTACTCATGTTAAAAGCCTTTATGAAAAAGCAATTAAAGATACTTTCAGCTGGGGGAGTTTTCCAGACCGAGTTAAAAAAGCTCTTGAATCAGCGCTTCCAGAAAATATTAGTGAAGTGGTCGATCTGCCTAAATATAACCTATTAATGGCTAAAGAGCTTTCTAGCCAATGGGAATTGAATTGCGTCAGTGAGCAAATGGTTAGCGGAATGAAAGATTTGGTATTGAAATTTATCAAATCACATGAAATTCCAAAATATATCAAAGCATCTGACCTTTGGAAGGCATACGTAGATCAATATCAAGAGGAAGCGGCTCATGAGGGCTGGGGAAGACCACTAGTGATTATTTCCGAGGGAGAATATACATGGGAAAAAGGATTTTTTCATATCGGCTTAGAGAAAGAGCCAGCTAGCGACTCTCCATAGAGCCATAGAAGCAAAGAAGAATATCATCAGTGCGATACCTACCTTAGCTTCCATCAAAAAACCACTAGAGAAATGCGTGAAGACGTAGCAGTTATGCATGATGGGTATCCAGTTTACAGCCTATACGCTGGTGAGCTTGAATACCATGACACGCTTGGTAAGCAAGTTGTTCAGTTCCGTTCTGAGTTTGAGCGCCTTGTTGGTGCGCTTTATTACGGCGGTAGCCTGTTAGTTTTAGATGAATCTGACGCTGATGAGATTTATTACAACAACGATTATTAACCAAAGGATATATTTGCAAGGATGCAAACAGGAGATAGATATATGAATAATGAAAATTGTAGTTTTGAAGAATGGCACGATTTATTAATGCAAGTAGCAGCAGACCACGGCGGCAGCGCAGCAGATGCAGACGCTTGGCGTGATGATTACGAAGCAGGAAAAACACCACTTGAAGCGTGGGTTGATGAATGGGGTGAGGATTAATCAGGGAAAGGATTAATTTAACTCGCAGGGATGCAATGAAGAGGAATGAATATGAGTAAGCAGATGTTGTTATATGCAAGAACGAATAATCAAGGCTCTACGTGTAGCGCTGATATTGGTTACACAGAATCGGAATGGGCGAAATTATCTGAGGATGAAAGGCTGGAAGTTATAGCTGAATATACTGGTGATGTTGTTGATTTATGGGTGCAACCAGAGGAATAAGGTGGAATGATGGATAAATCAAGGCGGCAATTTGAAGAGTGGCGCAGTAAGAATAAATCATCAACGATAAATTTATTCGATGTATGGTAAGCATCACGCGAGAGTTTAGAGGTTGAATTTCCACAACGCAAAGGTATTTGCCATAACGAATACGATACTGGTTATTTTGATGGAATAGATAAATGTGAAGATATATTAATCAGCAACGGGGTGAAAATAAAAAATGAATAAAGAATTGTTAGAATACGCGAAAGAATTAAAGAAACGTAGTGAATCATTAATTAAAGCCGAACTTGAAAATAACGAATTTAATTTCAGGTTAAGCGATTGGGATAAATTAATACACCCCAAAAAATTAATTCAACTATGCGATGAGGTGGAACGAATTAACAACCTAAAACCAATTGGTTATATGTCAGTAACTGGTGTTGAAAATATTCATGATTGCGGTAGCTCTACTGTGCATGAAGAATCAGACGATAAACGAAACATTCCAGTGTACATTCAATATTAAACAACCATGCAAATAATCGGATATGTATTACTCATGCTAATACAGGGTTCTGCTGTGCCTGTATCAGAGCAAATATATACACAGCAAGAATGCGAGAGCCGTGCTATGCAGATAATGCAGGTGCGGGATGTTGAGATTAAGTGCGGAGAGGTGATTCGTGAAGTTCATAATTGGCGATAAAGTCAAAGTAAAGCAGAGTGACGACTTAGTAAGATTTAAAAATATAACATTCACAGTAATTGAAAATAATAATAATTATATTCATAGCGTCATTGTTCAAGATAAATATGGGACTATGGCTAATTTTAAACCTGATGAACTGGAGTTAATCAATGAATAAAGCAGTAAATGAATTAAAGCCAAATGATGTAATTAAGGTTGGTGATAATTGGTTTCGTTGCCGATATTTTTATTACCACGATAATATGTTTCTATAGACCTACAGCGCGAACGTGACCAACTTAGCCCTTATTACGACAGTACGTGCATCAAGATGTCAATTAACGAAGATGTCGATATTAAATTCGAGCTGAAGGATGCGGAGAATGAATAACAGATGTGTACATTGCAATAAAAAACTCAACAAAGAAGAGTTATTTTATTACGAATGCTCTTGTGAAAAGTGTGAATATTATAGAGTTGCATTAAACAACGAAAATAAGTTTGATATTTTTGCTTTGAGAATTGCTTTCTATTTTAGAAAGATAATCAACTTAGTGTAGGTGATAATGAAAAAATACAGCCTTATTTATTGCGATCCCCCTTGGCAATACAGCAATAAAGTTTCCAACGGTGCCGCCAATAACCACTACCAAACCACCAGCCTATTTGATTTAAAACACCTACCAGTTCATACCATTGCCGCAGATAATGCAGTCCTTGCCATGTGGTATACAGGTAATTTTGTGCAAGAAGCATTTGAGCTAGCCAAGGCATGGGGCTTTACCGTACGCACATCAAAAGCGTTCACATGGGTTAAATTCAATTCACTAGCTCATGAACGTTTTGATAAAGCCCTACAAAATGGCACTTTGTTTGATTGGCATGACCTGCTGGATCTACTCAATGCCGAAACAAAAATGAACGGAGGCAACTACACCAGAGCCAATAGCGAGGACGTGTTAATAGCGACTCGCGGTAATGGATTAGAGCGAATGAGCGCCAGCGTTAAACAGGTTGTATTTAGTTGCTTAGGTGAGCACAGCCAAAAGCCTTGGGAGGCTAAAAATAGGCTTGAACAATTATACGGTGACGTTAATCGCATAGAATTATTTGCGCGTGACATGTCACAAGGTTGGGATGCTTGGGGCAACGAATGCCCGAATAACAGTATTGAACTTACTGGACCTCAATTTATAACCAAGGAGGCTACCATTGATTGAATTCATTTTGATAGCGTACGCATGGATTGCAGGATATATTTTTTCTGCAATCGGTACCGAAAACGACAGCCGCCCTGTAATTATAGAGCGGCTTTTTTATTCCGTATTTTGGCTGGTGGTCGGTGCATCGATGCTATCAACACTACTGGCCACAAAAGTTTTAGGCTCAGAAAAATAAACCTCTTAAATTTTACCCTTCTCTTTTTCTATCCAACCATCCACCATATTAGCCCACTGCTGTAACATATCGCGGCGCTGCTCTGCATACTCTGCTTTGTTATAAACAGCACGTACGCCTTTTTGTTCGTGGGCTAAACACTTCTCTATCCAGTCAGAATTGAAGCCAGCCTCATGCAAAAGTGTGCTGGCTGTTCTTCTCAAATCATGGACTGTTAACGGCTCAAAATTAATCCCCTTCGCATTTATACGCTTAACAACGCCGTCAATTACATTATTTAACGCAGCGTTAGAAAGCGGCTTTTTGATATCGTATCGACCAGGAACTAAATAATTACTCCCCATGGCGCAGACCTTAAAGCCAGTAATAATATCCATGGCCTGATCTGAAAGATAGATAACATGTGCTCTACGGCGTTTCATGCGTTCTTTAGGTATTACCCACTGACGATCTTCGAAGTCAATCTCATCCCAGGCTGCGTTTGTAAACTCACTCTTTCGTACTAACGTTATTAATACAAATTTAACAGCAAGTTTTAACGTTGGATAACAGCTATAATTTTCTAACTCATTAAAGAATAATCCTACTTCTTTAGGTGACATTGAGCGCTCACGCGCTTCAAAAGTAGCAATTGAAGAGGCCTTAATGCCATCAACTGGATTTTGAATATCATATCCACGGTCAATAACATAGCTAAAGACAGAGCCGATAATTTCGCGTACCTGTAACGCTGTTGCTCTTGCTCCGCGATCTTTAATCTTTTCGCATAACGCTCGAACTTTCTGTGTTGTGATTTCTTCTAGTTGTAATTTACCCAAAGTCGGATAAATTTCTTTTCGTACGATGGCTTCTTTCATAGCCTTTGTGCTATTGGCAAATCGGGTATCTTCGAGATATCTGACGGTATAGTCCTGCAATACCGTCCCAGCTTTTCTTCTATCAATACCGTCACGTTTGTTTGAAGATGGTGATACACCTGCGTTTAGAAGCTTTTTAGCATCAAGAAGCATTTCTCTTGCTTCTGCAAGCGTAATACCGTCATCACTGTAACGGCCAAACGTTACCGTTTCTCTACGTCCATTAAATCGGTAATCATATCTAAATGAAATAACACCAGTTTTTGATACTGCCACATATAAACCATCACGATCAGATAGCTTATAAAGCTTATCTTGAGGCTTTAAACTCTTTAATTTTTTATCGGTTAACATGTCGGTATTCCTTTGCGTGATACCGTCATTTTTATTATTTTGCTGACGGTATTGAGTCACTCATATAGTCTATTTTATTTTCAATACCGTCAATAATACCGTCAAAATTATCTGCAACTATCAACAATTAAAGACTGTTAAAAACAAAAAGGCACCAGTAACTAACTGATGCCTTTGAATTTATCGATAACTAAAAACTGTTATCAACAATTGCTATATTATTCCCACTCAATTGTTGCAGGCGGTTTACCGCTGATATCATAAACAACACGGGAAATGCCATCGACCTCATTAATAATACGGTTTGAAACTCGGCCTAGGAAATCATATGGTAAGTGCGCCCAATGCGCGGTCATAAAGTCGATAGTTTCTACTGCACGTAATGAAACCACCCAGTCGTATTTACGGCCATCACCCATGACGCCAACAGAGCGGACAGGTAAGAATACGGTAAACGCTTGGCTAACTTTATGATATAAATCCGCGTTGTGCAGTTCTTCAATAAAGATAGCATCTGCGCGACGTAATAAGTCACAGTACTCTTTCTTCACTTCACCTAATACGCGAACCCCTAAACCTGGGCCAGGGAATGGGTGGCGATACAGCATGTCGTACGGGAGACCTAACTCGAGACCAATTTTACGGACTTCATCTTTAAACAATTCTTTTAATGGCTCAACCAAACCAAGTTTCATGTCATCCGGCAGACCACCGACGTTATGGTGAGACTTAATAACATGCGCTTTGCCAGTTGCTGATGCCGCTGACTCAATAACGTCTGGATAAATAGTCCCTTGAGCCAACCATTTGATATTAGGCAGCTTAGATGACTCTTCATCAAATACTTCGATAAATACATGACCAATTTTCTTACGTTTAGCTTCTGGATCGCTGATCCCAGCTAACGCATTTAAGAAGCGATCTTCTGCTTTAGCATGGATAATGTTCAGGTCAAATTTACCTGCAAACATTTCCATCACTTGGTCTGCTTCGTTTAAACGTAATAAACCGTTATCAACAAATACACAGGTTAAACGTTTACCAATTGCGCGGTTTAATAGCAACGCAGTAACCGATGAGTCAACACCACCCGATAGCGCGAGCAGTACATGGTCATCACCAATTTGCTCTTTTAAACGGGCTACCGTGTCTTCAATAATTGCAGCTGGCGTCCACAGTGCCTCACATTGGCAAATATCTTTCACAAAGCGCGTTAAAATATTTAGGCCTTGGTGAGTGTGAGTCACTTCTGGGTGGAATTGAACACCATAGAATTTTTTCTCTTCATTTGCCATGATGGCATATGGGCAGCTTGGCGTGCTGGCAATAGTTTTAAAATCCGCAGGAATAGCGGTAACTTTATCACCATGGCTCATCCAGACATCAAGTACTGGCTTGCCAGCTTCGTTCAGAGAGTCATGAATATCACGGAATAATTCACATTGCTCAGTGATTTCAACATTGGCATAACCGAACTCACGTTCACCAGAGACCTCAACTGCGCCACCCAGTTGCATTGACATGGTTTGCATGCCATAACAAATACCTAATACAGGAACACCTGCATTAAATACGTAATCAGGAGCACGTGGACTATCTGATTCAGTCGTACTTTCTGGCCCACCAGAAAGAATGATACCGTTTGGATTAAATTCTCGAATTTGTTCTTCTGTAACGTCCCACGCCCAGAGTTCACAGTAAACGCCAATTTCACGGATACGACGGGCGATCAGCTGTGTATATTGCGAGCCGAAATCAAGAATAAGAATGCGATGTTTATGGATATTTGTTGTCATTTGAGGAGAATTCCAAAAATTCAAGTCAAAAATAAGAATCGGTGACGCAATCGAACGAATGCGCCACCCTGAGAAATTTTATCGATTATTGCCCCAAACGATAGTTTGGAGATTCTTTCGTGATAGTAACATCATGGACGTGGCTTTCTTGGATACCGGCTCCACTGATACGAACAAATTCTGCTTTTGTTCTCAATGCATCAATAGTACCACAACCTGTCAGCCCCATACAGGAGCGTAAGCCACCCATTTGTTGATGAATGATTTCTTTTAATCGGCCTTTATACGCTACGCGGCCTTCAATACCTTCTGGCACTAATTTGTCTGCCGCATTATCTGATTGGAAGTAACGGTCTGACGAGCCTTTAGACATTGCACCAAGTGAGCCCATACCACGGTATGCTTTGTAAGTACGGCCTTGGAATAAAATAGTTTCTCCTGGAGACTCTTCAGTTCCTGCGAACATTGAGCCGACCATCACACACGCAGCGCCTGCCGCGATAGCTTTAGAGATGTCACCTGAGAAACGAATCCCACCATCCGCAATAACAGGAATACCCGTACCTTCAAGTGCTTCCGCCGCTTCAGCAATAGCCGTGATTTGTGGTACACCCACGCCAGTGACGATACGCGTAGTACAGATTGAACCCGGACCAATTCCCACTTTAACCGCGCTAACACCTGCATCCGCTAAGGCTTTCGCCCCTTCCGCTGTTGCAACGTTACCACCAATAATTTGTAAGTCAGGGTATTTTTGGCGAGTTTCGCGGATACGTTGTAGTACGCCTTCTGAATGACCATGTGATGAGTCAATTAATAAAACATCAACGCCAGCAGCCACCAGCGCGTCAACACGTTCTTCATTCCCTGCGCCTGCACCAACCGCAGCACCAACACGTAAACGGCCTTGCTCGTCTTTACACGCGTTTGGCTTACGTTCTGCTTTTTGGAAGTCTTTAACCGTGATCATCCCTAACAAATGAAAGTTATCATCGATCACTAAGGCTTTTTCTACGCGCTTTTCGTGCATTTTTTGCAAAACGATTTCGCGTGCTTCGCCTTCTTTCACGGTGACTAAACGTTCTTTTGGCGTCATCACCGCAGTAACAGGTTGGTCTAAATCTGTCACGAAACGAACATCACGGCCTGTAATAATACCAACTAATGAGTTATCGTTTGCCACGACTGGATAACCAGCAAAACCATTGCGCTCAGCCATTTCTTGCACTTCACGAATAGTGGTATCCGGCGTTACTGTAACAGGGTCCGTTACGACACCACTTTCATGTTTTTTTACGCGGCGAACTTCTTCCGCTTGGCGCTCAATAGTCATATTTTTATGGATGAAACCAATGCCACCTTCTTGTGCTAAAGCAATAGCAAGGTCAGATTCTGTGACAGTATCCATGGCTGCAGAAAGCATAGGAATGTTCAGGCGGATGTTTGCAGTCAGTTGAGTTGATAAGTCTGCGGTATTCGGTAATACCGTTGAGTGTGCAGGAACGAGTAAAACGTCGTCGAAAGTTAGTGCTTCTTTTTTAATGCGTAACATAGGCAATATCCCACCAGGCAGCGTTATGGAAAGGTATAAAATATTGCCGCGGCATTATACACACCGAAAACGGTTGCTTCCAGCACTTTTTTGAAAAAAAACTTGATAACTCCTATAGCTGCGTTAGTATCTATCGATTAAGTCATTGTTTTAAAATTTGATCTGGCTCACATGTCGACTTCACAAAATAGCGCAATTTACTCTGTTAGTAAGCTTAACCAATCGGTTCGAGAACTTCTCGATAGCCAAATGGGGCGTATTTGGTTAACAGCTGAAATTTCCAATTTTTCACAACCCAGTTCAGGTCATTGGTACTTAACCTTAAAAGATGACCGAGCGCAGGTGCGAGCGGCCATGTTCCGTGGGCAAAATGCACGAGTCACTTTCCGCCCACAAAATGGCCAGCAAGTTTTAGTTCGAGCGACAGTGACCTTATATGAACCTAGAGGTGACTATCAATTAATCCTTGAGAGCATGCAACCAGCCGGTGAAGGCTTACTGCAACAACGTTTTGAGCTATTAAAACAAACACTAAGTGCCCAAGGTTTGTTTGATATTATTCATAAAAAACCACTACCTAGCCCAGCTAAATCCGTCGGTATCATTACCTCGGCAACGGGTGCAGCCCTACATGATATTTTAAATATTTTACGTCGTCGCGACCCTTCCCTGCCTATCATTATCTACCCAACGGCCGTTCAAGGTGAGATGGCACCAGCACAAATTGCTCGGATGATTGAGCTAGCAAATTTGCGTCAAGAATGTGATGTGTTGATCGTCGGTCGCGGGGGCGGTTCACTTGAAGATTTATGGGCATTTAATGAAGAAATCGTTGCTAGAGCCATTTTTGCTAGTCAACTGCCTATAATTAGCGCTGTTGGTCATGAGACCGATGTGACGATTGCCGACTATGTGGCGGACGTAAGAGCACCCACCCCATCTGCAGCGGCCGAGCTTGTTAGCCGTAACCAGTTAGAAATGCTCCGTCAGCTAAAATCTGCGCAGCAACACCTTGAAATGGCAATGGATTATTATGTAGCAGGTCAACAACAAAGGTTTGCTCGTTTGCATCACCGTTTACAGCAACAACACCCACAATTACGTTTGGCACGGCAACATAATCAACTTAATTTATTGCAACAAAAATTGGCGCAGTCGATGACTCGACAACTACAAAATTCAACATCTAAGTTCGAAAGGCTCGACCGTCGTTTACTGCAAAATGATTTGCGCCCTCAATTGCAAAAACAGCAACGTCAGTTGCAGCAGACACAGTATCATTTGCAGAATATGGTCACGAGTTTGGTTAACAGTTACCGCCAACGTTTCGCTGTCGCTTGTTCAAAAATGGAAGCAGTTAGCCCATTAGCCACCTTAGCTCGCGGGTTTAGTATCAGTGAAACCGCTAAAGGCACCGTACTGAAAAAAACCAGCCAAGTGAAAGTTGGCCAACCACTGAAAACTCGCCTGAATGATGGCTGGGTTGAAAGCCAAGTTACTCATATTGAGAAGGTTAAAGTAAAAAGAATATCGAAATAATTATTTTAACCACTTATCTCGATAAAAATAACGGGATAAGTGGTGTTAAATTTATACGTTGATTAGAAACGCACCTGTCCACCAATCATATAAGTACGCCCTCTTGCTGTTGCATTATTTTTACCGCGTTCTTCCATAATAGCGGTAGAATTTGCACGATTTAATGCATCCGAATAATTTTTATTCGTGATATTATTAACCGTCATCATCAATTTAAAGTTTTTATTAACTTCATAGTCTGTATATAAATCAATGATTGTAGGTTGTTTTTCATACTTATCTTTTAGTGCATTTCCATCGTTATCAACGATAGACTCTACACCAATTCGTTTTGAAGGGCCGGTCCATGTAATAGTTGTACCTACGGTTAATTTTTCATCCAATAAACGCACACCTGAATCCAAGGTCACATAATAATCAGGAAGCTCAGTGAAATCTCCCGCACTAAAATCAGCAACCTTAGCTATGGAGTTAGGTTGATCCCCAGTTTCTTTGGTATAGGATAATGTTGAATAAACTATACCTGCATCATAATTAGCCTGTAATTCATAGCCACGAAGATTAACATCATGAGGCTCATTGACATACATATAACTTTTACGCATAAATTCTGGGAATTCTTTGTCCCATACATCATCATTCATTAAACACCAAGCCAGTTCAGCATTTGATCTTGGGCGACAAAGTAAATAAGGCTTACTCGTAATATAGTCTTTAATTTTTGTATGGAACCATAATGCCTTCATATTAAATTGGTCACCTTCAAAAATTAAATCCGGTTTAAAGCTATTAAAACCAACTTGCCATGTCTGTGATTTCTCTTCTTTTAAGAATGGGTTCATTGAATTACCACCTTCTTGAGAATAAAAAACTTCTTGCGTATTCGGCGCTCTCATTGAATGCGCATAACTGACAAATGGCTGGAATTCAGGAATAATTTCTGCTGATAATAAAACTCCGGGGTTAAAACCATTACCCCGTAAATTTAAAGTTGCAGCTTCCTGTGGAAAACAAAAATCTTGATCACCACATGCAGGTTTAAAACCTTTTAAGTGATAATTCATATAATTCAAATCAAAAATTGCTGTATAGATCCCATACTTGGCTTCCAATTGTGTATATGCGCTCGCAAGATCTAACGACCCACTTGGCGAGAATGGATTATAGTTCAACGTATCTTGGTCAATAACAGAACTAACCTCTCGCTCATACTTCGTTTTAGATAACTTAGAACCTATTTTCCATTCAAAATCAATATCACCATAGGAAAACCGGCTTGTATTAGAAAGATTAAGACCATCGCCAATATTTTTGGATTTACCTTGCCTTAATGCCCAACCTAATGAGTCACCTTCAAATTGTTGGTCATTTTTTCCATGACTCGCTAAAACCTCAACATCAATTAATTCATTTAGCGGCGTATATTTATATTTAATATAATAATCTTCACTATTAATCTTTCTTCGTGTGAGCTTATTTTGTAAGAAACGACCACTGAATTCTAATTCATGGCTGTCATTAGGTTTATATTTCAATTTAGCTAATTGCGATTGTGGCTTTTGTTTGAAAGTGGAGTCGGTGGCAAATTCATCACTATCAAACCCATCACCATTTTTATAACTACCAGGAATATTATGGCCGCTAACCGCAATTAAACCGCCAAAATAGCCATCATCTTGCAATAATGTCTTTCCTGCGACCGCTACCATGCCATTATAACCGAGACCATTATCTCCCCAGCTAGCTTTACTACGCAGCCCATATACATTATCTTTAAAAATCACATCATCAATACCGATAGTACGAAAATTTGCACTCCCTGCTAAAGCGTTAACACTATTGCCTCCATTTAATTGCCCTTTCTCTACTTCAACTTCAACAATAAAATTTGGGTCAATTAAAGCGCCAAAATCATTATTTGGCTGTTGTCCATGTGTATATTGACTTGGGGAAATTCCATAATAACTTTGCGTGACACCATCCACCATCATATTCACGCGACCAAAACCACTCAACCCGCGAATATTGACATTAACGGTGCCTTGGCTGGCATCCATTTGAGTATAGGTTCCGGGCATGGTACGAATAATTTTATCCATCGACTGCAATTTATTTTCCGTACCCACCGCGCTATAAGCACCCGGTTTTTCCAATGCTTTGACTAATGGCGTTTGTTTCTGCGCACCTGAGACTTTTAATTGGCTAAAATTAACCACACCTTCTTTCTGCTTATTCTGCTGCTGCGTATTTTCAGCCAAAGCAATCCCTTGGGAGCTAGTGGCAATAATGCTAGCAACCATAATTATTGTTTTATTATTCATTAAACCATTCCTGTAAACGTACTGTGTGTCATACGCTCACACTGCTAGCACAGACCAAATAAAGCCTGTGAAGAGGCCCAGCAACAATGTCATTAATATTGTTGCTGGCCTGAAATCACCTAAATTTTATAGGTTAATTATTATTTTAAATATGGAAAATATTTATCTTTATTTTCAAGCATGAGAATAAAACTATATTCTTGGGCGATATCATCTAGTGCATTAAAACGCCCTGATTTACCACCATGCCCCGCATTCATATTAGTTTCTAATAATAATAATGAATTGCCTTGTTTAATATCTCGTAATTTAGCTACCCATTTTGCAGGTTCCCAATATTGAACTTGAGAGTCATGTAACCCTGTCGTCACTAAAATATGTGGGTAATGTTGTGCTTTGATATTGTCATAAGGGCTATACGCTTTAATTCTCCAGTAATCTTCTTCATTTTCAGGGTTACCCCACTCATCGTATTCCCCGGTGGTCAGAGGGATTGATGGGTCTAACATTGTGGTTACCACATCAACAAATGGAACAGCGGAAACAACCCCCTCGTATAAATCAGGCGCCATATTCACAACCGCTCCCATTAATAAGCCACCCGCACTGCCCCCCATGGCATACACATGTCCTGCTTTACCATAACCTTCTGATAATAACCCTTTGGTTGCATCAATAAAGTCAGTAAAGGTATTCATCTTGTGGATTGTTTTGCCTTGTATGTACCAATTTTTACCTAAATCACCACCACCACGAATATGTGCAATCGCGTAAACAAAGCCACGATCCAATAAAGACAAACGAGATGAACTAAATGAAGGATCAATGCCATACCCATAAGCGCCATAACCATAGACTAACAATGGATTTTGGCCATGTTTGAATAGATCTTTACGGTAAACTAAAGAAACCGGGACTTTTACCCCATCTTGTGCAGTAACCCAAATACGCTCACTTTGGTAGTTTTGCTTATTAAAGTCTTTAACTTCTTCTTGTTTTAACAGCTGCTTTTCTTGAGTCAGCATATTAATTTCATATACTGAAGACGGTGTGGTCATTGATGAGTAACCGTAGCGTAGTTTATCCGTATCTGGCTCAAGGTTATTTCCGATCCACGCCATGTATGTTGGGTCATCAAAGCTCACTTGGTTTTCTTTATTAGTTAACCAACTGATTTGGCGAATATTCACTAAACCATTTTGGCGTTCTTCCACAACTAACCAATTATTAAATAAAGCAAAACCTTCAAGATCAACCCCATCACGCGGTGCAATAAAGCTTACCCATGGTGCTGAAATATTGTCTGCAATATATAAACCAAATAATGGATGCTGGTGATTAGAACGAATATAGAATTTACCATTGAAATGGTCAGGATAGTACTCAACCCCCGTTTGACGTGGTTTTAAAATTTTAACGTCATTTTGTGGCTGATTGGCATCAATTAAACGGTACTCAGAGGTTTCAGTACTCGTGATCCCCATTAAAATAAAATCTTTTGAAGTCGATTTCGCTAAACTAACGTAAAAAGTATCATCCTTTTCTTCATACACCAGTTTATCTTGAGTTTGCTGTGTACCATATAGATGTTTAACCACTTGATAAGGTAGCAATGTTTGCTTGTCCTTATTCACATAGAATAGCGTTTGGTTGTCATTAGCCCAGACAATATTACCTGAAGTATTGGTTAATACATTTTCCTGCCACTTGCTCTCATCAATTTTGCGAAATGATACTGCAAATTCATTACGTCCTTGGCGATCTTCAGCAATCGCTAGCGTGGTATTATCCGGCGAAATCGCTAACGCTCCCATACGATAATATTCAGTGCCTTCGGCTCGTTCATTACCATCAACTAATACAACCCATTCATCTTGGCTATTTACAGGGCGTCTTTCAAAGATAGAATAATTTTTCCCCGCGACAACTCGTGAACGGTAGGTATAACCATTATAATCATAGGGAACTGACTCATCGTCCTGCTTCATACGTGAAAACAATTCATCGTAAATTTCTTTTTTTAACGATTCACCTTTTGCAAGTTGCTGCTGCGTATAATTATTCTCTTGCGTTAAATATTCAATGATTTCTGGAGACTCGCGTTGATCATCTCTTAACCAATAATAGTTATCTACACGGGCATCTCCGTGAGTGGTGATAGTATAAGGTTGTTTTTTGGCTATTGGTGCTGACATTCTATCCTCCGCAGCACTGGTTGCTGCATATAAACCAAGTAATGTAATAAAACAAAACTCAGTGAGTTTATTACGCATAATTTATCCAATCTATTTTTCATTAAGAGTAAAATCAATAGGTATCCTGACAGTTACCCGCCCATTGATTAAAATTTCAGCTGGGGGTTCAGGTAAAGGTGCTGCTCTCGATAGCACCTGCAATGCTTCTCTATCCAAAGATCGTGTTCCTGATGAACTTACTAGGTCGCTACCAAGCAAAAAACCTTGTGGGTCAACCGTAAATGTTACTGTTGATTGACCGACTCGCCCCCGCCTTACGGCGTCTTCAGGAAACCGCTTGTATTTATTTAGTTTCCCCAATACTTGTGCTTCCCATAGCCTTTTCGCGTTATCTACCGATTGTGACTGGCTATTAAATTCTGCGGCAATTTTTTGAGTTTGTAATGGCGCTGCAGCATCACTGGTGACAGGGGCATCATTGGCTTTTGAATCAGTCGCTTGTTTTTGTTCAACCGCCTGCTTTTCATGCTTTTGTTTTTTGACTTCAGCAGTTCGTTTTGTACTCACCGCTTTAGCGACTTGCACTTCAGCCTGCTCATTGATGGCTAATGATGGGATAATTTTCTCTTCCGATGGGGCTTCATGAGCCTGGCTCGCCACCGATAACTCTTGTAGTTGGCCAATGTTAGCTTCTGTCAATTGTTCGGCTTGCGATTCAATCGAAATCTCCATCACCACTGATGGCGGAGGCAATAACTCATCCCATTGTTGATTGTGAGTTACCCATATATACAACCCAACAACCCCAATATGAAGAGCAATTGCCAATGCGAAGCCCCCACTTATCTTCGTTGTTCGCTTTAAATACTCATTTTCAAATGTTGTTATAATCATTTTTATCTTATGCACTGACGTATTTATGTATAAATGCAAATGATAATTAATAACAAATGAAAATGGAAATCATTTCTTACTGGAAATAAAGATTACTTCACAAAATTAACTTTTTTGAAATCATTAGCTTGCTATTACTTAGTCATCCTTTAGGCGTGTACCACACAAAATCAGCATGTAAATGGTCTATTTCTTCACCTCTTTCTGAAATAATTAATACTTTTACGGGTTCTTCGGGCGCTAGGTCTTGCACATGTAAAGGCACACCAATTGCTCTTGTTGCATGATAGCCACCTGCGAATAGAAGCGCGGGTGTAGGTGCATTTAATAACGACTCTGCCATACGACGGTCACGCAACTGCTGTATAAAGGTCATTTTAGCCACTTGTTCCGCTGTCAGTTCCCCACCATGAGAACTTTCAATCGTTTTACTGATAAGTTCTTGAACAATGGGTTGAGCTGAATATTGCCCCGTTACTGATGACGGGTTAGCGTAGGCGGCAAGTACCTCTTTTTTATCTAGGTTTGCCGACAGTAGCGGATAAGGCGAGCTCAGCAAATGGCGGATTAAAGCCCCATATTGCTCCCAAGGCCAACCACTATTCCAATTTAAGGCGGACTGTAGCTTTTCGTCACGAATATAAGGGTTATTTTGCATCTGCGCCTGTACACGGTTCACACTATTTTGCTGCGACGGTGTCAACATTTCGAGTAGAACCGCACCTTGAGGCCGTATTTTTGGCATTTCTTGTGCAAGCCATTGCTCAATTTGGTGGTGATAATGGTTATCATGCTTTTCTCCGACAATGACGCGTGGAGATTGAGCAAGCTGCTCGATTAATTGCTGAGGTGTTAAAGACTTACCTGTTGCTAAGTCAATAATTTGGTTGCTTACTGTTAGTTGGCTATCTAATTGTACGATTGTCGGTTCAATTTTTTGTGTACAACCGATAAGGAAAAATAACCCAACCATTAAAGTGGCTATTTGAGAGGTCAATCTTATTGAAATCATTATGCTTTCCATCTTATGTTGTCAAGCTAATAAGATACAGATAATGATAATCATTTTCAATAAAAAGGCTCCTATAAAATCATAGAAGCCTTTAATACGTATTAATTAATATTAACCGTTAGAGTGGATTGGTTTGCGCTTCAACCACTGCTAATGCCACCATATTCACGATACGGCGTACCGACGCAATTGGTGTCAAGATATGTACCGGCTTCGCAACCCCCATCAATACCGGGCCGACCGTCACGCCATCAGAGCTTGTCACGCGCAGTAAGTTATAACTAATACGTGCAGCTTCCATATTTGGCATAATTAATAAATTTGCTGAACCTTTTAATGGGCTATCAGGCATCACATCTTTACGGATCGATTCAACTAATGCGGCATCCGCATGCATTTCACCATCAATTTCAAGATGAGGGTCACGTGCTTTGATCATCGAGAGCGTATCACGCATTTTTTGTGCTGATGCGCAGTCTGAAGAACCAAAGCTAGAACGCGATAACAGAGCCACTTTTGGCTCAATACCGAAGCGTCTTACCGTATCCGCTGCCATTAACGTGATTTCTGTTAGCTCTTCCGGAGAAGGGTCTTCATTAACATAAGTGTCTGCGATAAACGTATTACCCGTTGGTAATAACAATGCATTCATTGCACCGGCAGCATGAACACCTTCGCGGAAACCAAATAAATCTTTAACAACTTCATAATGTTCACCATAGCTGCCCACGGTACCACAAATCATCCCGTCAGCTTCACCGCGTAACACCATGATCCCACCAATTAAGGTTGGGTTATTAATCACTGCACGACGTGCCATTTCTTGTGAAACACCACGACGTTTCATGATTTGGTAGTATTCTTGCCAGTATTCTTTATAACGCGGGTCGTTTTCGTTATTGACCACTTCAAAATCTTTACCTAACTCAATGTGTAGGCCAAGTTTTTGAATACGCATTTCAATCACACTTGGACGCCCAACTAAGATTGGGAAAGCCAAACCTAAAGAAACCAGCTCTTGTGTGGCATGTAATACACGCTCTTCTTCCCCTTCAGCTAAAACAATACGTTTTTTGGCAGTCTTAGCTTGAGAGAAGATAGGTTTCATGAATAAATTTGTCTTATAAACAAACTGATTTAATTTTTCGATATAGACATCGAAGTCTTCAATTGGACGCGTTGCTACCCCTGAGTCCATTGCTGCTTTTGCCACAGCAGGTGCAATTTTAACAATCAAACGTGGGTCAAATGGCTTCGGAATAATGTATTCAGGGCCAAAGAATAAATCTTGGTTACCATAGGCTGAAGCCACTTCTTCACTTTGCTCTGCCAATGCAAGGTCTGCAATGGCATACACACAAGCCAGTTTCATTTCTTCATTAATCGTTGTTGCACCGACATCTAACGCACCACGGAAAATGAATGGGAAACACAACACGTTATTAACCTGATTTGGGTAATCAGAGCGGCCAGTACAGATGATGGCATCAGGACGAACTTCTTTCGCCAATGGTGGCAAAATTTCAGGCTCAGGATTTGCTAGCGCTAGGATCAGTGGATCTTGCGCCATGGTTTTCACCATTTCCGGCGTTAAAAGACGTGGACCTGAACAACCTAAGAAAATATCCGCATTAGGAATAGCATCCGCCAAAGTACGTTGGCCGTTATCTTCAATGGCATACGCAGCTTTGGTGACATCCATGCGTTCATCACGCCCCTTATAAATCACCCCCTTAGAATCACAGACGGTGATATGTTCACGTTTCAGTCCCAACGCGACTAATAAATTCATACAAGCGATTGATGCTGCGCCAGCGCCAGAAACCACAAGGCGGACATCACCAATTTCTTTTTTTACAATTCGTAATCCATTGATAACAGCAGCTGTACAAATGATAGCGGTTCCGTGTTGGTCATCATGGAACACAGGGATTTTCATGCGCTCACGGAGCTTTTGTTCAATATAAAAGCATTCTGGTGCTTTGATATCTTCTAAGTTAATACCACCAAAAGTCGGCTCAAGAGACGCAATGATATCAACTAATTTGTCTGGATCTGTTTCATCAACTTCAATATCAAAGACATCAACACCAGAAAACTTTTTAAATAGTACACCTTTTCCTTCCATGACTGGTTTACCAGCCAAGGCACCAATATTACCTAACCCAAGGACGGCAGTACCATTAGAGACAACCCCGACAAGGTTACCTTTAGCAGTGTAACGATAAGCTTTAAGTGGGTCATCTGCAATTTCAAGACATGGAACTGCAACACCTGGTGAGTATGCTAATGCGAGATCTCTCTGGGTTGTTAGTGGTTTAGTTGGGGTAACCGTAATTTTCCCAGGATGTGGAAACTCATGAAAATCAAGAGCACTTTGTTTTAATTTGTCATCCATCGTCAAGTCCTTTCAAAATAAGTAAGGTAAGAGCGATAACAGTATAAACACATCTCACTAGCAAATCATGATCATACCGGCAATTTCCAGAAAAATCTTTCAATTACAATAGAGTTAGGTCACTGTCCGAGTAAAACATAGTCACCTTGGTTATATTGTTCATAGCGCAACCCTGCTTTAATTTTAAAAAGCACGACTAAAAATAATTTATTATTAATTTTATTAGGTTAATATATATAAATAATTAATTGCATAATAACACAATGAAACCCACCTTAAATATGTTCATCTGTTTAACTTTAATTTAACTATTCGATATTATTTTTTCTATTTTAATGTATTATCAACAAGCACAATATTATTAGTATGGAACTATAAAATATTAAGCAAACGATTAATATCAATCTCACTTCTCCATACTGCTGATTATATAATTATTAAAACTCCAATTAAATATAATAAACGTACCGAAATTAAATTGTCTATTTTATAGGAAATACCTGAGTAGACGTTGGCATTTGAGACATAAAAAAGGAACCCTCTATGTCTAAATATACAGTAATGATTATTGACGATCACCCTATTATACGCTTGGGATTGCGGCAGCTCATAAATACCGACACACACTTTATTATCACAGCAGAGTGCGCTTGTTGTTATGAAGCTTTAAGCATGGCAAAGCAGTTAAAACCTAATTTAATTATTATAGATACCAATATTCAAGGTATTAAAACATTTGAAACTATACGATTACTTCGTAAACACTGCAATGATAGCTACTTATTAGTGTTATCTGCATCGACAATTAAAACAGATATATATGGTGCTATTGACGCAGGAGCACAAGGTTATTTATTAAAAAACAGTGAACTTGATATGCTATTCTACAGTATGAAGAAAGCCTCTAAAGGGCAATTGGTTTTTAGTGAAAAAATTTATCAACATCTTATTTCACGTCATCATTATAGTGACCCACTATCCGCATTGACAAAACGAGAGTCTGAAATTTTGCATGAAATGGCTGTGGGTTTAAAAAATCGTGAAATATCTAACTTACTTTTTATTTCAGAGGAAACCGTTAAAGTTCACATTCGAAATATTCTTAAAAAATTACGCGTTCGATCTCGCCTTGAGGCTAGCTTAATTTATATGCGTTCAAGATAATCTATTTTTAATATATTAATTATCGGGGCTAAATTACATTTAATGTAATTATAAGGTTATTATAGATTTCTCACATTTGGGCTAGATCCCAAGTGAGTTTTGCCGCATTATGTAAGGATTATCGCTAGTTTTTTGAGGAAAATCATATGCCCAATACACCTAACTCTCCTTATATTATGTACGGAATTAAAAACTGTGACACCATTAAAAAAGCACGCCGTTACTTAGAAGACAATGGAGTTAACTATCAATTTCATGATTATCGTGTTGATGGTATTAGCGATGAACTGCTTTCTATCTTTATGGAACATATTGATTGGGAAGTGTTAGTCAATAAACGAGGAACAACTTGGCGAAAATTGACTGATGATGAAAAAAATGCAGTTATTGACGCAGATAGTGCTAAAAAAGTGCTAATTGCAGAGCCTGCCATGATCAAAAGACCCGTACTTGTTTCTCCAGATAACCGATACTTAGTTGGGTTTAACGCTAATGACTACCAAAACTTCATTCGATAATCAGGTGGATTTAATGGATTGTCCCGTTATTCAGCTTGCCAAAGAACTAATTGCACGCCCTTCTATCAGCCCCGATGACCAAGGCTGCCAAGCGATCCTTACCGAGCGCTTAAACCAACTTGGTTTTACCATTGAACCAATGCATTTTGGTAGCACATTAAATTTTTGGGCTCATCGAGGCACTCAAGGACCAACCCTCGCATTTGCAGGTCATACCGATGTTGTACCAGCAGGCAATAGCGAAAATTGGCAAACCCCTCCGTTTAACCCAACAATTATTAATCAACATCTGTATGGCCGTGGTGCTGCTGATATGAAAGGTTCTGTCGCAGCAATGGTTGTCGCAGCAGAGCGCTTTGTCGAAAAACACCCTCACCATCAAGGGCGCTTGGCCTTTTTAATCACATCAGATGAAGAAGCTGATGCATTAGATGGCACGGTTAAAGTTGTTGAAACATTAATGGCTCGTAATGAGCGTGTTGATTATTGTTTAGTCGGTGAGCCATCAAGCCAATCTCATTTAGGTGACATCATAAAAAATGGACGTAGAGGCTCTATTACAGCAAATTTGACTATTTTAGGAACACAGGGGCATGTAGCCTATCCACATCTAGCAGACAACCCGGTGCACCGAGCAACCGCTTTTTTGCAAGAGCTCACTTCAACTATCTGGGATAACGGCAACGAATTCTTCCCTGCTACCACCATGCAAATTGCCAATATTCATGCGGGTACTGGGGCAAGTAATGTAATCCCCGGTGAGTTATTTGTTCAATTTAATTTTCGTTTCAGCACAGAATTAACCGACACACAAATACGTGACAGGGTCACAAGTATGTTAGACCGTCATGGCCTCGTATATAAAATAGAATGGTCATTATCTGGTCAGCCATTTTTGACTGAAAAACAAGAACTTGTCACTGCAACCTTGCAGGCAATCCATGAACTAACGGGTCTTAACGCAGAGCTATCTACCAGTGGTGGTACATCTGATGGTCGTTTTATCGCTCAAATGGGCACTCAAGTAATTGAGCTTGGCCCATTGAATGCCACTATACATAAAGTTGATGAATGCGTTAGTGTCAAAGACTTGCAACAACTGGCCTTAATTTATGAGCGAGTCATGGAGCTATTGTTATTATGATCACCATCGCAATGTTAACAGGCCGTTCAACGGACCATTTAGTGACACTTGGCGGCACTCATCGTCTACAATTTAATGCCACTAAGGCATTTTTAGCCATGCAACAAGCTGCAGTAAAAGCGGGCTTCAAGTTACAATCTGCAAGTGCATTTCGCGATTTTTCACGTCAACAGTTAATTTGGAATGAAAAATTCACTGGTCTCCGCCCTGTTCTTGATGCACAAAGCCAACCTTTAGATATTACAACGCTTTCAGAAGGTGAGCTGTGTGAAGCTATTTTACATTGGTCTGCATTACCCGGAGCAAGCCGTCATCATTGGGGAACCGAAATAGATGTTTATGACCCATTACGGATCCCAGCAGGGCAAACTTTGCAATTAGAGCCTTGGGAATATGAAACTGGCGGCTATTTTGCTGAATTAAACCACTGGCTCACGGATAACATGGCGACATTTGATTTTTACCGTCCCTTCACGGCAAAAAATGCAGGGGTTGCCTATGAACCTTGGCATATTAGTTACTGGCCGTTATCCCATGAAGCTGAACAGCTGTTAACGCCAAAAGTCATTACGCAAGTTCTTGAGCAAGAAGATATTCGTGGGAAAAATTGGTTAAGCACTAACTTAGATTATGTATTCGAACGCTATATTAGAGCTCCTGAATAATTTCTAAGCTAACAAAGCAATTTCTATAGCGCCAATGCCCCATAGATGATGCGACATCATTTATGGGGCTTCTTTATTTTGTTTGGAAATTTGTTCATCAACAACTGGAAGCCGATACATAAAAATAAGCAGCCAACACAACAGTGCCAATAAACCAATTTTTAACCATAAATAACTAACAACCCAGATTGATAGTGAAAAAGTGAGAACTATCAATATAATTGCTTTTGGTTTTGCCCCTTTCGGTAACCCTTTATGCTTTTGCCAGTGACGAATATACCCCCCAAACCAAGAGCGATATAATAACCAATGATGAAAACGTGGAGATGAACGAGAAAAGCACCATGCCGCCAATAATAAGAAAGGTGTGGTAGGCAAAACAGGAAGAACGACGCCAGCAAAAGCCAGCGCAACGGCTAACCATCCAATAACAATGAGGAACAATTTTTTCAAAATCACCCCTCCTCCCGAATAAATAAATTAAATGGTAAAAACCGCATAAAATCTGTGGTAACTCATAATAATATCAATGGTATACTCTAATGGTAAACAAGCTTAATGAAAAGTCGCTTTTGCCTGTTGATGCGATTATTATTCTCTTGTTCTACGACGAAAAGAGCGCTAATAGCCCCAGTCATTGACTTGCAAAGCCTGAGAAAATGACAGGAGCCTAAACTTAAGACTATTAGGAAGCCCCATGAATCATTACTCTTTTTTTATGAAGGCCGGAAAGGTAATTGCTATCGTTACACCAAATGAGCAAGAGACCCAAAAGCTAATTGCTGCCGGATATGAAAAGCAATTTGAAGAGATTGAAGCCGTTTCAACAGAAAAAGCACTTGAACGCTTTGCTAATATTCGCGGTGAAGAGGTTAAAAATATCTACGCACTTACAGGCTCTGATATTTTGCTTGGCATTGTTGGTGCATTTGCCATGGTATTTAAATAAACAATAAGCTCTGTAGGTATATTTTCTGTAGCTATCTCTGAAAAAACACACAGTTTCATATAAAGTGTAAATGGTACTCTAATGGTATAAATTTTAAATAATTTAAAATCAACATTTAGCTTTTACCCAGTTTCATAGAGGTAATGTATGCAATGGTTAGCCGACTACTGGTGGATAATTTTACTCTTATTGGTAGGTATTATCTGGAATTCAGTCAAAGAAATGATGAAATTGGACCCCAAAAAGTTTTTAGATGACAAGCCAGAAATTCCCCCACATCAAGATAATAACCACCTTTGGGATGATGAAGACGATTGGCCTAAAGACAAGAAGAAATAACCTTTTGCTTTATTTCAGCTAAAAGCGCTGGTTGGTATTGTTTTACCTGTATACCAACCTCTTCTCTTACTCGTTGTAACCATTGCTTTTGCCCTGTCATACCAATATCCGCACAAATCTGTGCGATAGGCTCGCCTGACAGCAAGTGCCGTCTGAGCAGCGCAAGCCCGGCTGTTTCTTCCCTTAATAAACGCATAATCGCACTTTGGCTCGCAGAAATAGGCCGTTTAAACTCACTAAAACCGATCAGTTCTATCCAATCATCAGGGGTTAATTGCTGCTGCTCACTGGTTTCTAAAGCAAACTCAGACAGATCATTTCGCCAATAAATATCGCGTTTTAATTGCATTTCCCCTTGCTGGCAAAGTCGCCTTGCTCGATCTGATAGCGATAATATCGCCATTGCCGTGAAACAGCCACTACTCGCTTCTTTGTGCGAACCTATTCGCATTAACCGAAAGCCCGCTTTTTGCCAAAATGCGACTAAGTCTGGTGTTAATCCAAAACTAACAGACAAAAAATCTAACCCTTGCTCTGTAGCAATTGCTTTCTGTTTTTCTAAAAGCGTTAAACCAATTTGGCGCCTACGGTGGTTCGCATCAACGGCAATACGCATCACTCGGCGAGATAGCCATTGTGCCGCAATAGGGAAATAACTATGAGCTGCTAAAGATTGGACAACTAAATTTCCTCTTGGTCGACGAAGCCCAGCCCATATTTGCCAGCTCAATGATTCGGTCAACTGTCCTTCATCTACCATCCATAATGCACCTATATAAGCACAATTATGAGACTCGGTTTTTGCCACCATAAAATGTTGCTGTTGGGCATCCAATAGACGTCGTAAATCTAATGGTGACGTTCGATAATGTGCACTCATCAATAAGCCATAAAACGCTTTTAATTGCTCATTATTTTCCGCTAATGATGCCTGGGTTAACGCTTTATATTCAATATTTCCAGCAAAAACCGTTTGAGTGACGGGTTCTTGCAGCAATAAAGCCTCATTGACCCATAATTCTAAGGGGTCATTAGCCGCATAGCGCATTGGGTTATCAAGTTGCAGTAAAGTGAAATGGGCTAAACTTGCACAGAATTTTAGCGTAAATCCACGCCCTGTTCCTTCATAGCCATCGACTGTCGTGGTTAATAAAACTCGAGGGAAATACCCCACTAGTTCTCGTAAAATATAATTAGGGATTGCAGAAGCTTCATCTATGATCAGCCAATCTGCGGTTATATTTTCATTGCTACGGCAGTATGCGAGTAAGCTATCTGGAGACCAAAAATTAATCTTTTTACCTGCATGCCGGCTTAAGACTTCCGTCGCCACTTTTGCAGGAGCACAACACCAACACTCTCCTGCAAAATGCTGTATTAACATCCCTGCTATTGCCGATTTACCGCGCCCCCTCGGCGCTATCAAACCCCAAATTCCATGTTCCGCTCTTAATAATCGGCTAATTATTTGCTGCTGCTGTTCTGTTGGCTGGCCTGTCGGTGCTTGCCATAATGGTTTGTTTTTTAGTAATGAAAAATCAGGCTCATTCCCTTGTGTATAAAATAAAATATCGGGAGATGTTTGAAAAGTTCGCTGCAAGTGATGTACAAAATTCGGTGTCGAAATGAGCCCCAATTGTTCATTCCAGCGCAAGCTGTCTAGATCGGTATTTGTCGCCCACTCTTTTTGAGGCGCCGTACATAAAACTAACAAGCTCCCTGCTTTTAATGTGCCAGCAAGCATGGCTAGTGCTTCACTATGAAACCCTTTACGTACATCAAAAATGCCATGTAAAAATTCACGGCCCAATAATAGATGCGCATTTTCAGGGGAAACCCCTTGCGGTAAGTTTGATGAAATCGTTAACCAATCGCCATCAATAGCAACTTGAAGTTGTTTTAGTTGTTGTTCTACCCATGCATCGTCGCCAGAAAGAACCATAAGACGACGCATACCAACTATATGTAGTTGTTCTATAATGACAGTAAGTAATTTCACCATCGTAATACTATGATTTACCAATTAATAGTGACAAAATCCCAGCAGCGATTAAGGGCCCTACCGGTACACCACGGAATAAAGCAACGCCAATGACGGTTCCAACCAGTAAGCCTGCAACCGTAGACGGTTGATGGGACATTAATGTGACGCCCCTACTACCCAACCAAGAAACTGCGATCCCAATAACAATTGCCAAAATCGATTTCCAATTCAAAAATGAGCTTAATACCTCATTAGCCGTTATTTTACCACTCGCAATTGGAGCCATAACACCGATTGTTAAGATAAGTATCCCAATCGTTAAGCCATATTTTTCAATCCATGGAAAATAATTATTTAATGGTGTTATTCTGACCACCAATAAAAATAGCATCGCAAGGGTGACTGTCATATTATGACTAATGATACCTAACCCGGCTAAGACCAGTAAAATGATTAATGTTGGATCAACATGACTCATAGATTTGTCCCTGTAAAACGCACAATTATAATTTATTAGCAGCAACTAGGCTGATTTAAAAACATGTTATTGGCTCATCATCAAAGAAGCAAATATTAACGCCAACTCTTTTTATTTTTACGGCGACGATATTTTTAATTAATAAAAAATCTCACTATCTCCACACAATTAATTAACTAAAATGCGACATTTTAGCTGTTCTTTATTATCTATTTAATACTTTTTAAAAGTATGTATTCTCAGCATATTTCACGGTAACAAGCTTAATTATACAAAAATTAGCATGGCAATACAGATAATCCCCACCACCAGTAAAACTTAAGCTAAATATTCGGAGTATTCATCACTGTTTATTTTTTTATTTCTGCGTTTTTCTTATATTTATCATGATAAAAACCAACTTGTAGTGCCTTTTGCTGAAGATAGGTCTAAATATCTTTACAACCAGACAATCCATCTCAATTGCGTATAATAATCACAGATAATTAATACAGAAAAATCATAACTTAGCATTATTTATAATTTTAATGATTTAAATGGTTGTGCGACGCTCTGCATAAGCACAATTATTAGGATTAAGAATATGAACCAATCTTTATCGCCCTATTCAAACGCGCGTTTTATTGCTATTCGTTTAATCCCTGGCGAAGACGCACTTTTAACATTAAGACATAAAATTGAGCAACATGGCCTACAAGCTGCGTTCATTGCTAGCAGTGTCGGCAGCTTAACTGACGTTGCACTACGTTTTGCAGGCCAAGAAGAGACCTTTCAAACAACAGGTAAATTTGAAATTGTTTCATTAATTGGCACTTTAGATGCCAAAGGCGAACACCTGCATTTAGCTGTCTCTGATGAGCAAGGGCAAGTCCTCGGTGGTCATATGATGCCGGGTTGTACGGTCAGAACAACATTAGAGCTGATTATTGGGGAACTGGAAAAGGTAAATTTCATTCGTGAACCTTGCCCGTTATCAGGTTATGAAGAACTTATCATCACTTCTCGCTAATTTTATTATTCCATTACTGTAAGGAATGACTTTGTCATGGGTAAAACGTCGATTATTTCTAGTCGTACACTGACTTTAATTGTTTTTTCTATTGCCATTAATATGGTTATTGGCCAATTAAGTTCAATGCTAAAACTGCCTATTTTTCTGGATTCTATAGGAACGTTAATTTGTGCGTTATTAGCAGGCCCTTGGGTTGCGTTATTAAGTGGTTTATTAACTAATTTATTATGGGGTTTACTCAGTGGGCCAATTGCCGCTGCATTTGCACCTGTTGCGATGATGATTGGACTCAGCGCTGGGTTATTAGCTCGCGCAGGTGGTTTTCGCACCTTACCAAGAGTGGTTTTATCCGGTGTAGTGATTACTTTTGCATTAATGATAGTTGCTGTTCCTATACGTACATACTTATTTGCAGGAACAACCGGTAGCGGAGCAGACTTTTTTGTCGCGTATTTCCATGCTGTTGGCGATAACTTATTAGAATCAGTGGCAATTACGGTATTAGGCGCCAATATTGCGGACAAAGTTGCATCTGCCATTATTGCTTGGCTACTCGTTCGACAATTACCAGAACGTGTCCAACGTAATTATCCAAATATGGCGAAGGTCAGTTAAATGCATCCATTCACCTCGCTGACAATTTGGTTTTGGCTCAGTGTAAGTTCGCTTTTCTTACCTCTGAACTGGCTATTAATTGTGCTAGGTTGCAGTACTTTCGCTGCTTTATTATTTTGGCGACCTGCACGTCATCGTTGGCGCATTGTTGCATGGATTATGCTCCCCATGGCGGCAGGGCTTTGGTTAATTCACGGGGGTTGGCTAGCTCAACAATTAACCGGGGATGCCTTAAAAAATAGCCGTCCTGAATTTGCACTAGCATTGTGGTTTAAGTTATTAACGATTATTAGCGCTTCTCAGCTTTGGTTGCAATATGTACCGACTGAACGCTTTATTCGTGCGCTGTTTGCTAGCCGTTTACCTGCTAGTTTTGCATATCTACTCGCGGGTCCGTTATTGCTTGCAGAACAATTTCGTCAGCAATTAAACACCATCCGTGAGGCACAATTGGCAAGAGGCGTCCCTCTTGACGGGCGCTTTTGGCAACGTGTTACATCATTACCGGCCCTATTATTTCCACTTGCCAGTAATACTCTTAGTGATCTGAGTATTCGTGGAGCCGCATTAGATATGCGTGGTTTTCGCTATTGCGCTAAACGCACGACATTGAACCCACCTACGGATAGTTCATTCCAAGCCCTACTTAGGTATGGGCTAGTTTTGTTAATTTTTATTGAAGGTGGTCTCTCTCTATGGTGGTGAATCTACAACAAATGCGCTTCATTCCACAAAGCGCGGAGCTGTCCTTATTAGGACCGATAGATCTTCAGCTTAATGCAGGCCAATGGCTATGTGTATTTGGCGGTAATGGCAGCGGGAAAAGCACACTAGCGCAAATACTTGCAGGTTGGCATAGTGACCTTATTCAAGGGAAAATAGAAGGAACCGCTGAAGTATTACAAGTTCCCTTAGCTGACAGCTCTGTGGTTCAGGTATCAGTATCACGCCAACTTGTTCAGCAATCCCCCCAATTACAACTCTCGGGTTGCGCGTTTACCGTTGAACAAGAAATTGCGTTTGGGCCTGAAAACCTTGGCTTGTCACCCAGTGAAATTAGTCAACGAGTTGAACACGCGATTGCGCTCACGTTTTGTGAAGCTCTACGTACGCGCCATCCTGCGACATTATCGGGTGGTGAAGCACAACGCGTCGTGTTAGCAAGTGCATTAGCGATGCAACCTAAACTCCTCTTGCTCGATGAAGCCTTTAGTCGGCTAACACCCAGTGCAACACAACGTATTTTAGTGCAATTGCAACACTATACAGAACACACAAACTGCAGCATTATTTTTTTTGAACGCAATTTATTACCTGCCATCAGTTTCTGTGATTCATTCCTTTTGTTGAGTACTGGCAAAGCCTTTTTAGAATCTGGGAAAGTGGTTGCTATAGGCTGTTTGGATGATGTTTTTCTTGATGCTATTGAAACAATCAATATGCCAGAGGCTTGGCGTGCTATAGGTGAACTGGTCAAATTAGGGCATTGGCGAGACACAATTCCCCACAATGAAGCGCAATTGCTACAGATGTTTAAGGAGCGGCATGTTACAGCTTAAAAACCTGAGCTATCGTTGGCCAAGCTCTACTATTGATAATATACAATCTTTATCTCTATCTATTCACCCTGGTGAATGGGTCGCTTTAGTTGGGGATAATGGCGCAGGTAAATCAACATTATTACGCCTGCTCGCAGGGTTATTGCGCCCTACACAAGGTGATATTCAGCTTGATAGCCAGCCGCTTAACCTTCTTTCCTCACCACAAAGAGCCAACCATATCGGTATTTTATTCCAAGAAGCTGAGAAACAAATTTTTCATAGTTGTGTGCGTGATGAGATTGCTTTTGGTTTAAAACGCCAAAGATATCATAAACGTGATATTCACGCGCGAGTACAGCAAGCACTTGAAATTTGTCACTTAGTCGATGTAGCAGATAAACACCCTTTAGATTTACATGCAGGTCAACGCAGGATGGTTGCTGTTGCCTGTTTAGAGGCCGTTTCACCTAAGTTATTGCTGCTTGATGAACCAAGCCGTGACTTCGACGCTTTTTGGCTGCGCAAATTTGAACATTGGCTAACCTTGCAACGCGAAAAAGGGGTAACCGTCGTTTCTATTAGCCACGACCTTGATTTTGTTGCCCGCCGTTTTCAACGCGTATTGCATTTATCAAATGGCCAACTCATCGCTGACGGTCAGCCAACGGAAATATTAAGCCATCCAGAGTTACAAGTCGAAAGCCCATTGCCCGCGCCTACGTTGACGTCACTTAGTCAACAACTACAAATAAAGACTACTGATACCGCTCTCTCATCATGGATTACACATTTTATTAGCCAACAATCACCCTCGATTAGCGACTAAAAAAATAGCCTGCAATGCAGGCTAAATTCTCATTCAAATTATAGGAAATTGATTAATCTAGCTGTACGCCAATACGGCGTGCGACTTCTTCGTAAGCTTCGATTAAGCCACCAAGGCTCTGACGAAAACGGTCTTTATCCATTTTATTGAGCGTTTCTTTATCCCATAAACGGCTGCCGTCTGGTGAAAACTCATCGCCTAATACCACTTGGCCTTTATACAAGCCAAACTCCAGTTTAAAATCGACTAAGATTAACCCTGCATCCGCAAAAATTTTACTGAGTACTTCATTGGCTTTGTAGCTTAGCTCACGCATTTTTGCCAAGTTTTCTTTGCTCACCCAACCAAAGGTTTCACAGTACGATTCATTCACCATTGGGTCGTGTTTGGCATCGTCCTTTAAAAATAAGTCAAATAGTGGCGGATTTAACACCATGCCTTCTTCAACACCTAAGCGTTTTACTAGTGAACCTGCGGCACGGTTACGGATCACACACTCAACAGGCACCATATCTAACTTTTTCACCAGGGCTTCTGTGTCAGACAATAATGCTTCCATTTGTGTTGGAATACCGGCTGCTTCTAATTTGCTCATAATGAAATGGTTAAATTTGTTATTTACCATACCTTTACGGTCAAACTGCTCGATACGCTCACCATCGAGTGCTGATGTATCATTACGGAACTCCAGAACCAGTAGATCAGGATCCTCTGTGGTATAGACTGTTTTTGCCTTACCACGATACAACTCAGCTTTCTTTTGCATCTTACACACTCCAGGGATGTGATTAAACTAAACAAAAATCAACCTGCACAGCAGATTCAGATAAGTAACAGAAGAACAAAAACCAATTAAATGGCCTATTCATTGTTAATTTTCTGCTCTGTTTCAGTCAGTTACTGAAATTCACCATGTGAAACGCTAACTAGCTGATATTCAATATTTTATAATTCACTGTTAATCATGATAATAAAATTCCCGAGCAGACGCAAACGATTACTTAACCATAAACACTGATTTTTTGTCCATTTGTTTTAGGTGAAAACATGAAAGATAAAATTAGCCTACCAGAGAAGGAAAATTCAAATTGATGAAATGCTATTTAATAACTAACTAAGTATATAGATTACGAGTAGCATGAAATAAACAAAATACAGAGTTGATAACCACCAGCCTATGCGTATGAAGCTTAATATCTTTACCCCAATACAAACCCATCCAATTTAAATAAAAAAACCGCAGCTTGTATTTAAGCTACGGTTTAATTAGTCATCTCAAAATGTTGAATGATTACTTTTTGGCAGGTGCTTTACTAAATGCTGCTTTCAGCGCTGCAACCATTTCATCATTTTGTTTTTGTGTTAAAGGCACACCTTTGGTGGTGATAAATTGCAGTGTACTACGGTTATTTAAGTCACCAACCTGCACTTTATAATCTGCTTCTGGCACAGTTGGGTCATCAATACCCAAAGCCTGCCATTCTGAGCTGCTTAAACCTTTGTAAGTTACCATCACAGAACCACTTGAGCGCGTACGGTCACCCACTTTCATACCAACACTTTCTAAGGTGTGAGGTAAACGTTCCCATACTGCATCAAATGGCGCACGAACCACAACTAAAGGTAAGCCAGTATCATCACTACCGGTTTGAACATCAATGATACCGTAGGCATTTTGGATACTATTTTTGTTTGAAGTATCACGTAACGTATATAAGTTATCGGTTAATTCATTCAATAACAGCTTGTTATAACGTTGAGTTTCGACAACATCCGTAATTGTCTCTCCTCCTTGACGTAAGCCTAAGCTAGTTACCGTTAATGCCATCATACCGTTTTCTGGCCGCACTGTAACTTTATGGCGACTCTCAATCGGTACGTTTTCATCTGCGCGATCCCATTTCACCCAATCGGTTTCAATTGAGCGAGAGCCATCGTCTTTAGATGAAACTGGAATCCCTCTTTGCTCTAAGATCATCGTAACTTGTGACCAAAGTGCACTATTTTCAGGTGTATTTTCTAGCAACAAACGACTTGCTTGAGCGCTATCCTCTGTACGAGAACCCGCTAATTGCGAAATTGTCAGTACTGGTGGACGAATGTCTAACGCTTTTCCTATTGCCCCTGTTGATGTGGCTTTAGGGATATCATACTCACCATTTTGTTCTGGTAATGTAAGCCCCTGTGGCACATTCAACACTTTCAATGGCGCAGCATTGAGATATTCCTCATCACCACTGACCTGACGTTTATAGCGCTGATCGCTGGAGCAGGCTGCCAGTAACACAACAAGTGACAGGCCAGCAACCTTCATAACCTTCGATTTTTGCAATAATGTTGCCATTAAAATTCCCTAAATTTTACAGTAATCCAGCGAGTTTCAAGGCTTCCTCAACTTTTTGCTGGCCCGAGGTGGTTAACGGTGTCATTGGCAACCGTAATGTCCCATCTGCAATCAGACCTAAGCGATGACAGCCCCACTTCGCTGGAATTGGATTTGGTTCAACAAATAACTGAAGATGAAGCCCCATCAGTTTTTTATTTAATTCACGCGCCTCAGTATATTTGCCTGCAAGCGCTAAGTCACACATTTTTACCATCTGTGCGGCCGCAACGTTAGATGTGACCGAAATAACGCCTTTACCACCTAGTTGCATGAAATCAAGCGCCGTTGCGTCATCACCTGTTAACAGTACAAAATCATCATCAACCAGTTCTTTGATTTGATGAACCCTAGCTAAGTTCCCTGTTGCCTCTTTAATTGCAACAATATTCGCCAGTTTTGCTAAACGCCCCACAGTTTCAGGCAACATATCACAGCCAGTGCGTGATGGTACATTATAAAGAATCTGTGGCAAGCTGGTGTTTTCTGAAATTGCCTTAAAGTGTTGATATAGCCCTTCTTGAGAAGGCCTATTATAATAAGGTGTTACCGTCAGGCAAGCAACCACACCGCTGTTTTCAAACTCATTTGTCAAAGAAATAGCTTCAGCGGTAGCATTTGCACCGGCTCCTGCAATAATAGGAATACGACCATCTGCTAATTCAAGCGTCGCTTTCACGACATCCACATGTTCTTTGTGCGTTAAGGTTGCTGATTCGCCAGTTGTACCAACAGAAACAATCGCAGTTGTTCCACTTTCAACATGATAATCCACCAACTTTTTCAGGCTCGCTTTATCTAAACGCCCTGCCGAATCCATTGGTGTAATAACTGCAACAATGCTTCCCGTTAAAAAATCTTTATAATTTGCGTTTCCATTAGCCATAGCGATACCCCCTTAATAATTGAACTACCATGTTACTTTTTCATTTCAAAGAAGAAAACCACCCAATAGCAAGAATTTAATGAATTTTGTTAATGCCGAGGACATTAACTTAAATAGAAGTAATAATTCACTGATATTTCTCGCAAGAGTCTATTTACCCCCTTGGCAGATTGCCTTTTTTATGGTTTCCTTACCCTCATAGCCAGTCAGTTGTTAGCGCTAGAATTTTACTGCTATATTCTAATTAAATGTTTAACTGACATAATTAAAATACTAAGGAATAGACTTTGCCTAAGACTGAACAGCAATTTCTTGTCATTACTGCGCTGGGAACAGATCGTCCGGGCATTGTGAATACTATTACACGTCTCGTCAGCGAGTGTGATTGTAATATTGAAGATAGTCGCTTAGCGATGTTTGGCAAGGAATTCACCTTCATTATGATGCTCTCCGGCAGTTGGAATGCTATCACCCTTTTAGAAGCGACATTACCACCTAAAGGCGCCGAGCTCGACTTGCTTATCGTAATGAAAAGAACTCAGAGTGTGCAAACAACCTATTACCCATCGACAGTAACAGTGAATGTTGTTGTCGACGATGCACCTCGTATTGTCGAGCAATTCACAAATTTATTCACAACTTCGCAGTGTAATATCGCAGAGCTTGTTTCTAAAACACAACCAGCCAATAATGATATGCCCGCTCAACTGGAAATTCAGATTACTGCACACGATCCGTTGGACGATAATGGCATAATTATAAAAAATAAATTTCAACAACTATGTACAATGCTAAATGCTAAAGGCAACATAAGTATTGTTAACAACCCCAACATGCAAAGTTAACGGAGATATATTTAATGAACCCATTGAAAGCCGGTGATAAGGCGCCTCAATTTAGCCTTCCTGACCAAGATGGTGAGCTCATCAATCTTTCTGATTATCAGGGTCAGCGCGTATTAGTTTACTTTTATCCTAAAGCGATGACTCCTGGCTGTACTGTTCAAGCGTGTGGTCTACGTGATGAAATGGATACACTTAAAGCGAAAGGTGTCGAAGTATTAGGTATTAGCACAGACAAACCAGAGAAACTATCTCGTTTCGCTGAAAAAGAGATGTTGAACTTCACTTTGTTATCAGATGAAGACCACCAAGTATGTGAGCAATTTGGGGTTTGGGGTGAAAAACAATTCATGGGGAAAACCTATGATGGGATTCATCGCATTAGCTTCCTTATTGACCCTACTGGGAAAATAGAGCACGTCTTTGACAATTTTAAAACCAGTAACCACCACGAAATCGTGCTTGATTACATCAATACACACGCTTAATCGTTACTTCTTAGTGCTGTATGCCCCCATACAGCACTATTACTAACCTAGTTCGTTGACTCCGTTGGCTCTTCCGGCCAGACATGAATAACCGCTTTAATCAGTGTTGCTAAAGGTATTGCAAAAAACACGCCCCAAAAGCCCCATAACCCACCAAACACCACAACAGATAAAATAATCACTAGTGGATGTAAATTCACGGCTTCAGAAAACAATAAAGGCACCACAACGTTGCTATCCAAACCTTGAATAACTAAATAAAACAACATTAAGTACCAAAATTCACTACCAATACCGTACTGAAAGAGCGCAACAATAACCACGGGGATCGTGGCTGCGACCGCACCAATGTAAGGGATTAATACCGCTACCCCGACAAGAACCGACAGCAATACGGAATAGCGCAAGTCAAAGTAAGCAAAACATAAATATGTTGCCACCCCAACAATCACCATTTCAGTAACTTTTCCTCGCAAATAATTGGTGATTTGTTCATTCATTTCGACCCAAACTTTACCCACTAACAATCGATTTTTCGGTAACAGCTTGAGGAAGCTTTTGCTAATACGCTCTTTATCTTTTAAAAGAAAGAATGTCATCAACGGCACTAGAACTAAGTAAACTGCTAAAGTAAAAATACCTATTAATGAAGCAACTGACGCTTTAACCACAGAGTCTGCAATACCCGACATACGGCTACGCAGGTTATCTGCCATCATATCGATAATGCCGACATCCACTAGTGCTGGATATTGCTCTGGCAGTTTTTGTGCAAATTCATTGAAACGGTTAACCATATTTGGCAGATCGGCCATCAAATTAATCCCTTGCTGCCATGCGGTTGGTGCAATAATTAAAATAACCATGGCACTTATTCCGGCGAATAAGGTCAAAATAATACCGACAGCAACTGAACGGGATAACCCTATGCGTTGTAATAAATTGGTTGGCCATTCAAGCAAATAAGCTAAAGCAATTGCCGCCAGCAATGGAGCCAGTATACTGCTGAAAAAGAAGATGATCACAAACCCTGATACGAGTAATGTAAAAAGGGCTATGGCTTGTGGGTCAGCAAAACGCCGACGATACCACTGTAAAAACAATTCCAGCATTTATTGCTCCTAGGGAATAACACAAAGGACAGTTCCTAAAGTAACGAAAATTATACCGAAGAACAGATTTTACGATAGCTTTTGCTATCATGTGTTTTAAACTTTTCGTATTTTTAAGTGCCTTACTTAAAGCACACCCGAAATAAAGTCGGTACTTACCCTAAATTAAAATGTTGTATGGGATACTCACGTTTCATGAAGAAAAATTTAAAATATCCATTATTGGCTTTCATGATCGCTGCGCTAATGAACGGTGCAGTATTACCTGCTTATAGTGCAATTGAAGATACCTTACCCGATATAGGAACCACAGCAGGAGGCACACTTAGCATCAACCAAGAAATTATTATGGGAGATGCTATTACACGCCAAATACGTGCCAGCACCCCTCTTATTTATGACCCATTGTTAACCCAATATGTTAACAAACTTGGCATGCGGTTAGTGAAAAATGCCGACTCAGTTAAAACACCGTTTAAGTTCTATTTAGTCAACAACCCCAATATTAACGCATACGCCTATTTTGGGGGCAATGTAGTGCTACACTCAGCATTGTTCCGATACAGCCAAAATGAAAGTCAGCTAGCATCCGTCATGGCGCACGAAATATCTCACGTTACGCAAAGGCACCTTGCGCGAATGATGGAAGACCAAAAAAGCACCACTCCTCTCGCGATTGCAGGGACGATTGGTTCTTTGCTGTTAGTGATGGCGAATCCTCAAGCCGGTTTTGCCGCTTTAACAGGCACAATGGCTGGGGTTCAGCAAGGTATGATCAGCTTTACCCAAGCCAATGAACAAGAAGCTGACCGTATTGGTTTACAGACATTAAGGCGCTCTGGCTTTGACCCGCATGCGATGGCTGATTTTATGCAAACAATGTCAGACCAAACTCGCTATATGTCAAAGCCCCCTGAAATTCTATTAACGCACCCCTTGCCGGATAGCCGTTTAGCTGATGCCAGAAACCGATCGAACCAATACCCTAAAGTGAGTGTGCCATCATCACTGGACTTTATGTTAGCCCGAGTTCGTATTTTGGCTATGTATAGTACCGAGCAAAAACATGCTTTAGACCAAATCATTGAAAACTATGGTAAAGGTTCTGCACAAGAACAAATTGCAGCGCAATACGGTAAAGCGCTACTACTTTCTCAAGACAAAAAGTACGCAGAAGCAGGAAAAATCCTGACAGAGCTATTAGCGAAACAACCCGATAACCCTTGGTTTATCGATAGCATGACTGATGTCGACATTGAACAACATCAAGTCTCTAGAGCGGTCTCTCGTTTACAGAATGCTTTGAGAAAATCACCGAAAAATACCGTATTTATTGTCAACCTAGCTAATGCATTAATTAATAATCATCAATATAAAGAAGCAACAACCTTACTGAATAAATATACGTTTGATTACCCTGATGACCCGATTGGTTGGGATTTACTGGCAGAAGCGTCCGCAAAACAAGGTAAGCGTACCGAAGAACTTGCTGCTTACGCAGAAGGGATGGCGTTACGGGGTAACTATGACACTGCAATTAATTATCTCAGCGATGCTAGCCGTCAAAGCCGTTTAGGCAGTTACGAACAGCAGCGTTATGACGCTCGCATTGATGCGCTTAGAAAACTACAATTACGTGACAAAAATGCAAAACCGTAAGGAGTTATAATAATGACGGATTCGATTAAGATTTACCACAACCCACGCTGTTCTAAAAGCCGTGAAACCTTAGCCCTTTTAACTGATAAGGGTATCTCCCCCACGGTGGTCGAGTATTTAAAAACGCCCCCAACGGTCGCTGAAATCAAAAAACTCCTTAAAATGTTAGGCTTTAAAGATGCTCGTCAATTAATGCGCACCAAAGAAGAGTTGTATAAGGAATTGAATTTAAACGATGACACCTTAACTCAGGATCAACTCATTAAAGCAATGCATGAAAATCCTAAATTGATTGAACGCCCTATCGTTGTTAATGGTGATAAAGCACGTTTAGGTCGTCCGCCTGAGCAGGTTTGTGAAATCTTATAAACTCTATTTTGGCAGCTATATGGCTGCCAACTCATTTAATCAACTAGAGTTTTAAAATATCTTTTACGAAAGGAATCGTTAATTTTCGCTGAGCGACAATTGATGCGTGGTCAAGTTTGTTTAAGATATCAAACAACGTTCCCATTTTTCTATCTAGACGTTTTAATACGAAACGACAAACATCTTCCGGTAATTCAAAACCACGAATACGAGCGCGTAATTGCAGTGCCCAAATCTTATCTTCGTCACTCAGTGGGTGCAGTTTATAAATTTGCCCCCAATCAAGGCGAGAGGCTAAATCGGGTAATTTCAGTTCGATTTGCCGAGGAGGCCTGTCCCCAGTAATTAATAGACAAGTGCGACCAATTTCCAAAATACGGTTATACAAATTGAAAATCGCCATTTCCCACTCTTCATCACCCGCGATGCACTGAATATTATCAATACAAACGAGTGATAAATGTTCCATACCGTCTAGTACTTCAGGAACAAAATACGCACGTTTATCCAAAGGAACATAACCGACTGCAATGCCTTGTTCAGACAGCTCTGCACAAGCTGCGTGCAGTAAATGGCTTTTCCCGCCGCCTTCACGCGACCAATAATAGATATAACTGCCATGGGGTTGATTAATAGCAGACTGAATAGCAGACAGCAACGCCCCATTTTCCCCTGCATAAAAGCTCGCAAAGGTTTCATCATCTGGCAGATATAGTGGTAATGAAAGCTGTGATGGTGTGTTCAGAAGCGCCTCTGGCTGTACAAATCAATTTTCATCTAGCAGTTTACCATAAAAAACACGGATAGATGAATAAGAACGGTGACCAAATGCCGTTCAAACAATTGAACGGCAATATGGAAAATTGTGTGGCTTATTTTTTATTGCTATCAAGCTCTTGGACTTCAGATGTCACAAACTGCTTTTCAGGCCTAACAAACGTTATAAAACGGAATAATAATGCCATAAAGATCCCAACTATTGTTGCTAGCGCCATACCTTTGAGTTCAGCTTGACCAATATGGATAACGGCTCCGCTCACACCAATAATTAAAATCACTGAGGTTAAAATCAAATTTTGTGGCTTGTTATAATCGACTTTTGAATCAATCAACACTCGAATACCTGATGCACCAATTACCCCGTACAATAAGAGTGAAACCCCGCCCATCACAGGAACTGGTACTAATTGGATAGCAGCCGCTAATTTACCAACACAAGATAATAAAATAGCAATAATTGCGGCTCCGCCAATTACCCAAGTGCTGTATACCTTGGTAATAGCCATGACCCCAATGTTTTCACCATAAGTCGTATTTGGTGTCGAGCCAAAGAAACCGGAAATCACCGTAGAAAACCCATTAGCAAACATTGAACGATGTAAACCTGGTGATTTCATTAAGTCACGTTCAACAATATTCGCAGTGACGACCAAGTGCCCTACGTGCTCAGCGATAACCACTAATGCAGCGGGCAAAATAGTTAAAATAGCAAACCATTCGAAGCGTGGAGTATAAAATGTAGGAATAGCAAACCACGGCGCTTCAACAACCGGGGTAAAGTCCACAATACCCATAAAATAGGACAATGCATAACCCGCTAAAAAGCCAATCAAAATTGGAATAATAGATAAAAACCCACGGAAAACGACCGCGCAGAGAATAGTGACTGACAACGTGGTCAGGGAAATAATTAACGTGTTCGAATCAACCACTGCGCCATCTTTAGGTAATAGCCCAGCCATACCTGCAGCCGTTTGAGCTAATTCTAAACCAATTACGGCTACGATTGCCCCCATTGCTGCTGGGGGGAACATGACGTTTATCCACCCTCTTCCTGCAACTTTAACAATCAGTGCAACAATACAGAACAGCACGCCACAGATAATGAAGCCGCCAAGTGCCAGCTCATAACCTAATGGTAATAAAATCAGCACTGGGGAAATAAATGCAAAACTTGAGCCTAAATAAGCAGGAATTTGCCCTTTACAAATAAACAGATACAGCAGCGTTCCGATCCCATTAAACAGCAAAATTGTAGCGGGGTTTACACCAAACAGAATCGGTACGATAACGGTTGCGCCAAACATAGCAAATAGGTGTTGAAGGCTCAGTGGTATAGTTTGTAATAATGGTGGTCTTTCTTCAACACTGATGGTGCGACGTGTCATGTGGCTTTATCCTCTTTTAGCGAAATGGCTAATCACTGAATAAGCAGTGAGTCTCTACAATTAATCAAAAAAAAGCCGACTTCTCAGTCGGCTTATCATTATTTAGTACCAAATATCTTGTCGCCCGCATCACCGAGACCCGGAACGATATATCCCTCTTCATTTAAATACTCATCAATTGAAGCGGTATATAATTCAACATCTGGATGCGCAGCTTCCAACGCTTTTAAACCTTCAGGCGCTGCAACAAGAACTAAGATTTTAATCGAGGTACAACCCGCATTTTTTAATAAATCAATGGTAGCAATCATTGAGCCACCCGTCGCTAACATTGGGTCGACCACTAATGCCATACGTTCTTCAATGTTAGAGGCGAGTTTTTGGAAATAAGGGACAGGCTGCAGTGTTTCTTCATCACGATAAACACCTACCACACTGATACGTGCACTTGGAATGCTATCTAATACACCGTTCATCATACCAATACCCGCACGAAGAATTGGTACTACAGTGATTTTCTTACCTTTAATTTGTTCTATTTCTACAGGACCACACCAACCATCGATAGTCACTTTTTCAGTTTCAAGGTCAGCAGTTGCTTCATAAGTCAGTAGGCTACCAACCTCTGAGGCCAGTTCACGAAAGCGCTTTGTGCTTATATCATGATCTCGCATCAGGCCGAGTTTATGTTTAACGAGAGGGTGTTTTACCTCAACGATCTTCATGGGTTTCTCCTACTATTTAAGACGGCGGCGGACAAAAAAATCGCCGGATTATACCTCTTTTAGCTTTGGTTGCCACTAGATAACGCTTGATTTTGGTCAAAACAACAACGATTAACGCCATTTTTTTAAAAATTATACCTCATCTCAGTTAAGTTGAAATTGGTAAAACCGCAAATTTGATTTAAATAAATACATTTCTTATTTTGCTATACAACTTCTATAACGTTCTACCATTCTTCGATTATGCGTACCCAAAAATTTCCAACACAAAGCTATCGCAAACGTTTGCCTAGCCTGTTAGAATAATGTCAATGATGTTATTTTTCTCAAAAATGTAATTGCCTTGGGGGCCGTAGTGACTGATAAAACCTCTCTCAGCTATAAAGATGCCGGTGTTGATATTGATGCGGGTAACGCCTTGGTTGAACGTATTAAAGGTGTCGTAAAAGAAACCCGCCGCCCAGAAGTCATGGGAGGTCTTGGGGGATTCGGTGCATTATGTTCCCTACCGCAGAAATACCGTGAGCCTGTTTTAGTTTCAGGCACTGACGGTGTCGGTACCAAATTACGCTTAGCAATGGATTTAAAACGTCATGACTCCATTGGGATTGACCTTGTGGCTATGTGTGTCAATGACTTGATTGTTCAAGGCGCAGAGCCCCTGTTCTTCCTTGATTATTACGCGACCGGTAAACTAGATGTCGATACCGCTGCGAGTGTGATTACGGGTATCGCAGAAGGTTGTAAACAGTCAGGTTGTGCGTTAGTGGGTGGTGAAACCGCGGAAATGCCGGGAATGTACCATGGTGAAGACTACGATGTGGCTGGTTTCTGTGTGGGTGTTGTTGAACGCTCAGAAATCATCGATGGTAGCAAAGTGAGTGCTGGAGACGCCTTAATTGCTTTAGCCTCTAGCGGCCCGCATTCAAATGGTTACTCGCTGGTTCGCAAGATCCTCGAAGTCAGCCAAACCAACCTAGAAGAAACTCAATTAGATGGGAAACCTTTAGCTGACCACTTATTAGAACCAACACGCATTTACGTTAAAAATGTATTAGAGCTGATCGCAAACAGCGATATCCATGCAATTGCCCACATTACTGGTGGTGGTTTCTGGGAAAATATTCCTCGCGTACTGCCTGACAACACACAAGCAATTATTGACGGTAGCAGCTGGCAATGGCCTGCTGTCTTTAACTGGCTGCAGCAAGCTGGTGATGTGAGCACTCATGAAATGTACCGTACCTTCAACTGTGGTGTGGGGATTATTATTGCTCTACCACAACAGGAAGTTGAAAATGCACTTGCTCTGTTGAACAAGCTTGGCGAAAACGCATGGCAAATCGGTACAATTGGCGCATTACCAGCGGGTGAAGAGCAGGTTGTGATCCGCTAATGAAAAAAATTGTTGTCCTCATTTCTGGCAGCGGTAGTAATTTGCAATCATTAATTGATAGCTGCCGCACTGGGGCAATTGGCGCTCACATTGTTGCTGTCATTAGCAACCAAGCCAATGCTTATGGGCTTGTTCGGGCACAACAGGCTGGAATACCAGCCTGTTTTTTAGATGCCAAACAGTATACTGACCGCCAAGCATATGATGCTGCATTACTCGCACAAGTCGACCAATATCAGCCTGATTTAGTCGTATTAGCGGGTTTTATGCGTATCTTATCAGCCCAATTCGTCAACCACTTTGCGGGTAAATTACTCAATATCCATCCTTCTTTGTTACCGAAATACCCCGGTTTACACACGCATCGTAAAGCGCTAGAAAATGGGGATAAAGAACATGGCACATCCGTTCATTTCGTTACCGAAGAACTGGATGGCGGGCCAGTTATTTTGCAAGCTAAAGTGCCTATCTTTGAACAGGATAACGAAGACGATATTATCGAGCGGGTAAAAGCCCAAGAACATACGATTTACCCATTAGTTGTTGAGTGGTTCATTAGTGGCCGATTAACAATGCAAAAAGGTAAAGCTGTGTTAGATAACCGAATTTTACCGCAACAAGGTTACGCTAACGAATAATATTCGTGATGAGCAAAACGTCATTTCAAGGGTGGGTATCCACCCTTTTTCTTCGCATTCACATAAAAACACGATCGCAAGCTATTACATAAAAACATTAGCGTTGGGTAAAATGAATTATTTTTCAACAAGGTGATAATCTCTCTGTGCTGTGTCATTATTTTATCGCAAATAAATGTTATCCTTATAGTCGAAGAACAAAACCATTTTCCTAACTAAATAGAGGTATTTTTATGACGACCGGGCAAGTTCATCCGTTTAGGTTGCGCCCACTTGAACGTGAAGATTTAGCATTTATTCACCAGCTTGATAACAATGCCAGTGTTATGCGTTATTGGTTTGAAGAACCTTATGAAGCTTTCGTTGAATTAAGCGATCTTTACGATAAACATATTCATGACCAGTCTGAACGCCGTTTTATCGTTGAAAATGACAGTGAGAAAGTTGGCTTAGTCGAATTGGTAGAAATTGATTATGTTCACCGACGCTCTGAGTTTCAAATTATCATTGCACCGAGCCATCAAGGCCATGGCTATGCGAGTCGCGCTGCGAAATTAGCAATGGACTACGCGTTTTCCGTACTAAACTTATATAAACTTTATCTTATTGTTGATAAAGAAAATGTTAAAGCTATCCATATTTATAATAAACTAGGCTTCCATACTGAAGGCGAACTGATCGACGAATTCTTTGTCAATGGTCGCTATCACACCGCTATCCGTATGTGTATTTTTCAGCAACAATATTTTACGATGAAGCAACAATCTGCTAATCCAGAAAGTGTTATTACCCAAGATAAAGCAATTAAACAACACATTTAGCTAACTGACTGGTATCATAGCCATAAAGTAACAAGAGTCTAATACGGAGTTAGAATGTCCCAAGAACGTCTCTATCATGAAAAAGAGTTAAGCTGGCTGTCTTTTAACGAGCGTGTTTTACAAGAAGCAGCCGACAAGCGTAACCCTCTTATTGAGCGAATGCGTTTTTTGGGAATTTATTCCAATAATCTAGACGAGTTTTATAAAGTCCGCTTCGCCGACGTTAAACGCCGTATTTTAATTAATGAAGAACGCGGCTCGGCAAGCGGTGCTCGCCACTTGTTAAAGAGAATTCAGTCAAGAGTTGCCAAACAAGAACAAGAATTCGACATTCTCTATAATGACTTATTATTGGAAATGGCTCGCAATCAAATATTCTTGATTAACGAACGTCAAATTTCGCCTCGCCAACAGATATGGTTACGTCAGTATTTCCGCCAGAATCTGCGGCAGCATATTACGCCAATATTAATTAATCCTGATACCAATCTCGTTGAATTTCTAAAAGATGACTACACTTATCTTGCAGTTGAAATCATCAATGGCAATCAGATTCAATATGCACTATTGGAAATTCCATCCGATAAAGTCCCGCGGTTTGTTAACCTGCCTCCAGAAATGCCAAAGCGTCGCAAGTCAATGATCCTAATTGATAATATCCTTCGCTATACGCTCGATGAAATTTTCAAAGGTTTTTTTGATTACGATAAGCTCAATGCCTATTCGATGAAAATGACGCGTGATGCAGAGTACGACATCGCAACAGAGATGGAATCGAGCTTGCTCGAAATAATGTCATCTACATTAAAACAACGTTTAACCGCAGAACCCGTCCGTTTTGTCTATCAGCGTGATATGCCTGACGAAATGGTTGCTCTTTTACGTGAAAAACTGGGGCTATCCAGCGATGACTCCGTGATTGCCGGTGGCCGCTACCACAATTTTAAAGACTTTATTAATTTCCCTAATGAAGGAAATAAAAACCTATTAAACAAGCCATTACCAAGGCTGCGTCACCGCTGGTTTGATAACTTCCGTAACGGTTTCGATGCCATTCGCGAACGCGATGTACTGTTATATTATCCCTACTATACCTTTGAACATACTTTAGAATTATTGCGCCAAGCGTCTTTTGACCCGAATGTATTATCGATTAAAATTAATATTTACCGTGTCGCGAAAGACTCACGCATTATCGATTCTGTCATTCATGCCGCTCATAATGGAAAAAAAGTCACAGTGGTCGTTGAGTTACAAGCACGATTTGATGAGGCCGCTAATATTCATTGGGCAAAACGATTAACTGAAGCGGGCGTGCATGTTATTTTCTCCGCGCCCGGGCTTAAAATCCATGCAAAATTATTTATTATCTCACGCATGGAAGAAGGCCAAATCGTGCGTTATGCCCATATCGGTACGGGCAATTTTAACGAAAAAACCGCTCGGCTTTATACGGATTACTCCCTACTCACTGCAAATGAACTGATCACCAACGAAGTTCGTCGGGTATTTAATTTTATTGAAAACCCTTACCGCCCAGTGACTTTCGATAATTTAATGGTATCACCACAAAATACACGTATTCGTTTGATGGCCTTAATTGACCAAGAAATCGAAAATGCGCTCGCTGAACGGCCCAGTGGTATCACATTAAAAATTAATAACTTAGTCGACAAAGAATTGACTGACAAACTGTACGATGCCTCCAATGCAGGTGTCAAAATTCGTTTATTAGTCAGAGGGATGTGCTCTTTAGTCGCCGGCCAAGTCGGCTACAGTGAAAATATTCAGGTAACCAGTATTGTTGACCGCTTTCTTGAACATGACCGTGTTTATGTTTTCACCAATGCGGGGGACGAAAAAGTCTTTATTTCTTCTGCTGACTGGATGACCCGCAACATTGATTACCGCATTGAAGTCGCCGTTAGCTTAGTCGACCCGCATTTAAAACAACGGGTATTGGATATTTTAGAGTTGCAATTTAGCGATACTGTTAAAGCACGTTATGTTGACAAAGATTTAAGTAATCATTATGTTCCCCGCGGAAATAAACGTAAAATTCAGGCCCAGCTTGCTGTGTATGATTATTTAAAATCAATCGAAACACCGGATACAAGAGCTTAAAAATATGCCAATAACCAACGCCTCAACACCGAGACCACAAGAAATTGCGGCTATAGATTTAGGCTCAAACAGTTTTCACATGGTCATTGCTCGCATCGTTAATGGTGCATTGCAAGTTCTTACACGGTTAAAAAAACGTGTTCACCTAGCTGATGGTCTAAGTGATACCAATGAATTAAGTGAAGAAGCCATGGAACGTGGGCTTGCCTGCCTCGCGTTGTTTGCCGAACGGTTACAAGGCTTTCCCCCTGAAAACGTATGCATTGTTGGCACTCATTCATTACGTGTAGCAACGAATGTAAAACTGTTTTTGCAGCGCGCTAAAGAAATCATGCCTTACCCTATTGAAATTATTTCAGGTCAAGAAGAAGCACGGTTAATTTTTATGGGCGTTGAGCACACTCAACCCGAAAAAGGCCGTAAATTAGTACTCGATATCGGTGGTGGTTCGACAGAGTTAGTTATTGGTGAAAAATTTGAGCCGCTTTTGATTGAAAGCCGCCGTATGGGCTGTGTTAGCTTTGCCCGTACTTACTTTCCAAATGAAGAAATTACCCCTGAATATTTCAATCGAGCCTACCTAGGGGCTTGCTTAAAATTAGAAAGCACCGCGATTTTATTTAAGAAACAAACTTGGGACGTTGCGATGGGCGCCTCGGGCACCATCAAAGCTGCCCATAGTGTGATACAAGAATTAGGCTATAAAGACGGTATTATTACGCGGGAACGTCTTATCGAAATCAAGCAAATGGCGTTGAAATATAAGTCATTTAGCACCCTGAATATATTAGGCCTATCGAATGAACGTAAACACGTATTTGTTCCTGGCTTAGCGATTTTACTTGCCGTATTTGATTCATTAGAAATTAAAGAGTTACGTTTGTCTGACGGTGCATTGCGTGAAGGTGTTTTATATGAAATGGAAGGCCGTTTCCGCCACCAAGATATCCGCCAGCGTACTGCTTTAAGCCTTGCTGAGCATTATAATATCGATAGAGAGCAAGCTAAACGCGTATTAAAAACCATGGAAGAACTCTATTTCCAGTGGGGACAACAAAACCCTAAGCAACTTAACCCACAACTGGAATCCATTTTAATATGGGCAGTTATGCTCCATGAGGTTGGGTTAAGTATTAATCATAGTGGTATGCACCGCCATTCTGCTTATATTTTGCAAAATACCAACTTACCGGGCTTCAACCAAGAACAGCAACTATTACTGGCAACATTAGTACGTAATCATCGTAGGGCTATTAAGTATGACGATATCCCTAAATTTAATTTATTTAAAAGAAAACAATTTATGCCGCTTATTCAAATTTTGCGGCTAGCCATTTTGTTAAATAATCAACGCCAATCTACCACAATCCCCTCTTCGTTACGGATAGAAACGGATGATGGGCACTGGACTCTCTATTTACCATCTGAATATCTCGTGCAAAATACATTGATGATATTGGATTTAGAAAAAGAAAGTGGCTATTGGGAAGATGTCCCCGGTTGGTCGTTAACTATTTGTGCAGAAAATGAGTGATTTGCGGCCATTATTGTAGTGATTTATGCTTATTCTTCATCGCTGATGACTTTGAAATCACCGCTTATTTGACTCAACTATTTGATATATTATTTAAATAGGCGACAATAATGATAATAAATTTCGTCCGCTCGCAGACGAATTCATAAAAAGCGCTTTTGCGCTGCTATTGCTTTAAGGATTAAAATGTCACAACCTGCTTTTTCAATCGATGCGGTGCCAACAGTCAACCCGCACTCTCAAAAACTGGCACATATTCGCCAGCAAATCCTGACGCTATTTTTAGATGACGAAGAGTTCGTCCATGCGCTTGTTGAAAATGATCAACACGTCAGTATTGATGACAAAGCAATTAGTGAAAAAATTAGTCTTGTAAAAGAATTGCTACTTGATTTACACACTGCGGATATCGCCGATATCTTAGAAATGCTCCCTTATGATGAGCGTCTCGCGTTATGGCGTCTTGTTGATAATAACGAACGTGGTGAAGTCTTAGTTGAGGCCTCCGTATCTGTTTGGGATAGCCTAATTAAGGATATGTCTGACAGAGAACTGCTTCGCGCCGTTGCTAATTTGCATGTTGACGAACAAGCTTATATTGCTGAGCATTTACCTCGTGACACCATGCGCCGGCTCCTCACCTATTTAGAGCCTAGCCTACGTAGCCGCATTCGCGAAGTTTTACAATATGCGAAAGATAGCGTCGGACAAATGATGGATTTTGAATTCGTCACCGTACGCCCAAATGTGACACTAAAAACGGTTCAACGTTATTTACGCCAACGAGGCAAGATCCCAGAAGCCACCGATAAAATTTTTGTTGTCGATAACAATAATTATCTGCAAGGTGAATTACCACTAACCACTATTTTGACGCAATCCCCTGAAAAAATAGTGGCCGATGTCATGAAAACTGACACTGTGACCTTCTTGCCCGATGAAAAAGGCGAAGATGCCGCTAGTGCGTTCGAACGTTATGACTTAATTTCTGCTGCTGTTGTTGATAATAGCGGCCTACTGATGGGCCGCCTGACGGTTGAAGATATCGTTGATAACATCAGTGAAGAAAACGATAACAGTATTCGTCGTATGGGGGGGTTAAGCCCTGAAGAAGACGTTTTCGCCCCGGTTGGCCAAGCCGTTAAAACCCGTTGGACATGGTTAGCCATTAACCTATGTACCGCTTTTGTCGCTTCTCGTGTTATTGGCGTCTTTGAAGATACCATTTCCCAATTAGTCGCGTTAGCCACATTAATGCCAATTGTGGCAGGAATTGGGGGAAATACGGGAAACCAAACCATCACCATGATTGTTCGCGCCATTGCCCTGCACCAGATACAAAATAATAGTTTCTCTTTCTTAATGTTAAGAGAGCTTGGCGTCGCCTTTATTAATGGCGTTGTTTGGGGCGGAATTATGGGTGTCGTTACCTATTTCCTATATGGCGATATCGCTATGGGCGCTGTCATGACATTAGCGATGATTTTGAACCTACTGATGGCAGCGATTATGGGGGTGCTTATTCCGCTCATTATGCTGAAAATGGGCAAAGACCCTGCTATCGGCTCTAGCGTGATGATCACCGCTATCACAGACACTGGCGGGTTCTTTATTTTCCTTGGCTTAGCCACACTATTCCTCGTTTAAATTTACTTTGCACGCGTCCTGTTTCTTGGCGGGCGCGTGCAGTTTACAAAACACTCCCTGTACTAACAAAATCCCGTTAAAAACCCAAATTTTCGCAAGTAGGCTTGTTATTTATCTATTAATTAAATGCTTTTATAGTTATTTAGTTTATCGAGATGAATAAAGTTAATTATAACAAAAAATAATTAGGTAATATTTGTTTACTATATTTCAGTAAGAATTTATTAAATTAAATATAATTAACACTGTAACTGACTAATTTAAATATACGATATTCTGCAAAATTCATATTATTAACATCATATAAGGTTATTTATCATCGCACCAAATCAATAATCCAGACAAACAAAACTAATTGGAATGTTATTCTTGTTTTTAGGGTTGAGGTTTACAGAATATAGAATTTCCTGCTATAAATATACACATGCAAAAAAGATACTGTGTATTAAACTAAGTTATACCCATCCAACGTTTTATACCTCTTATCTGCACCAATAAAAATGATTAGCTCATTATTATGAGCCAATGCTTATTATTTTGAATTTATGCAATTTAGTATTTCAGGTAGTTAGAAGGAAACTATAATGACACCGCAAACAGCCAGCCAGCCCTCTGCGAGGCCTTTGGGCAAAGAAGACTATAAAACATTAGGCTTATCCTCTTTAGGGGGTACCCTTGAGTTTTACGACTTCGTTATCTTTGTTTTTTACGCAAAAATTATTTCCCAACTATTTTTTCCAGGGGATAACGAATTTCTCGCGCTAATGGCAACACTGGGCCTATTTGCAGCAGGTTATCTTGCTCGTCCTCTTGGTGGCATTATTATGGCTCACTTTGGAGATAAAATTGGCCGCAAGAAAATGTTTACCTTAAGTATTTTCTTAATGGCATTCCCAACATTTGTGATTGGTTTTTTACCGACTTTTGAAACCATTGGTGCTGCAGCCCCATTACTGCTGCTGTTAATGCGTATTATGCAAGGTGCCGCGATTGGTGGTGAAATGCCAGGAGCATGGGTATTTATTGCAGAGCATACACCAAAGCAACGCTATGGCTTAGGTGTTGGTACACTGACTTCTGGGATCACTGGCGGTATTTTATTAGGCTCTATCGTCGCTATTATTATTGAACGCTCTTATACCACAACTGAAATTCATGATTTCGCATGGCGTATTCCATTTATTCTTGGTGGTATTTTTGGGTTTATTTCTGTGTATTTACGCCGTTTTTTACAAGAAACTCCGATATTCAAAGAACTGGCCGCTAAAAAAGCTTTGTCACAAGAATTACCCGTCAAAACTGTGATTAAATCTCATAAGCAAGCCTGTATGATCACGGCAGCACTGACGTGGTCATTATCAACCGCTATCGTTGTCACTATTTTGATGACGCCAGATGTGGTGTTAAAAGGGATCTATAACATTGACCGAAATATTGCATTGCAAGCTAACTGTGCCGCAACATTAACCTTAACATTAGGCTGTATCTTCTGGGGTTGGTTAGGTGATAAAACAGGAACACGTACCTCAATGACTTTATCCTGGGGTGGATTGGCCGTAACGGCAATTTACTTCTATTCGTCATTATCCAGTGATATTGCGGCGAGTACGTTGATTTTTAACTATGGCTTGATGGGCTTCTTTGTTGGCGCGATTGCAACGACACCAATTATCAGTACACGCGCATTTCCACCTGAAATTCGCTATTCTGGCCTGTCATTCGCTTACAATGTGGCTTATGCAATTTTTGGTGGTTTAACACCAATATTAACTGGTGCTTGGTTGCAGCAGTCTCACATGGCACCTGCCTATTATGTTGCTGGCGTCTCATTATTAGCGGTTGCTGTAGCCTTTATTCCTCTATCTTGGAAGGGTTGGACAGTCAATTCTGAATCCTCAAACGAAAAATCTGCGGTTCTAAACGCTTCTAGCTTATAACATTTCTTGCACCCTATTTATTAGGGTGCAATTCTTATTGAGAAAAATTAATTTCCCCCACGCCCTCCTTTACACACACCGCAGCATACAAGTACAGAAATTGACACTTATTCATATTTCCTCCATTTTTCTTTGTACCTATCACGTTAAACTACTAATATGTCTAACTGACTCTTTTTTGTTAGTTTTTTAGTATACAGCCTGACGGATCTCATCCACTTTTTTGAGTTAAGCGAATTACCCAAAATGAATAAACAAAAACAACGTAAACCTTTTATTCGCTCTGCCATTTTTATTGCCATTATTGCGGCAGCTGGCGCTTCTTGGTATTTTTATCATCAAGAAAAACAATCAGATACACAATCTACTGACGCCGTAGCAAAACCAAACTCACAGCGAAGTGCAATGGGCCGCCCACCACGTGTTTTAGCCCCTGTACAATTTGCCGTCGCAGAACAAAAAGTCGTTCCGCGCTTTTTATCGGGTTTAGGCACAGTCCAAGCCGCGAATGTTGTCACTGTAACCAGCCGTGTTGAAGGCCAGTTAATGCAGCTGTATTTTACCGAAGGGCAATACGTCAATAAGGGAGATTTATTGGCACAGATTGACCCTCGCCCATTTGAAGTTCAGCTATCACAAGCAGAGGGGCAATTGGCAAAAGACAAAGCAACATTAGCAAATGCACAATTAGATTTAGCTCGTTATCAAAAGCTTGCTGGCACTAAAGTGATTTCGCAACAAGAGTTAGATAACCAAAAAGCGGCGGTATTACAGGCTCAAGGCAGTATTAAAGTTGACCAAGCAGCTGTTGATAATGCCAAACTGCAATTAACCTACAGTAAAATTACTGCGCCTATCTCAGGACGCGTGGGTTTAAAACAAGTGGATGTTGGAAACTTTATCTCTTCCGGAACCTCAACTCCTCTTGTCGTCATCACGCAAACTCAACCTGCAGATGTCCTTTTTGCGTTACCTGAGGGCGATATTCCCGCGATCCAGCAGGCACAATCCTCTGGTGAGAAAGTATTGATTGAAGCTTGGGACAGAAACAATATCGCGCTAATCGCAAGTGGTGAGCTACTCAGTACTGATAACCAAATTGATGCTGCGACCGGCACGCTGAAAATAAAAGCGCGCTTTACCAATGAAGAAGAAAAACTTTTTCCTAATCAATTTGTTAACGTAAAAATGCAAGTTGAAACGCTGCAAAATGCCGTGGTGATCCCAACCGCTGCACTGCAAATGGGCAATGAAGGCCATTATGTTTGGATACTGAGTGATGATAATAAAGTCAGTAAACACAATGTAACCGTGGGTATGCAAGATAGCCAACAAGTGGTTATTGAAAGTGGGCTCGCGGCAAATACCAAAGTCATCACGGATGGTGTTGATAAACTCACCGATGGCACAACGGTCGAAGTTGTTACCCCTGAAGGCATCGCTAAAAAAGAGCCCCGCAAAGGTAAACCTAATAGCGCGGAGAAAGCGTAATGCGGCCTGAAATGTTAAAAGGCGGTGGGCCTTCTCGTTTATTTATTTTGCGCCCTGTAGCAACCACATTATTCATGGTGGCTATATTACTCGCAGGGATCATCGGTTATCGCTTCTTACCTGTTTCTGCCCTGCCTGAAGTCGATTACCCAACGATTCAAGTTGTTACCCTTTACCCAGGCGCCAGCCCTGATGTGATGACCTCGGCAGTGACAGCACCACTGGAAACCCAGTTCGGCCAAATGTCAGGGCTTAAACAGATGTCATCGCAAAGTTCAGGAGGGGCATCCGTTATCACGCTGATGTTCCAATTAACCTTGCCTCTAGAAGTTGCTGAACAAGAAGTTCAAGCAGCGATTAATTCTGCCAGTAGCTTACTACCATCGGATTTACCCTATCCTCCAATTTATAATAAGGTAAACCCTGCTGATCCACCTGTACTCACCTTAGCGGTCACCTCTGATGCAATGCCGTTAACGCAAGTACAGGATATTATTGAAACGCGAATTGCCCAGAAGATATCCCAAGTAAATGGAGTGGGCTTAGTGACGTTAGCCGGCGGCCAACGTCCTGCTGTTCGTGTGAATATCAACCCACAAGCCATGGCTGCTAAAGGGCTAGATAGCGAAACAATTCGCCTTGCCATTAATAATGCGAACGTCAACTCCGCAAAAGGGAGTTTCGATGGCCCTACGCGCGCGGTAACGCTGTCTGCTAACGACCAAATGAAGTCACTTGACGACTATCATCAACTTATTGTGGCCTTCCTAAATGGTGCGCCGGTACGTTTAGGTGATATTGCAACCATTGCACAAGGTGCTGAAAATGCCTATTTAGGTGCATGGGCGAATAATGAGCAAGCGATTGTGATCAATGTTCAGCGACAGCCCGGCGCTAACGTGATTGAAACCACAGATACCATTCGTACGCTATTGCCCGAATTGATTGAAAGCTTACCTAAATCGGTTAATGTCGAAATTTTAACCGATAGAACCAGTACCATTCGTGCATCCGTTAATGATGTCCAATTTGAATTAATGCTAGCCATCGCCCTCGTAGTGATGGTGATTTACTTGTTTTTACGCAATGGAATTGCCACCTTAATACCGGGTATTGCCGTACCGTTGTCACTTGTTGGCACCTTTGCAGTGATGTATTTCTGTGGTTTTTCTGTCAATAACCTCACCCTAATGGCTTTAACCATCGCCACCGGTTTTGTGGTCGATGATGCGATAGTGGTGATTGAAAATATTTCTCGCTACTTAGAGCAAGGCGATAAACCGCTGGTCGCCGCACTCAAAGGGGCTGGTGAAATCGGATTTACCATTATTTCCCTCACCTTTTCCTTGGTTGCAGTATTAATCCCACTGTTATTTATGGGGGATATTGTCGGCCGGTTATTCCGCGAGTTTGCCATTACCCTAGCCGTGGCTATTTTGATCTCTGCTGTCGTCTCATTGACGCTAACGCCAATGATGTGTGCGCGTTTATTAAAACCGGAGTCGCAGCATAAACATAACCGTTTTGAACTAGCGTGTGAGCGCTTCTTTGACCGTATGGTTGCTGGATACGCAATTTGGTTAAAACGTATTCTTAATCACCAATGGTTAACCCTTTCTGTGGCGCTAGGTACCATGGTGCTGACTGTTTTACTGTATCTGTGGATCCCAAAAGGTTTTTTCCCTTTGCAAGACAGTGGAATTATTCAGGGCTCAATTGAAAGCCGCCAATCTATTTCATTTGCAGCCATGGCGCAAAAGCAGCAAGAAGTCGCGTCAAAATTATTAGCAGATCCTGCAGTCGACAATGTCACCACCTATGTGGGTGTTGATGGCAGCAACCCGACATTAAACAATGCGCGTCTCCAAATTACATTAAAGCCTCTTGATGAGCGTGAAGACAGAGTGATGGCGATTATTGATCGTCTCCAGCAATCCGTTGATAACATTGCTGGAGTGAATCTCTATCTGCAACCCATGCAAGATCTCACCATCGATACGCAAGTAGCGCGCACACAGTATCAATTTACTTTACAGGCTGGTTCATTAGAAGAATTAACCACTTGGGTTCCACGCTTGTTAGATGCCCTAGAACAACAACCTGAACTCACCGATGTCAGTAGTGATTGGCAAAATAAAGGGTTAGTTGCCTATGTGAATGTTAATCGTGATACGGCAAGCCGTTTTGGTATCACGATGTCGGCTATTGATAACGCCTTATATAATGCGTTTGGGCAGCGAATGATTTCGACTATCTATACGCAATCAAATCAATATCGTGTGATATTAGAACATGACACACAAACCCGTGATGGTATGGATGCGCTGAATGATATCCGTCTAAAAGGGACTGATGGTGCCATTGTACCACTGAGTACTTTAGTGAACATTCAAGAAGGTAATGGGCCATTAGCCATTAATCACCTAGACCAATTTCCCGCGGTGACTTTTTCGTTTAATGTAGCGGATGGCGCTTCTCTAGAGTCAGCTGTCAATGCAGTGAAATTGGCCGAATCTCAAATTGCGATGCCAAAATCTATTACAACGCAATTCCAAGGAGCGACTTTAGCCTTTGAAGCGGCACTGAGCAGTACTATTTGGTTAATTGCAGCTGCCATTGTGGCGATGTATATCGTATTGGGCATTTTATATGAGAGTTTTATCCACCCGATTACGATTTTATCTACCCTACCGACAGCCGGGGTTGGTGCATTACTTGCTTTAATGATGGCAGGGAAAGACCTTGATGTCATCGCGGTCATCGGCATCATCTTACTAATTGGCATTGTGAAAAAGAATGCCATTATGATGATTGACTTTGCCCTTGCCGCGGAGCGTGAACAGGGAATGTCCCCTTATGATGCCATCTATCAAGCTTGCTTGCTGCGGTTTCGCCCAATTCTAATGACCACCATGGCGGCCTTGCTGGGTGCCTTACCATTGATGCTGAGTACTGGTGTAGGTGCAGAATTACGTCAACCATTAGGGATTTGTATGGTTGGTGGCTTAATTATGAGCCAAATCCTCACTTTATTTACCACACCAGTTATTTACTTATTGTTCGACCGTCTTTCTCATTACTTTAAAGACCGTCGCCAAGCGAAGAAGGCACAGGTGTCATAATGAAGCGCTTTTTTGCTCTGTTTATTAGCCGACCGGTAGCAACGACGCTTATCAGCGTTGCGATTACTTTGTGTGGTGCCCTGAGCTTTCTGTTTTTACCCGTTTCTCCGTTGCCTCAAGTGGACTACCCTGTGATTAACGTGACAGCGTCACTTCCAGGGGCATCACCCGAAACTATGGCGTCCTCCGTTGCGACGTCACTTGAACGCTCTTTAGGCAGTATTGCTGGGATCAGTGAAATGACCTCAAGCAGTGCGCTTGGGCGAACCACCATTACACTAGAGTTCAATCTCGACAAAGACATTAATAACGCTGCACGCGAAGTTCAAGCCGCAATTAATGCCGCACAGAACCTGCTACCCAGCGGTATGCCAAGCCGTCCACGTTATTACAAGTCAAACCCGTCTGATGCGCCAATTATGATTTTGACCATGACCTCAGACACCCTAAATACTGGCGAAATTTATGATATTGCTTCGACGCGTTTAGCCCAACGAATTGCCCAAATTGAAGGGGTTAGTGAAGTTTCTGTGGGGGGAGGCTCGCTCCCTGCCGTACGCGTTGAACTCAACCCAACCGCCCTATTTAACCAAGGGGTTTCCCTTGATGCCGTGCGCTCAGCCATCAGCAGTGCTAACGTTCGCCAACCGCAAGGCTATATCAATGATGACGAAAAACGTTATCAGGTACAGACCAATGATGAACTAAAAAAAGCCGCAGATTATCGACCCATTATTGTTCATTATAGCCAAGGTAATGCCGTTAAACTCAGCGATGTCGCCAATGTTAAAGATTCCATTGAAAACGTGCGTGCGGCAGGTATGGCAGACGGTAAACCGGCTATTTTGATTGTCATTCGTCGTGAAGCGGGTGCCAATATCATTGAAACGGTTAACCGTATTCGTGATGAATTACCCGAATTCAATGATATGATCCCCGCCGCCATTGAGTTAAAAGTAGCACAAGATAGGACACCGACCATCCGCGCGTCTTTAGCGGAAGTCGAGCGCGCCCTACTGATTGCCGTTGCCTTGGTGATCCTCGTTGTGTTGCTATTCTTACGTTCAGGTCGCGCTACTTTGATCCCTGCTGTTGCCGTCCCCGTCTCATTGATTGGAACTTTTACGGCCATGTATTTATGTGGCTTTAGTTTAAATAACTTGTCATTGATGGCACTAACGGTTGCGACTGGCTTTGTGGTCGATGATGCGATTGTGGTATTAGAAAATATCTCACGTCATATCGAAAATGGCACAAAACCGTTTATTGCCGCGGTTAAAGGCGTGCATGAAGTCGGCTTTACTGTCGTTTCCATGAGCATTTCTTTGGTGGCTGTTTTTATTCCCCTATTGCTAATGGATGGGCTAGTCGGGCGCTTATTTCGCGAATTTGCTATTACCCTTGCAACCGCTATCGGTATTTCATTGGTGATTTCGCTAACGCTCACCCCCATGATGTGTGCTTATTTACTGAAGAAACGTCCTCGCAACGTCAAAGCCAAACATCGTGGGTTTGGACGTGTGTTACTGCGTTTGCAAGAAAGCTATGGTGTCGCTTTAAATTGGGTGCTCGGACATCGCCGGAGTGTTCTCGCGATGCTATTTGCCACAATCGGCTTAAATGTTTACCTGTATATCACCGTTCCGAAGACTTTCTTTCCTGAACAAGATACTGGCCGAGTGCTGGGCTTTGTGCGCGCAGACCAAAGCATTTCATTTCAGTCAATGAAAGAAAAAATGACCCGTTTTATGCAGCAAGTTAAAGCCGACCCAGCGACGGATAATGTCACCGGTTTTACTGGCGGTAGCCGAGTAAACAGCGGTTTTATGTATATCTCATTAAAACCACTGGGTGAACGTACTGAAAGTTCAGCTGAAGTCATTAATCGGTTACGCATGAAATTAGCCAATGAGCCTGGGGCTAACCTGTTTATGATGCCAGTACAAGATATTCGTGTGGGAGGTCGACAGGCCAATGCCAGTTACCAGTTTACCCTGCTTGCAGATGAACTTTCAGCATTGCGTGACTGGGAACCCGCTATTCGTAAAGCACTCGGTGAATTGCCACAGCTAACAGATGTGAACTCGGATAAGGAAGACAAAGGCGCGGAAATGGCGATCACCTACGATAGGGACTTAATGGCCCAGCTAGGTATCGATGTCCGTGAAGCTAACAGTCTGCTTAACAACGCATTTGGCCAACGCCAAGTTTCCACTATTTATGAGGCGATGAACCAATATAAAGTCGTGATGGAAGTTGCTCCTGAATATACGCAAGATGTCAGTGCTCTCGACAAAATGTTTGTCATCAACAAAGATGGAGACGCTATCCCACTGTCTTATTTTGCACGTTGGCAACCCGCAAATGCACCGCTAAGTGTGAATCACCAAGGGCTATCTGCTTCATCCACTATCGCGTTTAATGTTGCGGACGGCTATACCTTAAATGATGCCATTGTCGAAATTGAAAAAACCATGACTGCACTTGGCGTACCATCGACGGTAAGAGGCACTTTTGCAGGAACGGCACAAATATTCCAAGAAACCTTACAGTCACAATTGTTTTTAATTTTAGCCGCCATTGTGACCGTTTATTTGGTTCTGGGTATATTATATGAAAGTTATATTCACCCACTGACTATTTTATCAACCCTACCCTCTGCAGGTGTCGGGGCATTATTAGCTCTTGAATTATTTGATACGCCATTTAGTTTAATCGCCTTAATTGGCATCATGCTATTAATTGGGATCGTCAAGAAGAACGCGATTATTATGGTGGATTTTGCCATTCAAGCCCAGAGAACGGCGGGTTTAACCGCCCGAGAAGCCATCTTTCGTGCCAGTTTATTACGTTTTCGCCCTATTTTGATGACAACACTCGCAGCTATTTTTGGTGCATTACCGTTAATGTTGGGTAGTGGTGATGGCGCAGAACTCCGTCAACCTCTCGGGATCACCATTGTCGGTGGCTTAATAATGAGCCAATTGCTAACGTTATTTACCACCCCTGTTGTGTATTTAAGTTTTGATAGCTTGAGACAACGTTGGCAGCGCAAGAAATCAGTAACGCAGCAAATTGCGGAGGATACCCATGAAGCTTAGGTTGAATAGCGTGAGTACTCGGCTTTTTCTGGCTATTTTTGCGACATGCTTGTTGTTAGTGCTGATTATGCACCAAGGCGTACGCATGAGTTTCCAGCACGGCTTTATTGATTATATTAAAGAAAATGATCAACAACGCGTTGAGCTGGTTTCTTCTGCCCTTGCCGAACAATATGAAGAAATGGGCAATTGGCGGTTTTTGATTGGTAATGATCGCATTTTCTTTCGCATTTTGCGTTCTGTAGAACATCAACAACATCGTGGCCCGATGCGCCAACGCTGGCGAACCTTTTTTTGGGTTTATGATACACAAGACCGACTCATTTTCGGGCAAGACACGCCCTTGCCGAGTAAAGTTCTTCGTGAACCTATTGTTACTAGCAATGGCGATACCGTCGGCTGGCTCGTTGCCAGTTATGAAACAGGAATTAGCAGCGCCCTTGACCGCCGTTTTGATACCAAGCAAATGTATACCAGTTGGATCATCGCTGGGCTATCTTTGTTTGTGGCTCTGATTGCCACATTGTTCCTTGCTCGTAGCTTTTTAAAACCGATTAAGCGGTTACTCGAGGGCACTAACCGGCTCGCCAATGGTGACTTTGCCACACGAGTTCCTGAATCTGGCCGCGATGAACTAGGGCAACTGGCTAAAGATTTTAACCATCTGGCCTCGACTCTCGAAAAAAACGAACAAATGCGTCGTGACTATATGGCGGATATTTCCCATGAACTCCGCACACCATTATCAGTTCTGCGAGGCGAATTAGAAGCAGTGCAAGATGGCGTCCGGCAAGCCACTCCCGAAACAATCAATTCTCTACTCAATGAAACCCAAACTTTAATTAAGCTAGTTAATGACCTCCACCAGCTCTCATTATCGGATAGAGGTTCATTGGTCTACCGTATGCAACTTACCGATATTATCCCTTTAATTGAAATGGCAATAGGCCAAGCCCGCTGGCGGTTAGAAGACCAACAACTTTCAGTTGAACGGAAATTTATTGCAGAAGGCTACGTGTTTGCAGACCCAGATCGCATCACCCAGTTGTTCTATAATTTAATGGAAAACAGCTTACGCTATACGGATCCACAAGGTAAAATTGCCATCCAAATCACACAAGACCAAGACCAGCTCTGTATAATTTGGCAAGATAGCGCCCCGGGGCTTACAGCTGAGCAATGCCAACATTTATTTGAGCGTTTTTATCGCGCTGAAGGCTCACGTAATCGCGCCAGTGGTGGTTCCGGTTTAGGACTGGCCATTTGCTATAATATTGTTGAGGCTCATCATGGTACAATTTCTGCAGCACCGTCATCATTAGGAGGTGTCAAAATTACCATCAATTTGCCGATTCAATTAAAAGATAAAGGGTTATGATCATGGCTGAACAGAGCAATACCCCTATTTTGGTTGTGGAGGATGAACCTAAACTAGGCCAACTGCTGTTTGATTACTTACAAGCTGCAAACTACCAACCTGCGTTAATTGCACGTGGCGACGAAGTCATTGAGTATGTGAAACAACACCAACCTGCGCTCATTTTATTAGATTTAATGTTACCGGGTCTGGACGGTATTTCAGTGTGTCGTGAACTGCGAAAATTCAGTGATGTTCCCATTATTATGGTGACGGCAAAAACTGAAGAGATTGATCGCTTATTAGGGTTAGAAATCGGCGCTGACGACTATATTTGTAAACCATTTAGCCCACGAGAAGTTGTGGCTCGTGTCAAAACGATTTTACGTCGTTGCCAACCAAACATAACGACCAACAATAACCAAACCAAACTTATTATCGATGAAAATGCCTTCCAAGTACGCTATGGCTCACAGTTACTTGAACTCACACCTGCTGAGTTTCGGTTGCTTAAATTTATGTCTGATAATGCAGGCATGGTATTTTCTCGCGACCAGTTACTGGATATCTTGTATGACGACCACCGCGTGGTAACAGACCGTACAATTGATAGCCACGTCAAAAATTTACGCCGTAAATTAGAGTCCCTCGATAACGAAAAAACTTTTATTCGGTCAATCTATGGCCTTGGCTACCGTTGGGATGAATGTTAAGTAACCAATAGACATACTATTCTTGTGGGATATTTGGTTTTTTTAGCAAATAGGAGTAAAATCCCCATCCCTTAAAAACACTCTCTCGTATGAGTGAGTGCTGACTTGACATCAGATAGAGAATAACCATGTTTACACCAGAGCTTTTATCCCCCGCCGGTTCGTTAAAAAATATGCGCTACGCTTTTGCGTATGGCGCAGACGCCGTTTATGCAGGCCAGCCTCGTTACAGCTTACGCGTACGAAATAACGAATTTAATCACGAAAACTTAGCCAAAGGCATTCAAGAAGCCCATGTGCTGGGTAAAAAGTTTTATGTGGTCGTGAATATTGCCCCTCACAATGCGAAATTAAAAACCTTTATTCGTGATTTAACCCCCGTCATTGAAATGGGACCAGATGCACTGATTATGTCTGATCCTGGCCTTATTATGATGGTTCGTGAAGCGTTTCCTGAGATGGATATTCATTTATCTGTGCAGGCCAATGCGGTTAACTGGGCATCGGTGAAGTTCTGGAAACAAATGGGCTTAACACGCGTAATCTTATCGCGCGAATTATCCCTCGACGAAATTGCTGAAATTCGCCAACAGGTACCGGAAATTGAGCTTGAAGTTTTTGTCCATGGTGCCCTTTGTATGGCCTATTCCGGCCGTTGTTTACTTTCCGGTTATATTAATAAGCGCGACCCTAATCAAGGGACTTGCACCAATGCTTGCCGCTGGGAATATAACGTACAAGAAGGTAAAGAAGACGATGTGGGTAACATTGTCCATATTCATGAGCCCATCCCAGTACAAAATGTGACGCCAACCTTAGGTGCGGGTGCGCCAACAGATAAAGTCTTTATGATAGAAGAAGCCAAACGACCTGGCGAGTATATGACCGCCTTTGAAGATGAACATGGCACTTATATCATGAACTCAAAGGATTTACGCGCAATCGAGCACGTAGAAAATTTAACAAAAATGGGTGTTCACTCATTAAAAATTGAAGGCCGTACAAAATCGTTTTATTACTGTGCTCGTACTGCGCAAGTCTATAGACGTGCAATTGACGATGCTGTCGCTGGAAAACCCTTTGACCCAACGTTACTCTCCACTTTAGAAGGATTAGCGCACCGTGGTTATACTGAAGGCTTCTTACGTCGCCACACCCACGATGCCTATCAAACCTATGAATATGGCTACTCTGTTTCTGAAACTCAGCAATTTGTGGGTGAATTTACCGGCAAACGTGTCAATGGTATGGCAGAGGTTGATGTAAAAAATAAATTTAGCGTTGGAGACAGCTTAGAGATGATGACACCTGCGGGTAATATCGTCTTTACCTTAGACGCCTTAACAAACCGCAAAGGTGAAACGATTGATGTTGCACCAGGCAACGGCCATGTGGTTTATCTGCCAATCCCTGAAGATGTTGATGTCAATTTTGGTTTGTTGATCCGTAACCTAGCAGGAACAACCACCCGAGCACCTCATCAAACTCAGCCAGAAAATCAAATTGCAGGCTAATCACCACTTAGTTATTTTTAAATAGCTTGTTCACTATAAGCCAAAACCTCATCGTTTAATACTTTGATATTTTGGCTTTTTTTAATATATAAAACGATATTATTTCACTTTATATGCTTTTTTCTTATATGATAATCATTCGCGTTATTGACATTTCCATTAAAAAATGCGCTGAATATCCAATTTTATGCAACAGATCACATCAATTGGTTATTCAATATCGTATAGTCACTCTCGAAAACGAAGAACTAGAAAGTCATAAAATAAGACTAGGAACCACCTCCTTGGCTGGCTCAATCTCCCTTGAGCTAGCCATTTCTTTTATCTGCTACTTTATTTCATTTCTCTTGTTAACTCTATTTCTGTAAAAAAACTAAAAAAAGCTCATCAATATTTTATTAATCCATTTATACTCATTTTAACGAATATTTGACATACGTTAAGCCAAATGGATGGGTATTTATGAATCAATATCAGTCAGCCATGGTTATTCTTAATGGTAAACAAGCAAATCACATTGAGCTGCGAAAAGCCATTACTCACCTGCGTAAAGAAGGCCATAAAATTCAAGTCCGTATTCCTTGGGAGCTGGATGATACGCATTATTTTATTTCTCAGGCGATAAAACACGGTGTTGATACCATTATTGCCGCCGGAGGTGATGGCACAGTGAATGCGGTTGCCAGCACCCTGATGAAGTTCCCTAGCGAGTCTCGTCCTGCTTTAGGGGTCCTTCCGATGGGTACAGCAAATGATTTTGCCACTAGCGCGAATATCCCAATGGATATTGAATCTGCCCTAGCACTCTCATTAAAAGGCAAAGCTGTGCCTATTGATATTGCGCAAGTCAATGAGCAATATTATTTCCTCAATATGGCCACTGGCGGCTTTGGGACACGTATTACCACCGAAACACCAGAAGCACTAAAGTCAGCATTAGGGGGAGCGGCTTACGTGATAAATGGCTTACTGCGTCCTGACACACTAAAAACGGACATTTGCCATATTGAAGGGGAAAATTTTAGTTGGGAGGGAGAAACGTTAGTCATTGCTGTCGGAAACGGCCGACAAGCAGGTGGAGGTCAGCAATTGACACCACAAGCACTCATTAATGACGGTGCATTAAATTTACTGATTATTCCTGCAAGGGATGTGATACCCGCATTTTTATCGAATTTATTTTCAGCTGATAAAAACGAACACTTAGTTGAAAAGCAATTATCGTGGGTAAAAATTTCATCTCCTCACGATATGATCTTAAACCTTGATGGTGAGCCACTCTCGGGAGATACCTTTACGTTCTCAGTGCAGCCAAACGCCATTCAGTGCCGGTTACCTCCTCAATGCAACTTATTAACCTAAAACATAATATGAAAGCCCAAGTATTTGGGCTTTCAATCTTTTAAGGTTACCACCATGCATGGAAGTGATGCACAGGACCAATTCCCTTTCCAACCTCTAAGCTATCTGCTTGTTCTAACGCAGCTTGTAAATACGCTTTAGCCTGCGTAACCGCTTCTTGCCAATCAGCGCAACGAGGCCGCAACGCAGCCAAAGCTGCTGACAAAGTACACCCTGTACCATGGGTATTTTTAGTATTTATACGAACTGACGTAAAACGCCATTCACCTTCTGGTGTGATTAACCAATCTGGGCTTTCAGCATCACTTAGATGACCACCTTTCATCAATACCGCTTGGCAACCTTTCTCAAGCAATTTATACCCTTGAGTCAGCATTTGGCTTTCTGTTTGTGCGACTTTTTCGTCTAACAATACCGCGGCTTCGGGTAGATTTGGTGTAATAATAGAAACGAGGGGTAATAACTGTTGACGTAGCGCATCAACCGCATCTGGTAATAGCAACGGGTCGCCACTTTTAGCCACCATTACAGTGTCCAATACCACATACGGAATAGGATATTGTTTCAGTGCATTCGCCACAACTGCGACATTACTTTGGTTAAACAGCATACCGATTTTTGCGCTATCAATTCGCACATCACTGAGAACCGAGTCTAATTGTGCCGCTACAAATTCAGGGGGTAAGTCTTGAACAGATTGCACACCTCGGGTATTTTGAGCCACCAATGCTGTCATCACACTCGTACCATAAGCCTCTAATGCAGAGAACGTTTTTAAATCTGCCTGAATACCCGCCCCACCCGATGGGTCTGTTCCGGCTATGGTTAACGCATTAATCCTCATGTGTGATTCCCCTTTTCGTCGGCTAAAGCAATTGAATAGATTGATAAGCAAGGTTTACTGACATCATTTTAAACCAAACAATAAAACCGCCTTAATTGTCTCATAACATTTAACAAATACCAGCGGTTAGTGAATGAATTTTAATGAGTTAGATAAAAAGAGAGGATATCTCACACAGGAAAAATTGACATGATTTATAAGTACACATTAGGCAAATGAATATGACCAACGCCTCGTTGTCGTAATAGTTGAGCGAATGCCTCCACTTCTGTTTGGGTTGCCGCAGGCCAGCTAGCTGCTTCATTTTTTACGCCATGTTGTTGAAAGGCGTTAATCTTTATCCGTGTGTTTGTAGGCAATTGATTTAGGAAATCAGCAAGTTTATCAATATGCTCTAAGTAATCTGTTTGCTGAGGAATATACAATAAACGCAATTCATACAATTTCCCCGCTTGCCCCAAATATTGAATTGATTGAAAAACACGCTGGTTATCTTTTCCTGTTAGCCTTAAAGCACACTCATCACTCCATGATTTCAGGTCAATCATCACGCCATCCGTATACTCAATCACTTTATTCCAACCCGCAGAAGCCAGATGTCCATTACTGTCAATAAAGCAGGTTAAATGCTTGAGCTCTGGTGTGGCCTTAATTGCTTTAAATAATTCAATAATAAAAGGTAATTGTGTTGTTGCTTCCCCACCACTAATGGTTACGCCATTCAGGAAAACAACATTTTTTTTCAAATCATTGATTGCGTCATTAACACTTAATGGCACCGTCATCGGGCTTGAATTTTTAGTGCAAGTTTGTAAACAGGTATCACAAAGCTGGCAGGCATCGCTATCCCAGATAACCTGACCATCTACAAACAATAACCCATTGTGAGGACAGGTAAAAACACAGTCCCCACAATGGTCACAAAGCGCCATGGTATATGGATTATGGCAATTCAAACACCGTAAATTGCAACCTTGCAAAAAGATAACATGCCGATTACCCGGCCCATCTACACAGGAAAAAGGAATAACCTTATTCAGCGTAGCGCATCGATTGCTCATGACTAATTACTCGTTGCTGACGGGCTGTAATTTTACAGTTCTTAGTCGCTTCCTCCCCTAACCAGGTAGTGTTACTTCTAGAACCTTGTTCTTTGTATTTTTCGATATCCGACAGACGTACCATGTAGCCAGTAACACGGACTAAATCATTACTCGCCACGTTTGCAGTAAACTCACGCATTCCACAGCTAAATGCCCCTTTGCATAATTGCATTAGTGCTTGCGGGTTTTGTTTAATCGTTTCATCGATGGTTAAAATGTCACTGATCCCAGATAAATAGTGTTTGTGATGAGGAGCTACGGCTTGGATATGCGAAACAGGATCCGGCTCTTCACCGTATGGAATGCGAGCCCCCGGTGTAGTTCCTATATCCGAACTGATCCCAGATTGAGCATGGAGCATGGCTCGGTTTTTATAACCATATTTAACAGGTGTGGTTTCGACAAAGTCTGCCAACTGTTCACTGATTTGATAAGACAGTGGTAAGGCGGGTGAATTTGCTTGATATGCGCCTTTCGCTCCGTCTTTTTCCATGAGGATATTCACGGCTTCGGCTAAACCATAAATACCAAACATCGGGGCAAAGCGTTCTGGTTCTATTAACCCTTCTTGGACAAGAAAACTGGTTTGGAAGAAGTTTGATTCCTCAAATAAAAATGCGCTACGTGTTTCTATAAGTTCCATTTGTAACTCACAATACTTTTTCAATTGCACATTTAAAAAATCAACTGAATTTTGACTGCGTAATGCAACCTCGCGCAAATTAATACGGACTAAAGTGCTTCCTCCACCTGCAACAGGCAATGCATTATAACAGCTGACAATGCCGTAACCTTGTTCATCAAATGCAGCACGATGAATAATATCATTCGCAATATGCGGTTTGCTACATTCACAAATATTTTCAATCGCTTGTAAGAAAAGTGATTCAGGTGTGCGCTGTGGGTGATAAACAAATGTCAGGTTAGGTGCTACTTGTTTCAATTCCGCATCGATACGTAAAATCAAACGGCAAATCACGTTGTCATCCGGCCCAATATTGGCATGCATAAAGGCATCAGGTAGAGTTCGGTCTAATTGTATCCAAAATCTTTTTAATTTTGGATACAATTGTTCTTCTGTCAACTCACCTACATATGGCATGAGTACTTTATCTAAGTACCCTAAAAATACAGGGAAATTGGTTACCGACGGAACGTGATGATACAAAATCATCAGATGATTAAGCGCATCATCAAAGTCCTCTGCAGGGGCTAATTCTAAGTATGTTGAACCTTGATTGAGGTATTTTACATAGTCAGGCAACACATAGCGCGGCTTATATGGTGCATTTCCTTCATACATATCACAAATAACACGTTCACTTAACGCCTCTGCGAGGGGTTCGCTCACCGCAAGATAGGGAATGTGGCTATCCGCTTCTACCGCTAAAAAATTGGCTTTTTGTTTTGGTGATAATATTTTATCTGTGGCGATAGCCAAGCATTTAGCTTGGTATTCAGTCAGTGGTTCTTGGCGTTTCATCATGGTGATGTTCCTTTTTTAGTTAGAAGCTAATGTTGCTTACAGCAATGTATCTGCCATAAACTTTCAAAAATTAGCTCCTAGCCGTGTTGACATGCAGCAACTTATAACCGCCGCCTATGTCCTCCATTTCATCCCATTGAGACAAGTCATTATTTGACGTGCATCATACTTTTTGGATTTGTTTGCACGCTATTTTTCATAAATGTCTGCTCTATCAACATTACTAGTCGTTATCACCTAAATAATACGAAATATCTCTTTATTACAGAAAGTTAGCCACAGCTATAATGAGTGATACATTGGTTTTTCTTATCTTTTTTAACTCAATTCAGCTCATTTATTTTCATCAAGTAATCACATTATCTAATTAAAAAATGGAGTATTTTGTCAATTATTGGTTTTTAGGAGAATTAACCTATTCAATAACCAATTTGATCAGCTAATATCCCTTTCTACTGTCGGTTATCCCCCTTAAAAATAGGCAAAATTAAACAGTTCTAATATGACCAGCGAGTTATTATCCTTAACTATGTAATTAATACTGTTATATTCTGTACATCTTAATTAAAATAATTGAGCTCAAAATTATAATAATAATGCTAATCTGATAATCATTAGCGAGCTAATCATCATTTTTATATCTGCGATACAGAACTGGATTTACAATGAGAGTTTATAAAAACATACAGTTGGCTGTAGGTGCTTCGCTACTCATGAGCGCCTCAATCTGCATATCATCGCCTGCCGTTGCGCAAGAACAATCGGCAAATTTATGGGATAAATTTAAAAATAATGTCAGTACCACATGGGACTCTGACAAATATGAGTTATATGTTCCAGCGGTGACTTGGCACAACCGTGCAATGTACGACAAGAAAAAAACGGATGAGTATAACGAGCGACCTTGGGGTTTTGGCCTTGGTAAATATCGTTATGATGAAGACAATGACTGGCATGCTATCTATGCAATGGCATTTAAAGATTCACATAATGATTGGGAGCCAATTGGTGGTTATGCATTCCAAAAAATGTGGATCCCAGGGGACATTGATGGTTTTCGCATGGGAGCAGGTTTCACTCTGAGTGTCACTGCCCGTAGGGATATGTACTATATTCCAATCCCAGCACCGCTCCCGCTAGTATCAGTGGAATATGACAAGCTTTCGCTGCAAGCCACTTATATTCCAGGGACTTATAATAACGGTAACGTATTATTTGCTTGGCTACGTTGGCAATGGTGACCTAACGACTTCATCGCAGTATAAAAAGACCGGTCGGGTATTCCCACCGGTCTTTTTATTATAAGAAAAAACCAAATCTAACTGAATTGTTGGCTTTTGGCTAAGTCTTGTTTTTTAGCCCCTGAGAATTGGTATCCAACCCATAGAACTGCTATCCATAATGGCATAATTAATACTGAAATGCGCAAACCGTCCATTGTTAGGATAATCCCTAAAATCAGCAGTAAAAATGCTAAGCACAGATAGTTCCCAAATGGATACCAAATGCTTTTAAATTTCGTTTCAACACCTTGTTTGTTCATTGCTGCTCTGAACTTCAAATTTGACACACAAATCATAATCCAGTTTAGAACTAACGTTGTCACGACCAATGACATTAACAATTCGAAAGCTTTACCTTCCATCACAAAGTTAATTAAAATCCCGCCAGAAGTCGCAATACCTGAAACCAATAAAGCCATGACGGGAACGCCACCTTTATTCACTTTCGCAAGAAATTTAGGTGCGTTACTTTGTTGTGCCAAGCCATATAACATACGGCTTGTCGCGTAAGCCCCACTGTTATACACCGACAACGCAGCGATTAGAATGACAACGTTCAATGAATTAGCAACCAGTAAGTCCCCTAATTCATGGAAAATTAATACAAATGGGCTTGTTTTGCCATCAAGGTCAACCCAAGGATATAATGCGAGTAATACCGCTAACGAGCCAATATAAAAAATTAAGATACGGTATACAACTTGGTTAATCGCCTTTGGAATGCTTTTATCTGGGTCTTCTGCCTCTGCGGCGGTAATACCGACAAGCTCTAATCCCCCAAATGAAAACATAATAATTGCCAAAGCCATTATTAGCCCATTAAAGCCATTAGCAAAGAAACCACCATATTCCCATAAGTTACTGACTTTCGCTTGTGGGCCGCCATGACCGCTGAGCAGTAAGTAGCAACCAAAAATAATCATAGCAACCACTGCAATGACTTTGATTAATGCAAACCAGAATTCCGTTTCCCCATAAGAGCGCACATTGACCAAGTTAACCGCATTCACAGCAATAAAAAACACCGCGGCAGAAACCCATATCGGGAGTTCAGGCCACCAATGTTGCATATATTTACCTGCGGCGGTGAGTTCCGTCATCCCAACAAGGATAAACATGACCCAGTAGTTCCACCCTGAGAGAAAACCCGCAAAGCCACCCCAATACTTAAATGCAAAATGACTAAACGAACCCGCGACAGGTTCCTGAACAATCATTTCTCCCAACTGGCGCATAATAAGAAAAGCAATAAACCCACACAGTGCGTAGCCAAGTAAAACCGATGGCCCTGCCATTTGTATGGTTGTTGCTATTCCAAGGAATAACCCTGTACCAACAGCGCCTCCCAAAGCAATCAATTGGATATGCCTGTTTTTTAATCCCCGCTTTAGCGTCTGTTGCTGTTGCGACATAACTTTACCCTTTCGTCCTCTTACTTGCTTTTTATCGTCCAAAATAATGATAATGACACAAGTTTATTTGAATTTTCTTATTAACACTACATTCTTCTGGCGCTGTTTTTACCATATCTTACGGCCCAAAAGCAGGTGCTATTAGTTATTTTTTTTCATCACATAACAAAATGATACAGCGGGATAGCTACCCCAACTCAATATCATGGATTGTGCATTAAAAAGCAAATTCAAAATGGTAACAAGTCAGTTACACGACAAATACCAAAAATAAAGTTTTCTCCTCCCTGATCACACAGGTTGTCCATCGCTAAGAGATAGAAAAAAAGACACGCTAAAACAGCACTTACAGCAATAATTAATTTACGACCAAACACCGACAATTCCTTCATATTTCTATGATGATTTTATTTTTCAAATGATTACAATATTAAGGTACTGCCATTTTATGATAGATATCATTTATGGCATTGCACGTAATGCGTTTATAGAATAAATGGTACTCTAATTTAGAGCGTCAAATTTGAGGAAAATATGCAATTAACCTCTTTTTACAAAAATCCCGCTCATTTTAGGTGCTATTGGCCAGTAACTTATTCTGATTGTGCTTTTTTTACCCTAAAAATGGGAAATACCGCACAAGCAGCCTTTGTCATCATGAAATGAAGTTGTGTATACTTCTGCTACCGTAAAACTAGAAAACATTTGAGATGCCACAAGATAACCACTTAGCACTTGTTTATGCTTTGAGTAAATGGATAGAAGAACACTTAGGGCGCGTGATCCACTTAGAAGAGCTCGCGGCTTATTCAGGCTATTCACTTTGGCATATGCAAAAAATATTTAAAGAAGTCACAGGGATTTCACTGGGTAAATATATCCGTCAACGCCGTCTTGCTGGTGCGGTTAACTTACTGCGCAATAGCAGCCAGTCTATTTTCGATATCGCTCTGGATTTTGGTTTTGGGTCACAATCCCACTTTACCTATATGTTCCGTAAAGAATATGGCATTACGCCATTTGATTTTAGACAGAATGACCAAATTCAATTAGATGTGAAGCAACCGCTTCATTTGATTCATAATTATGAGTGAGAATATTTTAGCCGCATTAATCTATTGATTCACATGCTAATGCTATAAAACATTGTCATTTCAAGCTTCGACTATTGAACAGAGTTCCTGCCTTGTATTCTGTTCAATTTCAAATCAAACACCCATTATTCTATTGTGAATAAAATTATAACTATTTGTATAATTTACATTCTGAATAATTGGAGTAAGGTATTGGCAGAAAGCACGCATTTTAGGAGGCATTGGATGTCAATCAAACTGGTCGCCATTGATTTAGATGGCACATTACTTAACTCCCAACACCAAATATCTCCCGCAGTAAAAGAGGCTGTCACTCAAGCCAAACAAAAAGGTGTACATATTATTTTAGCCTCAGGTAGGCCATTTTCGGGGATCTCCCCTTACCTACGGGAACTAGATTTAAATACCGCAGATAACTATTGTATTAGTAATAATGGTAGTGTCATTCACCAAGCCAATGATGGCAGTCATCTGGCAGAGAATTTGTTAGATTTCGCTGACTTCCAATATTTTGAGGAACTGGCTAGAAATGTCGGGGTTCACATGCATGCTCTTGCGGATAACAGCATGTTCACGGCAAACCGCCATATTAGTCACTATACAGTTGCAGATGCTTATTTAACTCACACTCCGCTTATCTATTGCCCCGTTAATGAAATGGACTCTTCTTTGGAATTTACTAAATTTATGATGATTGACCATCCAGAGAAATTAGATATTGGTATCAGTTATCTTCCAGAGAATGTCTTCGATAATTACGCTTTAACCCGAACAAGCCCGTATTTCCTAGAGGTATCAAATAAAACCTCAAGTAAAGGCGCGGCATTGCAATGTATCTGTGAAAAACTGGGTATTACACCTGACAAAGTCATGAGTATTGGTGACCAAAATAATGATATCCAAATGCTACAATACGCCAGTGTTTCTGTCGCAATGGGCAATGCTTTAGAGCCAATTCGCCAAATGGTTAAATTTGTGACCACAACTAATGATGAAGATGGCGTTGCCGTCGCCATTAATAAATTTATTAATGTATAAGCCCGCAAAAATTCACTTCAGTATATTTTCTGTTGCAGCGCTTATCTGGGACGCGCTGCACCTTTTAACCGCGTATTGGTTTTTGCCTCGTCGCTAAAAAGCAAATCACCGACCCCATTGTCACCATTAACACACCTTGCCAAAAACTTAACGTTAATGCCGTGCTTAATAACATAGACGCGAATGCAGTTGATATAACTGGGGTAAAATAAGAGAGTGTCCCTAAAAAAGCCACATTGCCCTTGATAACCGCAAATGTCCATAATGCATTCGCACCGCCAGTCGCAATTGAGGCCACCACTAATAATAACAGGCTTTCTTTATTGATAATAAACGGTGTTGGAGTACTGAAAAAATACAATATCCATAACCCAATAGAGGTCATGATAAAGAATAGTACCATACCATTGTGACCTCCAGAAATACACTTAGTGACATTGCTGTAAAACGACCAAACAATAGCCCCAATAAAGGCTAAAAAATAACACAGTGGATTACTTTGAATATTTGCCCAAATACTTTGCACCGACAATGGTTGATTTCCTGAAATTACCCAGATCAACCCCATAAATGCTAAAACTAAACCTAATCCCAATAATAAAGTGAAACGTTGACGGTTAAAAAATACAGCCAGTGCGATAGTAAAACTTGGCCACAAATAATTCACCATACCAAGTTCAATAGCTTGCTGCCGGCTATTGGCTAAGCCTAACGCTAATACAAAACAGATTTCATAGCTAACAAACAGTACCGTTCCCCAAAGCAAGTAGCGTTTGGGATACTTCGTTATTTTAGGCACCCCCATGGCAAGTACTAACACAAGGGAACCGACTGTATAAACTAATGCTGCACCACCGACAGGCCCAAAATTTTCACTTACACTGCGGATCAGTCCTACCATTGTGCTCCACAACAAGATTGAAATAACTCCATACAGCGTTGCGGCGTACTGATTCAATTTCATAACTCTCTCGGCTATTTAAATTAGAAAATGATATATATTGTGATAATACATTTATTTTATCATCTTAAAAAACCTTATAGCTCAAAGAATTATAAAACAAGCATTTATTCTTATTAAACCTTGATAATTTTTCATAAAAAAATTCTCAGGCTTTCACCTAAGAATTTTATGCTTTACGTTTTTTATATTAGCGAGATGTTTCTTTCTCAACCCACTTATCGACTTCTTCTTTTTCCCATATCCCCTCCTCAAACTGTTTCTTTAATTCAGGGTGCTGATTAATATCAAAAGTCGGTATTTTACCTGCAACCAATTGCTGGTTATAATCTTTAGCGAGTTTGAAAGCGATACCCGATAATAAAAGGATCGCGATTAGATTTGTTATTGCCATTAACCCCATGGATAAATCAGCAAGTTTCCAAATAAATGGCATTTCAGCAAGTGCGCCAAACATCACCATACCTAAGGCAGCTAAACGGAAAATAAATAAACCCGCTGTATGGTTATTTTCTAGAAAAATCATATTGCTTTCAGCGTATGCATAGTTAGCAATGATTGATGTAAACGCAAAAAAGAAGATAGCAATCGCAATAAAGGTACTTCCCCAGCTACCAACGGCAGAAGATAGCGCTAGTTGTGTCAATTCAATGCCATTAATGTTATCCATCCCACTTTCTAGAACACCAGATGACAAAATAATAATTGCGGTCGCACTACAAATAACAATGGTATCCATAAAAACACCAAGCATCTGCACATACCCTTGAGATGCAGGATGAGGTGGATAAGGCGCTGCAGATGCCGCTGCATTCGGTGCTGACCCCATCCCGGCCTCGTTAGAGAATAGCCCTCGCTGAATACCTTGTGTCATAGCCTGAGCAACACCATAACCAACAGCACCACCCGCTGCCTCTTGCAAACCAAATGCATTTCGGATTATCAGCATAAAAACTTCAGGTAATCGTTCAATATGGTGCCCAACAACCCAAAATGCCAATAACAAATAGGCTAACGCCATAACAGGAACAACTAATTCAGCAACCCTCGCAATGGATTTCAATCCACCAAAAATAATAATTCCACTTAATAAAACTAAGCCAATGCCAACATAAATTGGATTGAAATCAAAGGCGACTGCGGTTGCTTGAGCGATAGAATTAGCTTGTACTGCATTAAATACCAAACCAAAGGCAATAATGAGGAAAATTGAAAATAACACGCCCATCCATCGTTGGTTTAAGCCTTTTTGCATATAATATGAAGGCCCACCGCGATAATTTCCTTTATCATCTTTGGTTTTGTATAACTGTGCTAAAGTACACTCCACAAAAGACGTTGCCATCCCGAGTATAGCAACGACCCACATCCAAAAAATAGCACCCGGTCCGCCAGCTGTTAGCGCAATTGCGACCCCGGTTAAGTTTCCTGTACCGACCCTAGCGGCTAAACTTGTACATAGTGCCTGAAAAGATGAAATACCTGCGCTATCAGATTGTTTACTGTTTTTTAAGACACTAAACATATGGCCAAAATGCCTAATTTGAATAAACCCTGATCGAAGCGTAAAATACAGGCCTGCTCCCAGTAATAAATAAATAAGTAACGAACCCCAAATAATATTAGTTAGTGAGTTTATAAATTCTATCAAATTACACTCCTTTTTTATTAGAACGATTAATAATGTATTAATCGAAAATCAAATCCTCACATTTAAAACATAACTCCAGAAAAAGGAGTTTAGCCTACAAAAGCCAAATCATCTTAATATGATTATCAGAAATTATATTTTTTTCTCTTTAATGTAAATTAATTTCCGTTTCATCAATCGTTAACCACATTGTATTTTAATTAAAACAAGTTAGATACTCACAAATAAACACATATAACACCTTGAAAAACCTAACCAAGAAAAAATTCTTTATGATTAAGTAAGAAATAAATCAAATGATTGATTTTCAGTATTTATTTTAACCAAAAAGTTACTTAAATAAATAAAAAACCATTATTCATTTTATCACTTCAATCTTAATTAACTTATTTCTTAACAAAAATATTTGTAATATTTATTTTGCTTAATTCATATATTATTTGGAATATCTAATCAATAAATGAGGTTAATTTATAATCAAAAAGCCTATCACGTTACAATCGTCACAATTAGATAGTTGCTTATACTTTCACTTAACAATAAACTGAGCCTAATTAAATTTTATAGACAAGAGGTTAACGTATGGAAATTAATATCAAGTTATCTGATGACCCACTTTCTCAGCTCCCTGAAAAATCATATGAATCCTTCATTGCTGAGCTAAAAGCACGTGTTTTAGAAGTTTACCCTGGCAGCTATCTTTTGATTACTCATGATAATGGCCCAACAACCTTTCAAACTAAAGGCTTCCATGATGATAACGAAGCCCATATTGTCTTACATGAACTTGTCGAAGATGTCTTAAAACATGGCCATTGGTTAAAACAGTAATCTCCGTGTTAGGTTACATGAACAAAACCAGCTATGAGTCTACCTGACCTCTAGCTGGTTATTTTTTATTTCTCCCATATTTCGATAACACGCCTCTAATATGGGTTCAAACTCTGATCAAGATCATACTTAATCTTAACTTTCACCAAAACAAGTTAAAATCGCTTTACCTCACACCGTTATATGATACTGTATATAACGTAATTTTCATTTACATTGCTTTTGCTAATTATAGCGGCCAGTATTTATACTGGCTCTTTTTTATGAAATCATGCTAAAACCCTCTTTGTCATCCCCCATTTTAGGCCTAATCTGCTATAGTATTTTTCTAGTACCAGATAGAGTTATTATTCATTGTGTGCAAAATAGAGGTATGACTATGAAGCGTTTGTTACTGGCTTTTTGCCTGGCTCCAGCCCTTGTTATGGCTGATAATGCCCCATTAAATATTAGTGAAATAGCCAAAGATTATTGTGAGATCACTGGTCAAGCACTAAGTGAAGCATACAGCACTGACAAAACTAGCAGTGAATTAACCCAATCAACCATTGCTAAATTGAAAAGTGAAAATGTCGACCTCAAGCAATTAGCCACTGTAGAGTCAGACCTCCGCGAAAATCTAACATCAGCGATTGACACCGTACGTAGCAATAAATCTAAGTTTGCTAATGAAGGTGACTTCAATAAATCATTAAATGACTCCATTTCAGCTTGTAAGATTCAAACTGAACTGCTTTTGAATAAATCTTAATCATTTAATTTTTAAAAAAAGAAAAAGCGCTCAAACTAAAATTTGAGCGCTTTTTTATTAATTGGTTGTTTTTTTAACACACAACTGTTCAATCGAGAATTGTAATTCAGGTGTTTCACTAATAATCAATTGCCCATGCTCAGAGAAACGCCCTTCTTTAATGCTGACATTTGCAACAAATGGTAGCGAGCTATCTTGGCTCGATAAGCGGTATAAGCCGCAAACCCGATAACTTTCTCCTTCCTTAAACTCGCTTTTTTGCACTATATCCACATCACTGAACTCAATTACTGATGCATTTCCTAGCTTTTTTTCCACCATGCTTTGCGCTTCATTTTTAACATCTGAGTCACCAATACTGGTATAAGAATGGTATGCAAATACGCCTAAAGCCAATAGCAATACAATTAATAATTTTGTTTTTATACGTTTCAACGCATCACCTTTCTACTTTATGATAACTTAACCTAGTATAAATGTATTATATCAATTTGAGTAAACAATTTGAGCTTTTGCCTTACGCACTTACGTTTGTCCTAACCAGTTGACACTACTTTATAAAAATTAGTTTTTAAATTGAAAACATAACCAATGTCCTTCCTATTATTATTGATTCAATCTATATCTATTAAATTAACATTAATAAAAAAAACATTTTTTATTTATTTAGTTTTATACTGGCCTATATACTACCTGACTGATTTAATATATTTTTATGAAAGAAAAAATCGTTAAAAACCTTGTTAGCCTAACTCATGGTACCAACAATGATGTTAAAATAGCGGCGATAAATGCATTAGGCGATTATATTTGTTCTATTGAACAAGAAGATGCTATCGATAGACTATTAGCTTTATGTGAGGATTATAATAAAGATATTGCTGTAGCATCAATTGTATCAATTAGCAAACTAGCTAAATTCTTCCATGAAACCCAACAAAACAAAACCAATTAAAAAAATAACGATTTAACGTAAAATTCATTTATTTAACAAATGATTTGCATTATGAAAAAATAAAGGAAGAAACATGACTGAATTATGGTTTATTCATTTAGATAAGTAAATTCAATTGAATTAATTAATTCCAATGGCAGAATAATAATCAATAAATATCTAAAGGAGATATAACATGAATATATTAAAACCATTAATTCTCAGTGCAAGTTTAATCGCGATTAGCTTTTCAACATTCGCTTACCCAGGAGATGGTAATGGTTCATGGCACCGCGGAGGGTACCAAAACCAACAGCAATATAATGATAGGCCTTGCGATAATTACCGCCACTCTAATCATGCAAATCGTCACCGTGGTATGATGCAGTATTCAACATCAATTCAAACTACTCAACCAGATGAAACACTGAAAAAAATTGCTGCAGATGCTCCTAAAGGAGAAAATGGTAAACAATATATGGTTAAAGTTGCGGTTGTAGAAATTACACCTAACTTTCCAGTACAAGGCCAATAATTTTTACCAAGGGTAGAATAAACTACCCTTTTTTGTTTATATGACTTCAATGGTTATACCCCCCCATAATTGATCCCCCTTACTTTGCTATCTTGGCATGACATGTTTCTTTTCTTATTTACCGTAGATAAATTTGCAATAGTTCAGAAACTAACCAGATGAATAAGTAATCATAAAAAGCAAATAATTATTTACTTTGGAACTATTTTGAGTAATCTAATACTTTCAAAGATAATAATTTCAGGGAATAACTATGGATCGCCGTTCGTTTCTTAAATCCACATCACTAGTTGCAGGTGGAATTGCACTTAACTCACTTTTTAATCAAGCCATTGCGCAAACAAACAACATAAATATACCAAGTGAAAAACAACCTCTCTTGCTGAATTTTAATGAAAATTCATTAGGGATGTCACCGAGTGCAAAAGAGGCCATTATCAAAGCGTTACCTAATGCATTTCGTTATCCGGATGACGCTCGTGCTGAATTACAGCATAATATTGGTGAGCTCTACAGTTTATCTAATAAGCACATTAGTATGGGTAATGGATCATCTGAAACGATTCAAGCTGTTGTCGCTATGTTGGCAAATAAAGCAAACAAACTCGGTAAAAAAATTCAACTAGTCACCCCTGATCCAACGTTCAATTATGCAGAACTTTATTCTCTGCCATTAGGTATTAAGATAACCAAAATTCCTTTAAAAACTGATTTATCATTTGATCTAGAAGGAATGGAAAAAGCTGCTAATGATTTTGACGGTTTATCAATGGTCTATATTTGTAACCCGAATAACCCGACAGCAATGATCACGCCTTATAGCCAGTTGGTTAAATGGATGAGTAAAGAGTCTGACAACACATTTTTTATCGTTGATGAAGCTTACGCCGAGTTTGTTGAAGACCCAAATTTTACGAGTGCTATTCAATTAGTCAAAAAAGGCCAAAATAACCTGATTGTCACACGTACTTTCTCAAAAATTTTCGCCTTAGCAGGTTTAAGAGTTGGCTATGGTGTTGCGACCCCCGAAATTATTGCTGCTGTAGACGAATTTTTATCTATTGATAATACCAATACAGCGGGAGCAGTCGCTGCAATAGCGTCTCTAAAGGATAAATCATTTATTGAATACAGCCTAAAATCTAACAATATTTCGAGAAAAATCGTAGAAAAAGCATTAAATGAGATTGGGTTAGAATATGCCCCATCACAGGCTAATTTTATTTTCCATAAAGTTAAAGGTGACGTAAAAACCTATCAACAACGTATGGCTGAAGCTCATGTTATGGTTGGCCGTGAATTCCCACCTGCCATTGGCTGGAATAGACTCACACTAGGAACCCCCGAAGAAATGCAGCAATTTGTTGTGATATTAAAGCAGTTTCATGAAAAAGGATGGGTATAAATTAAGTTCTCTCCAAAAAGAGCAGTTCAAGCTGCTCTTTTTACATTAAAATGGCCCCTTAAAGATAAAAAAGGCGCCTGCAAAAATAAAAATAAAACCAATTAAATGGTTAATGGTAAAATTTTCACCTAAATATAATACCGAAAAAAGAACAAAAACACAGAGTGTTATCACCTCTTGCATTGTTTTTAATTCAGCCGCACTGTAATACTGATGCCCTAACCGATTAGCTGGCACTGCAAAACAGTATTCAACCAATGCAATTAACCAGCTAAAGAAAATAACAACATACAACGGCTTTGTTGTGAACTTTAAATGGCCGTACCAAGCAAACATCATAAATACATTTGAAATAATAAGTAAGAATACTGGATAAAATTTAGTTAACATGCTGATTCAATAGACAAACAATAAATAACCGATATTATGAGGTTAGAATTAACACACGACAATGTGCTCCCATAAATACCCCTGCGCTTCATATCATAAATTTAAACGTATTTAGCAATCATTACGAGGTAATAATGAATATTAAATATGAATTAATGACACAACCAGATTGTCCTGCTGTCGCTCAATTATTGCAATCTAATTCTGAATCTCAACAAGGTGGATTACTCGGTGAATACCCTCAAGCCAAAGTCAATGCAATGTTTGCAGGAAGTCTGACTACCGTTGTAGCTCGAGATGGAAATAAAATTATCGCTGTCGTATTTAGCTTTGACCCTAATTCCTCATCCCTCCCCCCTATAGCACATTTGATCATTAAACAGCATGCAGAAATTGTACAAGGCAACTGGTTCTATGGTCCTGTTTGTATCGATAGTGATTATCGAGGGAGAAATATTCTCAAATCACTTTTTGATAAAATTTGTTCGTACAACCAAGGAAAGCCTATTGCCTTTATTAATGCAGACAATCTCAGATCGCTTATGGCGCATCAAAAAATAGGCATGAGCAATGCCACTAACTTTGAATTTAATGGCATCACATATCATCTAATGGTAGGGAGTTAATTGTGTACCAATTGGTACATTTTTATTTTAATTTGCTTATTTTTTGCTACACTGTGACAAATTATTGTATACAGGAGTCATTTTATGACAGATTTCATTAGTGCAAATCAAAAAGCATGGGATAAACAAGCTGAATCACAACTTGCTTGGTCAACCCCCGTTGATTCCAAAACTATCAATGATGCCAAACAGGGAAAATGGCAAGTTCATTTAACACCAACTCCTGTTGATGATACTTGGTTAGGGAATGTAAAAGATAAAAAAATTCTTTGCTTAGCTTCTGCGGGGGGGCAGCAAGCTCCGGTACTCGCGGCAGCAGGAGCAAATGTGACTGTTTTTGATTTTTCTCAGAAACAGCTTGACCAAGACAAAATGGTGGCAGAAAGAGATAATTTAACCTTAGAGATTGTTCAAGGTGACATGCGATCATTACACATGTTTGCTAATGAAACATTTGATATTATATTTCATCCTATTTCTAATCTGTATATTCCGGATGTTAGCCCTGTCTGGCAAGAATGCTACCGTGTTTTAAAACCAAATGGACGGCTGTTATCCAGTTTTTTTAATCCTGTTGTTTTTATTGGGGAACGAGATAAGCAATATGACGAACAAGGTATAATAAAGCCAAGTTACACTATGCCTTACTCCGAACTATCTACTTTATCGGCAGAGCAAATAGCACAAAAGCAGGCAAAGCAAGAAGCTTTTGTATTTGGTCATTCACTGACAGATCTCATTGGTGGGCAAATAAAGGTAGGTTTTCATATCACAGGCTTTAAAGAGGACTGGCAACCTAATCCACGCTTTGTCGTTGACAATTATCTACCCACATTCCTAGCGACGATAGCAGTTAAATCAAATTAATATTAGTGACGCTCGTTTTGCTAGCAACTCAACGAGCTATCATTAATTTAGCTTCTTTTACAATATCTATCCCACACAGCTTCAAATTGTTCTGCGGGAATAATATCATCTGTTTTTTCTACAAAAGGAATGGATATCATTACTTTTCCAGCTCTATTTTTATGAAGCCTAACGATAAATCTTTTATAGCCATGGGGTAACTCATTTTCAAAACCAAAGACTTCACCGCAATAATAGCCCGTTTCATCCCCTTCTTCATTTTTCGTCAATACATAATATTGAACATTTTTATAATTTGCAGCCGAAGGGTAAGCAAGAAAATCTTCGACAGAACTTTTCACTCGGCTTTCAGTATCTAACTCAGCATCAAGTTTAACTTCAGTCATAATTCCTGCAATATACGCACAGCCAGCAACTAACAGTAATACCAGGGTTCTTAATAACATTTTAATGGTACAGCTCAATAGAAAACATTGCTTATCATTATAGTTAATACTTAAATTTTTGCGACTATAGCCAACCATGTTTAAGCCGTCAGCATATCGAGAGAGTTTAGTTTTATGATGTTTTATAGCTAATTATTTTACTCTATGTTATTTATTGAGTGAGTTGCCATATATAAACTAATATTGCCGCTGTTATTATCCAAATAGCGGTTGCCATACTTAAACTTCCCCAAGCGGTCATTTTCGTTGCTAATAAATATACCGTTAGTAAATACATTGCATAAGGAATGAGAGACCAGAGCCCAAACAGTGCAGTTTTTCTGAGAGCTTCTGTTCCTTGTTCTTGAACGACGATAACATGAGCAATTAATGCAAATGTAGGAAATAACGGAACTAAACCTGCAATATAGTAAATTTTACTACGTGAAAATAGTGCAATAATCAATACGGCTAAAGTACCTAAAAGGCATTTAAAGAATAAAGAAAGCATACCGCACTCTAGACTCAAATTTTAAACGTTGACTATTATTATCACAAATCACTCGTAAATTAACTCTCTTGTAGGTAGCAATCTACAACAATTATTTCCTCTTATTCCCTCGTTATCAGTAAAAGTTGCCTAATCCCTTTCAATTTTATGAGCTAAGTCAAATTGTTGAATATAAAGTATCCAGAATTAGTGCCGATACATTTACTTAGTCCCTACGCCTGATGCTTTCGCGTGACTACATATAACTTTTTAGCTATCGGACAGCTTCGATTTGCTCATGGTTAATAACGTTATGTTTAGAAGTCGTTCTTAGTATGCGTACAAACATACTACTCGATGGTATGAAAGGAAATAATCAATGATGTCTGGTAATTTAAAAAAAATTAATTTTAGTTCAGCTAAATTCTCTTTTTCTGGTTTTAAGACAACAACCCTAGTCTGGTTTATTTCAGGCCTGCTTATCGCCCTTCTTCTTTCAACCTGTTGGTTTTTCTTTAGTTCTTTAAAACAATATCAAGAAACATTAACCAAGCTCGATACTATCTATAACGAACAAACACAGTTGAATAATACATGGCAGTCTTTATTACAGGCACGAAATACTTTAAATCGTGCTAGCTCTCGCCATTTGTTGATTATCAATAAGATGAAAACTTCAAATACTGACATAGATAGCCTTATCGAGTTTTATCATAAAAAAATGGCAGAAACAGGTAATTATTGGGATGCATTCACTGCCACCTCACTCTACAAAAATAGCGATAAATTTGCTGAGTTAGAAAAATCATATAAAGCGTTATATGCTGCATTGAATGAACTTTCAGTCTTTCTAGTTCAAGGAAAAACATATGACTTTTTAAACCAGCCGACTCAAGGATTTCAGGATACATTTGAGAAAAACTACGTAAGTTATCATCAACAATTAAATAGTAGTTATCATGATATTGCTCTTGCAAGTGAGCAACTGTATAAACAAAGTTTGATTGGTTTAATCATTACTATCTCAATAGTTATCCTCTTAGCTCTATTTATTCGATTTATTCTACAACTTTTCTTTATTCGCCCACTAAACCAAGTTATTGATGGTATTGAAAAAGTTAGCCAAGGCGTTTTATATCACAGCTTTGATAATAAAGGGTTATATGAGATCAAGTTACTTAAACAGCATGTGTCTAATATGCAAAGTAAACTGATTGATATCGTCAAAAATATTTATGACAACACTCACCATATAAAAGTTGAACTTGGTGACATCACTCAAATGAATCACGACCTTTCTATTCGAGCAGATCAACAGGCCGCAGCCATTGTTGAAACAGCAGCCAGTGTCGAAGAGCTCGATTCCTCTTTTAAATTAAATACGGCCCACACTAACCAATCGTGTCAATTGATGTCCGAGACGAGTGTAACGATTGATAAAAGTAATGAACTTATTTCTGATGTTGTAGAAAACATGGATGATATTGTCGATTTTTCCAAAGAAATCAGTAAAATCACCTCCACCATCGATAACATTGCTTTTCAAACTAATTTATTAGCATTGAATGCCGCTGTAGAAGCTGCCAGAGTGGGTGAACATGGCAAGGGCTTTGCGGTTGTCGCAAATGAAGTACGCGAATTATCAATTAGTTGTACTCAGGCATCCAAAGAAATTAAGCTATTAATTAATAATTCAAACGATAAAATTAATCACTGTTTCCAATTAGCTGCGGATGCAAATGATAATATCGTTTCAATTGCACAAGACACATCTAATATCAATGAAATGATCCAAAGTGTTGCCCTTGCTTCGAATGAGCAAACCCATGGGGTAAGCCAAATACACTTAGCAATTAATGAGTTAGATAATACCACACAAGCGAATGCAGCTATGACTCGCGAATTGCAATCATCCTTAAAAGCGTTAGAGTCTCAATCAGATTTATTAGAAGATATTATTTCTATTTTTCACACAGAACCGAAAAGTGACCATGAAGTTGACAGTGATATTCACTACGAGGTGAAAAAAGTAAAATAATTTGTCTAAACATGTATTATCTTGTATCGCAATTTATTTAGGAGGTTGGCTTTAGATAGTCGCCTCCGATAATTTTCTCATATCCCTCTCATTCCTCCAATTTTTGTTACTATGTTTTATCGCCATTTAATAACTTTTTACAGTTTATCTGATATAACAGATTACGATTACTTCTATTAAACATGAGTTCATGATGACAATAAAAATTACTGTTCTTGTAGATAATAATACCCTAATTGATAGCTATTTTTGCGGTGAACCCGGTGTTTGCTACTATATCGAAGCTGATAATAAAAAAATATTATTCGATACAGGCTATTCAGATATATTTATTGATAATGCACATATCTTAAATATTGACCTTGCTGAGATCACTGATCTGGTTCTTTCTCACGGCCACAACGATCACACATGGGGCTTAAGTCACTTAATTCAACATTTTGACCGCCGTAACATTGAAACACAAGAAGCTAAGCACCTGATATACCATCCAGATGCCCTAATTCCAAAAAAATTTCAATCTAAAGTCATCGGAGCGAATACACCTAAAGAGTTTTTAGCTTCTTATTTTCATTGTATTGAAACGACTAAGCCATATTATCTTTCTGAAAATATTATATTTTTAGGCCAAATTCCTAGAGCCAATAGCTTTGAAGGAAAAGACCCCATTGGTACTACCCTCGACTTCAACCATAATATCGTTGACGACTATGTCTTTGATGACTCTGCACTTGCCATTAAAACATCGGAAGGCCTAATTGTGATAACGGGTTGCTCTCATTCTGGAATTTGCAATATTACTGAATATGCAAAGCATGTAACTGGCATCAATAACATTGTTACTGTGATAGGCGGGTTTCATTTGCAGCAAGCCTCAGAAGAAGTTTTAGAACAAACAGGTAATTACTTTCGCCAGCAAGATTTAAAATTTATACACCCATGTCACTGTACCGATCTTAACGCCAAAATACATTTAGCGAAATTTGCGCCCGTACAAGAAGTTGGCACAGGGTTACAGTTAACTTACTCAAGTTAATATAAAACCAGTTAACACAAAATAGAATAAAGTAAAACCTAGTGTTACATTAGGTTTTACTTACACCAGTAATATTAAGCCCTTACAAAAACAATCAAAATTTATGTTCTTGAGCCCAAATCTTCATCCGTATTACTGCCTTTAATCATTCTTGTCATTTCTTCGCAACGGATAATTTTCCCATCTTCTATTTGAAAACAAGCAAATACCTCAAATTCACTTATTGAACCATCTTTTTTAGTCGCTTTTGCCAGATGCTGAGTATGAACACACCCATCCCCTTCTGCGATCGATTTTATAGTAATAACGATTGATTCAGTGGCTTCTTTCAATACCTGCAAATGGGCAATAAACTCATTAAAATTAATTTGTTTCCCATCAACAACTTGGATATATTTATCTGAAAAATATTGCTTAGCCACAGACAACGAACCTATATCCTCGCCCAATACCGCATTTAATGCTTGTGTTACCCACTGTGCGTTAGTCATATTTTATCCCTTATCATAAAAACAGCTTTCATCATTGTTATGGGAGTATTATTTTGTATTTCAAGTCAAAAACCAATTTATTATCTTTTTAATTTTATTCTTATACTATATTTCAATAATTTCTTATTTGTCCGTAATTTAATCTACAAAATACCACTTAATTTACCATTTTTATGATTACTCTGATTTGGATTAAGCACTAATCACTGGTATTATCTAATGGTCTATCTAAGCAATAGACACCTTATAACAATAACTATAAATATACATTTCCATTAGATACCCCTGCATGCAGGGGCTTTTTTTATTAAATAATTTCATCCCCCAAAAAACCATTATTGATAACCTGTGACTTTTTCCTCATTTTACGACTCTCCTAATTGCTAACATCATACTCCAATCCCATACTTTTTAAGCATTATGAAAATATCTTAGCTAACCACCTAAAGAGGTTAATCATGAAGTTACTTTTGTTAGGATGCATACTTACTGCTTCTTTTTCTTTGCAAGCAATTGCCGCTACTGAAACGCCGATCCGGCTAGTTATCCACGGTGGTGCTGGTACTATTACAAAAAATACAATCACGCCTGAACAAGAAAAAGCATACCAAGATAAATTAAATGAAGCGCTAAAAGCAGGTTATAACGTATTGAATAAAGGAGGTTCTAGCCTTGATGCAGTACAAGCTTCCATTAATGTAATGGAAGATTCGCCTTTATTTAATGCAGGCAAAGGTGCGGTATTCACTCACGATGGAAAAAATGAAATGGATGCCTCAATTATGGATGGTAGTAACCTGAAAGCAGGCGCCGTTGCTGGTGTTACCAATATCAAAAACCCAATCAATGCCGCCTATGCTGTTATGACAAAAAGCCCTCACGTGATGATGGTTTCTAAAGGTGCTGAGCAATTTGCTGCAGAGCAAGGCATTGAAATTGTTGATCCATCTTATTTCCGTACTGATTTTCGCTGGGAACAATTGCAAAAAGCGAAAGAAAAAGAAAAAGTCGTATTAGATCATGATGGGAAAACAGCTGCACTATTTGTAGACCCTATGTTATACGATTATAAATATGGCACTGTTGGAGCTGTTGCTTTAGACAAACAAGGTAACCTTGCAGCTGGTACATCAACAGGGGGTATGACAAACAAACGGTATGGTCGCGTTGGTGACTCGCCTATTATTGGTGCAGGAAATTATGCAGATAATAATACCGTAGCTGTTTCCGCAACAGGCTCTGGAGAAATGTTTATTCGTACAGCAACGGCTCATAATATTGCAGCACAGGTAAAATATAATAAAGCCACCCTTTCTGATGCATCTCGTAATGCACTCGATGACGTTAAAGCTATCGGAGGCAGTGGCGGTGTAATTGTATTGGATAAATCTGGCAATTACGCAATGGAATTTAATTCAGAAGGTATGTACCGTGGAACTATAGGTGATGACGGTATCCCTCATGTATCTATTTATAAAGAATAAACTTTAAATAAACAACAATCCCTCAGACTTAATTAATAAGTATTGAGGGATTTTTATTTCTATTATGACAATATTAAGATGAATGACAGTTACAATCTTTAACTATTTGTAAAGGAAATAAACATGCAATTAGAGTAGGTTAATTAATAATTATAACTTTTATAAAAGGTATTTTTATGCGATTTAATCTAACTCAAGTAAATATATTAGAAGAAAACACAAAGGTTACAGGGTTACATATAATTTTACTCGGTGATGATAGTTCTGTTCATACACTTAAAATGGATATAAAAGGTTTGGATACCATGAACATGAGTTTAAGAGATATAGAAAAATATGCTATCAAACAACTTAAACATAACTTTGAACATTGTTCTAATGGTTAAATTTTACGATTACTTCTAGGCAATAATAAAATTTATTGCCATATAAATAAAATTTTTATTCTTCATCAGGATTTTTAAGCACTTTATATATTTCTTCTTTTAATCGTAGTTTCTGTTTTTTTAACTCAACCACCTCATCGCCATACCCTCTTCGGTCTGAATGTTCCAATCTTGCAATTTCATGGTCTAACTGATTATGTTTTTCAAAAAGAGCACGAAAATGAGGGCTTGATTGACGAAGTTGAGAAATTAAATCGCGGTACTCTGGAAACATAAGTTATTTCTCCTGCGTTAGTTTTATCAGCACATAATCTAATCATTTTCACCTAAATCAAAAATAATATCATCCACCTTATATCAAATTTACAACCGACTTCAACTAAATTCCATGTCATTTCGAGTTAAGCATCATCACTATGTTAGCTTAAGCAAGTTATTAATACTTTATTTATGGGTTCATTAAGTTATCAATAAAAGACAGCATCATAATGACTCTATTACACAATGCGTTAATGTTAATATAGCATTTCTACCTCTCATGAAATTTAAACCAATGAGTAAGGTGCACTCAAAAATTTAAGATATCTATTTAGAACTCGGGAAAATAAATGCAAATTAAAAATACCGGCGAAATTGAGCAAGATATTCAGGTATACCTTGTGAATTCTTTCACACAAAATAATACTGGTGGCAACCCTGCTGGTGTTGTTCTCAACCCGCCAGCACTCAGTACTTCACAAAAAATAGCTATTGCGCAACAAGTCGGTTTTTCAGAAACAGCATTTGTCTATAATGGTGAACAAACTGATTTTGAAGTAGATTTCTACACCGCTGAAGGTGAAGTCGATTTTTGTGGTCATGCCACATTAGCGGTGTTTTTCACTTTAGCGTCACTTAAGCTGATTTGCTCTGGGTGTTACACCCAAAAAACCAAGGCCGGTATTCTAAGTGTGTCTGTTAGCCCGAACAATATCGTTATGGAGCAAGCGCTACCCACCCTGCGAGATGGACCTAATATCAATGAAGTTGCAGCAGCCCTTGGCATAACGAGTGACATTATCACTGAAACAAGCTTACCTATCATGATAATTTCAACTGGGTTACCCGACATTATTATTCCCGTAAAAACAGGTTATTTAGATTTACTACAGCCTAATTATGAAGCAATAGCGAAACTAAGCCGTGAATTCAATACGATCGGCTTCCATGTATTTGAGTTAAATCAAGACACATCAATCACAGCACATTGCCGAAATTTCGCACCGCTCTATGGAATAAATGAGGAATCGGCAACAGGCAGCGCTAGCGGAGCGCTTGGCTGCTATTTGGTCAATTATGTCTTACCAAATGAAACTCAATTTCTATTTGAGCAAGGTCGTGCCATGGGATGCACCTCATCGATTCAAGTAAACATTCACTCACAAGCGAAAAAGATTACTCAAGTGAAAGTTGGCGGCCAAGCCGCCATGATGGGAACTCGAATAATACATATTTAACTAGAAGTACAATATGTTAGGCCATAGATTATGATTTAATTATTCAATAAAACAATGAGGCTAGCACATGCAAGATTGGAACCCTGATTTGTATCTGCAATTTAAACAGGAAAGAACTCGCCCATCATATGACTTAATCCGCCATATTCATGCCGATAACGTATGTAATTTAACCGATTTAGGTTGTGGTCTAGGTAATTCAACTCAAATACTTCGTGAAATGTACCCATTAGCAAGAATAATTGGGGTCGATAACTCTCCTGCCATGCTAGTTGAAGCAAAAAAGAACCTTCCTGACTGCCAGTTTATAGATGCAAACATTGAAACCTGGGTTCCTGAAATCAAACAGGACCTTATATTTGCCAATGCTTCGTTACAATGGTTACCTGATCACAACCTATTATTCCCTCATCTTGTTGATCAATTAAAAAGCAACGGTATTTTAGCCATCCAGATGCCAAATAATTGGAATGAACCCACACATGCTTTAATGCGCAAAGTGGCCAGTGAGCAAGCGATTTCCGCCGTCAATAGAACAGCGCTTTTATCAATAGCTGAATATTATGATTTGCTTTCAGCAGCCCATTGTTCTGTTGATATATGGCAAACGACTTATTATCACGTCATGCCATCGATTGATTCAATCATTGATTGGTTAAGCGCGACAGGATTAAGACCCTACGTTGAAAACCTAGATAAAAAACAAACCGAACAATTTCTCGCTCGTTACCATGAATTATTAACAGAAGCTTACCCAGCACAAGATAATGGCTATGTTTTAATGCCATTTCCTCGATTGTTTATCATCGCAAGAAAGCTTAACTAGTTAGTATGGAAATTTTTCCCATGGATGGGATAGTCTAGCAATATAATGAAATGCTAAGCTGTTAGCCTATAACTATCTTCGATTAACTCCTTGAGTTCATCATCAGTAAGGCGCCCTGGCAACTTTATCGTAATCCAATGCTCTTTATTCATATGATACGCTGGATAAATATCATCTTTTAACCGCAATGAACCAATAAGTTCAGGGGGAGCTTTAAGGTTGATAATATTAATTACCTCCTCATTTTTATTTATTTCTAATTTCTTAGATGAAATACGCATAATAACTGCAAACCACTTTGCGTTGTTTTTTCGTCTAAAAACAATATATTCAGGGTACTTCATCCATGGAGTTTCAGGCTCCACACCATAATTATGCTGAATATAATCAATCAATTCACTTCTGTTCATTTTATCATTCCATCTCATCAATGATGATTAAATAAAATTACTTACCTACGGAATTATACGCCTTCTCGCTCGCTCTGTAACAATATCTTTATTTCATACAGTTATACTCAAAGGAGTTTTCTTTTACTAAAATTCTTATGGCAACATGAATATCACCAGTGAATCTTCTAGAGGAACTATTGAACCGAGATTTATTTTTCGAACGATAAATTAACAAAGAACAGTTACTAAATAGAAATCACTTTAATGATCCCAAGCAACCACAAGACCATTATAGTGAATAATGTGCTTAATTACTGACATCGATTATCCCAAATCTTCTGAAAATCCGGCTCAGAGATCATTTCCCCCTCGAAATCAAATAAAGGAATGGAAAACACGCACTGGCCTTCATGATTAGCAGCAACTTCAACAATAAACCGCTTATACTTATATGGTAAATCATCTTTAAATGTAAACACTTCACCACATACATCCCCAATAACCTTATGACCCATCATTGAACCATGTGAATAGAATTTAACATTTCTCATGTCAGCAGCTTTCGGTTGGTGCATAAAATCCACTACTGTCTGTTTAGCGCCATCAATAAGGGTTGGTTTTTTACTAAAGTTTATTGAAACACCTATGATAAAGGCTAATAATATCAACAACAAAACACATAGAACTCGCAAAATTTTGGTGTACACAACAAGCTACCACTCCTGATATTAATTGCTTATAATGTATTCCTAATATACGTTTAGGGCAATCATAACCCCCATTTAGCGTGTGATTTGCTTATCCTTTGAAGAAAACCATATCTGTTTTGCACTTACATGAACCCTTTTCTGTTAAAACTCGCTATTATCATTCGATGTTGTATCTATCATGGCAGATAAAATCTGATACAAAAATTACAACTGATAAAACATCAATTATGTGTATTTAATCAATCTTGAATATGTATATTCACCCATTATTTTATAAGAAAATTAATATTTGAGGGTGCTAATTTTTACATTTAGTTAAAAATGCACTAATTCAATTCACATAGGAAGTAATTATTTAAAGAATATAACAATAAACACTAAAGACAACCTTTACCTTTGGAAATATGAATAGCTATACTGTTTTATTTTTCAGCAGTAAATAAATAATAAACGCATGGTTCCATATTGAAACGAGACATGAAAATTTCACCCTTCACAATTAATTTACTCAAGTATATAAAACCACTGCCGATATTCTAAATAATCACGACTAGATTTAATATAGATCCGTTATTACTCATAGTAAAATCAGTACATAATAAAATTCCCTGGACTGATTTATTATTATCCAATCAATTAATTTGTAACAAAACATTTCAATTGGTAATATTTTATTACCAATATGATACAGCATTGTAAATAAGGATATTTATATATGTATAAATTAAATAGAAATATAGAATAAAAAAAATAGAATAAATAAAATACTAAACAATAAGCATAATTTAATCATTAAAATTAATATTCAATGTATCGTATAAAAATTAAATCGCAAATACTCTTTATACGAGTAAATACAATTGTCAATTCATTTATCTCGCAATATTGGAAAAATAGCAAAAACTGATTTAATTGCTATTTATCAATATGTTGTTACAAGCTGAAAATTAAAATCAAACGATTGACTTTTCTCTTTCAATCGATTGCGCCTATGAAAAATATATCATTAAGCGTTTTAAACGATTGTACTTAATATTATTATTTGATTAATTTTTATCTCAGAAAATTCTTACTCACTATAGGGGTTAATATGGATCGTGCTATTTTAAATAGCAAAGTAAACATCTTAATTGGAAATTATTTAAGGCAGAAACGTATCGAAAATGATCTGACAGGAGAAGATATAAGCAAATTACTTCATGTCAGTCAACAACAGGTTTCACGCTACGAAAATGGTGTTAATACTATATCATTCAGTCTAATTTTAATGTTTTTAATACAATTAAACATTAGCGTAGAATCCTTCTTCGTTTCTTTATTAAAAGAATTGGAGAGCGAAGGTGAAATTATTGATTTGGGTTTAAATTTATATTCAAATTCATTACCCAACAGAAAACAATATCTTTATTTATAATAACATTCATTATCAACAAAAATACTGCACCAACACCAATATGCTAGAAAAAGAAATAATAAAGAAAGAAATCACACAAAGGAATAAGAACCTTGGTGAATATATAAAAATTATAAGAGTGAAAAATAAAATATCAACTCATGAAATGGCAATTAATTTGGATATTACAGAAAGTCATTATATAGAGTATGAGCATGGAGGCACCTCAATTTATGCAGATCATTTAATAACCATATCTAAAATTTTTAATATAAATATAAATGTATTCTTAAATGTATATATGAAAAACTAGATATTACCACCTATGTTAAAAGGCTTGGCTGCTGCTAGCCTTTTAACCTTTTCCCCCTGATTTGTCTACATGCTTAAACTTGAAACTAAGCCATCGAGTTGGGCAAAAACCTATGTTATGACCGAAGAATTTTTCTAAATGCACAAACGGGAGTTTTAAGCTCTCGTTTTTCATCTCATAATACCAAGACTATGTAATGCACTACCCTTAGGGTTTATTAACAATTTATTGAATTGACAATGATTATTATTCAGTGCTAATTATGATTATAATCACTAAGTTTGAACATTTTTCTTTACGCAAGATTAGTAAGTTAACCAAATACCCTGTAGGGCGTAACATGAACAATTACTGCTTTTTTATCAAGTCGGAAAAAACCTAAATCAAGCGAACAAGAAATACAAAAGCTGCTGGCTATATACAGCAATTTGAAGAGGTTGAAGCCCCTTCAAGCAAGAAAACACTTGAACGTTTTGCCGATACTCGCAGTGAAGAAGTTAAAAATATCTATGCCTTTGCTGGTGCTGATATCCTTTTAGGCATCGTTGGCGCTGTCGCAATGGTGTTTAAATAGCGTAGGCTGAAGATTACAAAAGTAGATGCAGAGAATATATGCATTCAATTTCCTCATAGCGTGTTTGCTTCTATCCTGATAAGTTTACTAGGTTGTTAGTCCGTATCTGATTCATGATATCCACACGAATTTTCAAGCAAATCGTGGTGAACAAAAAACTACAAATATAATAACAACAAACTTTAAAAATGCGCTAAATAAGTCCGGTTCTGATTGTGGAGAAAAAACGCCAACTTTATTCTATGAGCGACGCTCTTTATCAGAAGGCTATATCTCGAATAGAGAGTTGATACATTAAACTCAAATCAATCCTCTCCATGATATCGACTCGTTCTTATTGGAAAACCTAACCACTTAAAATAGATAAAAAGGAATGTCTTAATGTTGTCTAAAGTCACTCGATTATTCCCATTATGGGCTCTACTCTTATCCATATTTGCTTATTATACACCAAACTCATTTACAGGGGTCTCCCCGTTTATTAGCTACTTACTGATGCTAATTATGTTTACTATGGGAGTAACACTAAGAATTAGCGATTTTAAACGCGTCGTGACAAGACCCGCCCCAGTGATTATTTGTACCTTTATTCATTACTTGATTATGCCCCTAGCAGCTTGGCTTTTGGCTAAAGCTTTTGATATGCCAGCTGATCTTGCCGTTGGAATGATATTAGTGGGTAGCGTGGCGAGTGGAACGGCTTCAAACGTGATGATCTATTTAGCGCGCGGGGATGTGGCATTATCTGTTACGATTTCATCGGTATCTACCTTGGTTGGCGTATTTGCAACACCTTTATTGACTCTGTTATATGCAGATACATCAATTAGTGTAAATGTCATGGGTATGTTGCTGTCTATCTTACAAATCGTAATTATCCCTATCATTGCAGGGTTAGTCATTCATCATCTTTTCAGTGAAATAGTGAAAAAAATTGAACCATTTTTACCTTCTTTATCAATGATTTGTATATTAGCAATAATCAGTGCTGTCGTTGCAGGTAGCCAAAGCCATATTGCTTCTGTTGGATTTATGGTCGCTATTGCTGTTGTATTACATAATGGAATCGGTTTAATTGGTGGCTATTGGGGCGGGCGTTTATTTGGTTTTGATGAGTCAACTTGCCGAACTTTGGCAATTGAAGTTGGCATGCAAAACTCAGGGTTAGCAGCAACTTTAGGAGCGCAATACTTTGGTGCTATGGCTGTTCTTCCAGGCGCATTGTTTTCTGTTTGGCATAACTTATCGGGCTCTTTACTCGCCGGATATTGGCAAGGAAAACCAACTAAATAGATACTGTTTGAATACTTAATATCCCCATTAAAAAATTGAGCTACCCAATAATTTGGGTAGTTCCAGTAAAAAGACCATTCCTTGTCATATAGAGGACTAAAGATTTAATATAATGAAAGTTACTCCGCAATAATTTGCACTTGATGCATTAAAATAATGTGATCAGCAAAGCGAGCCGTAAGGTTTAAATCGCGTAATACACAACACACATTTATTTTTCGTGTATTGACTAGATGCCGTAACAAACGAAAAAGATGTTGTTGGTGGTGAATATCGAGTACTGATGTCGGTTTATTCAAAAATAACCATTTAGATACAGGTTCATCTCCCCAAAGCTGAGCCAATAATATTGCCAACACCCTGCCCACCAGTGCCAAAAACTAACCATCTTGCCATTAATTATTCTCTTTAAGTTGCTTAACTAATAAACGAAAAGCTTCAAGTTGTTCCTGTAATAATTGACGGTGTTCATCACGCCCTAAGAAAATTTTAAACATGGCATCTCCTGATTGATTAAAAAATAAAATCGAGGCGGTATCCATTCCCATAAATTTTCGTTCAATTAGTGCAATATATGTACAATTTTCAGCTTTGATATGCCCTGTCATGCCTTTTTTACCACGTAAATTAAAATAACCATGGCGATGAAAACCTGAAGGCAACTCACCTGAAAATTCTAGAATAACATCCTGCGTATGAACTAGCGTGGTGACATTACCCCATGTGTGGACAGCATCCCAAATCAAGTCAAAATGTTTTCCTATCGTCAAAGCCATATCGGGCAAATGTCTTACTACATCCAATAAGGTGGTATCATATTGTTTTGCAATAGTTTCTAATGTTCCATCGGGCTCTGTTTTCAAAAAATCAGCTAACGCTACATTACTCATTAAATGTTCCTTTACGATATTTTTTCTTGCGTGAATTGGATAGAATTAAGATTCACGATAATCTCTTGAAGTGATTGAAGAATATTACTTGCCCAAAAACGGCCTTCATTCGTTAGTCTTAAATCAGTCGAAATATCTTGTGTTAATCCTGACTGATACCACTGCTGTAAGAGTGGAGACAGCATTTGCGCATGAGGGGTAAATTGTTCAAGTACAACTCGCGCTGTTTCAATACCAGCCTGTAAGCGATGGCGCCATTGATACTGCGGATCGGTCGTCTGCATCATCATCATGAGCGGTTTTCTTTTCGCATTAATTGCTTCATAATACGAGGTCAGATTCCTCTCCCCCATCCATGAATATCCATTGAGAGAGCCCCCGGCACCAGAGCCAAACGCCAAGCAATCAGCCCCTTGTTTAATCAACAAATTATATAAATTGCGTTCCCGTGTTGTCCGCGCCCAGTGGCTATTACTGATGCAGTGCCAGCCTTGTTTATCCATAAATTCGCAGCCTTGTAAATACAAGTCACGACGCTTGGCAGGATCAGGAACTGTGACTCGATTATTTTCAACCGCTTTACCAAGTGGCGTACTTGGGATCAAATTAAGTGCATAAAGGTCGACACCATCTAGGCCAATCTCACTTGCAATTCTCAGGTCTTCACCCCAAAACTCGGTTGTCTGCTCAGGTAAACCAAATAACAAATCACAAACCACCGCCGCTCTATCTCGATGGCACAATTTTTCCATAAATTTCCGAGCTTCCTCACCATTTGATGTCCGGGCCATTTTTTTACGAATTTTGCTATTAAATGACTGAATACCAATTGAAAAACGATTTGCTCCTGCATCTAAGCATGCATCAATACGTGCATCATCAAAATTAAGAACTCTCCCTTCAATGGTTATTTCACAATCAGGAGCTAATGGTAAACGAAGGCGTAACACATTAATAATACGCGCTAAATCATTAGCAGAAAGTGCAGAGGGTGTTCCACCGCCAAAATAAACAGCATGGATCGGGGCAGACTGGTGTAATACGTTGTCGGCTTCCGTTTCAATCTCCCGGATCAAATACTCTGTATAAATATGGCTTTCAGAGGCATCATAGCGATTTTGGTAGAAACCACAGAAAGTACAATGTGTTGCACAAAAAGGAATATGTAGTTATACCAATCGCTTACGTGGTTCGAACGTCGAATTGATTAATTTCTGCCATGTGTCTTGTCGTTTATCAGCACTAATTGGTACCGCCCCGCGCCAAGGCATTGTTGCATGCCTATCTTTAAATGGTTGATGGCCTTCTAATGCAAAATAAGGCGATAAATCAATATCATATTTCATATTATCACTCACTATCCGTTTCATCTGGCCAAATATTGTGGTGTAAAATCTCAACGGCATCCGCAATTCGAGGCCCCATACCTAAAATGAGTGCCTGATCGATACTCACAATGCGTTTATTTTTCCAAGCAGAAGTTCGGGTAAGTCCGGGAACTTGTTCTAGCTGGTTAAGGCCCTTTTCTACCATCTGGCTGGTTACAATGATCACTTCAGGGTTTGCCGCAATCAAACCTTCTGCGCTATAACTTCTGTATTGTGTGTGTTGCGCAAGATTGTTCGCACCAGCCAGTGTCAAAATGATATCGGCAACGCTACCTTTCCCTGCAATTTGTGGCGCACTACTACCCGCGGAAAGAATAAATAGCACATTGATTTTTTTGCCTTTCTTTTCATTTATTTGAGCAATATTATCCAATCGGCTACGTAACTGATTAACCAACGCATTCCCCTGTTCCGGTTTATGTAACACCTCCGATAAGGTATGAATATTGAGATACATTTGTTCAACCGTAGCTGGTATTCGAGGTAACGTTAATACACTGACTTTTTGCAGTTTTAGCTGATCAAAAACCAATTGAGGGCTTGCATCTTGCCAAGTGACAAACAACGTTGGATGCAAAGATAAAATTCCTTCGGCACTTAACTGTTTCCAATAACCAATATGAGGTAATTTTGCTGTTTCCACTGGCCAACTTGTTGTTTCATCAACACCAATCACTTGGTTTCCAGCGCCTAAAGCGTAAACTAACTCTGTGAGAGAGCCTCCTGCCACAACAATTCTTTCACTCGCAGCACTCACTATTGAAAAACTGAGTACAAATAGTGCAGCTATTATTTTTTTCATTTTTAGAATTTCCATACAAAGCCTGTTGCAGCGCTAAAACCAGAAGCAGGGATTGATTCGTGGGCAGTTTGGTATTTTTTATTGGTTAAGTTATTTAACGATAAGTTAATTTGGTACTGATCGTCTGAGCCAAATTCTGTATTAAACGCAAGGTTAAGAGTGGCCCAGCCTGCTGTGCTCGTTGGCTTTTCACCCGTTTTATCCTGTGCTTTTGCAGCAGCTCGAAGATATAAATCTGAGGTTAAGTTCACTTGGTCTAGAATCAATTGATGTTTAGCTCCAAAGCGCCCACTAACATTAGGCTCTCCGGTATCCCAAGTTTTTATATTCACACCATCAAATTGACGACGTAAATAATTCCCTGTGGCATAAGGAGTGATATCCCATCCTTGGTATTCGACGGTCATTTCTAGCCCGTATGTTTTCGCACGATTGATATTGTCATAATAGTGATATCCTGTTCGTGAAGAATTACTGTTTCCACTGCATATTGACTGCCCTGAACATGTGACTAAAGCGATATAATCCTTCGCTTCAGAATAATATAAAGCGCTATCGATATACCATTGATTACCGTTATAACGCGCACCGATTTCATAGTTGTTAGAACGCTCTGCTTTTAGTCCCTCATTTCCATAATTGATACTTCCCCCCGCTGAGGTTTGCATAAATAATTGGCTCAATGTTGGAAATACATAACCTTGAGCGAATGCGATACGCAGCTCTGTATTCTCAAACCCTGAATACCGTAAGCTTGTTGATGTAATAAATTGATTATCATGCGTTTTTGAGCTTTTAAGGTTATGATAAGTGTTCCCCGTTGTTGAGTGATTTGTATTTTCAAAACCACTTAACAACTCCGAACTTAACCAATATTGCCGCGCCCCTAATGTCCACTTCCAATCATCTGCAAAAGCATATTGATTTTGAGCGAATATCGACCAGTTTGTTTGCTCTGTTCGATTATGTGAATCACTGGTTTTTGTATAATTGACGGCAGGAGGGAACTGCGTTGAGCTTTGGGACTCTGTTGAACTTTTTGAAGACTGCTTTACACGGTCGCGCTGAAGCTGAGCTCCCACAACCAGTTGATTATTCGCGGGTAGTGTAATATCTGTTTGTAGTGTGATCCCTTGAGTATATTGTTTGTCATTCGATTGAGTCTGATTAGCTACTCGTAAATCGCCAATCATTGGGCTCCCTGTTGGTGTCACAACCGCCAGCTTATTTTCAAAATCACGCTCAATAGTTTGTTCATAAGCATCTAAATGAATATTTTTAATATATTCACCATCCGCTTGATAATCATAAAAAAGACCAATTTTTTCACGAGTTAAATCAGGAATTTTGACACTGAAGTGTTCATAGCTTGGGTCTTCATGCCATGTTTGTGTCGACAATTTATATCTATCAAGGGAAAGACCAAATTTATGTTTACCTTCGGTGTAACCTAACCACATACCTTGGCTATTATTGCGATGGTCCGTATTTTTTAGGCGCCCCTCGGGAGTATCTCTGTCACCTTGATCGGAGTAACTTCCGTTGAGCCGATAATCAAACTTACCTATGCTCCCCCATGCCGCTGCTGACTCTTCCCACCCTGTCGTTGCGGAGTTATATACCGCCTTAACAGTGCCTCCCAATGGCTTATTGCCACCTTTTTTGGTTATGAAATTAACGATACCACCAATAGCTTGAGAGCCGTAAAGTACTGAATAGGGGCCTTTCACCACTTCAATGCGTTCCAATGCGGATTCATCAATAAGCAGCCCAGCACCATAATCTTGCCCTGCCCGTTGATAAGTGACTTCTTGCCCATCAATTAAGATCAATACTCGAGAAGATGCTTCCCCACGAATGCGAATTTGTTTACGTCCCGCTAAGGCATTATCGGTAATTTCAACACCTAGAATATCGCGTAAATCATCTGCTAGCGCTATGTTTGTCGAACTATCAAGCTGTTGCTTATCAATGACTTGCATTGTTACTGGGCTATTCCATAAACTACTTTCACTTCGAGTTGATGTGACAACCATCGTTTCACTGGCATCAATATGGGCACGCGGTGGAGGCGTTGATGCAGAGAAGGCTCCTTGACTAACAAAAAGCGCTAATGAGCTGAGTAAAAATGTTCCATTAATATCCGTACGCATAGTTAACCTTTATGATAATAATAATAATCAGTATCATTACCATTTATAGTTTAGGGACTAATTAATGGTCAATTAATAAATTGCAAATAGCATGCAACTTTGATTTAAATCAAAAAAGCATAACGAAAATTATAAGTCCACCCTCCAGCAATCCGCTGCTGCAGTGCGCCGAACTTATTCACCCATAAAACTGGAAGGGGAAATATTGCTCAAGGTTGCCCCTGTTCCTGAAAGAAAGGTCGTCAAATTCTCGCTGGAGCTTATTAAGTTCATAGAGGTTATGATTATCACAAGCTGTAATTTCTTAAGCTTTATGACAAAATTCGGGATGGCAATTGCGAATAATTATTTATGTAAATAATAAAATTAAAGCACTAAACTGTACCATCAATATCTTCAATGCTACATCGCACACATTTGAGGACTAGAATATGAGTACCTTTTACCAATTAACGGCTAGAAGTCTTAGTGGCCAGCTTGTCTCTATGGCAGACTACGCAGGTAAGGTGGTTCTAGTCGTTAATACAGCCAGTCATTGCGGTTTTACACCACAATACGGTGGACTTGAATCTCTCTACAAGAAATACGCCGCCCAAGGTTTGGTGGTGCTTGGTTTCCCCTGCAATCAGTTTGGGAAACAGGAACCTGGCAACGCTGATGAAATCGCACGGACCTGCTATATTAACTATGGTGTGAGTTTCCCGATGTTCGAGAAAATAGAAGTCAATGGAGCCGCTACACATCCAGTGTTTCGCTATCTTAAGAACGAACTGCCCGGTTTGCTAGGTAAGAGAATTAAGTGGAATTTTACTAAGTTTTTGATTGGTCGTGACGGCACCCCGCTCAAGCGCTTTGCACCCAATACTACCCCTGAAAAAATGGAAACGGCAATCTTTGCAGCACTTTCGAAAGAACAATCATAATTAAATATCTACATCACAGGAGATTGATTATATCTGTTATCTTGAAATAGCGAGAAACGGAATCCTTTTCTACCTGTAGTCTTCCCAAGAGTTTTCTTTGACGCCAAACTCAATATTCGCTTCCAATCCTTTTATCTTCTTGATTATAAGTGGGATAAATTGTGATATACATCGCGAATAATAAATTTTCTATCGCCGATATTTTCCTTTTCCAAACAACTCAATAGCCTTTGAATTTAGAATTCAAAATACCTCAAAATATTATTAACCATCATGATAATTTAAAATCGAGTCCCGCTTACCTGAATGCAATTACGAAACAAAACGAAGCAATGAAAGCAGTCATAGGTAGTTAATCTGGTATACCAAATTCTACAAATACTACTCAATGCATAGCATTTGTAGAATTAAATAAAAACAATCTCGAAGTATTCTAATGAGGGAAAACACCGAAGTTATAAGCACTGTAGATAAAGTAAGGACTAACCAATAATCCAAAGTAAGGAGTTTTTGACAGGCATACCACTTGAAGTTACCTTATTGTTATAGAAAACAAAAACCACACAGCACAACCTCATGGATTTCTTTGCGCTTTGCACTTAACCTTTGTAGCCTCAGAATACCCCCTTTAAAACAGGATAGACAGTATGCATAAAAACAAAGCTATATTAGTATGTTTTGTTATCGCTTTAGTAACAGCTTGTTCATCAAACACTAAACCCCAAACTAAGTCAGATACTTGCGAGATAAAAATGGATACTCCCGAAGGTAACTTACCTGGGAAAATAGAACAGTCCAGTGGAAATAGTCCCGAATGTAAAGCGATTGAAAGAGCGATAGATAAAGCTATCTAACTAACATACGAATTAGACAGAAGCTAGCAAGCGGAGTTTTCATTGCAGAAAAGCCCCGATCATGGGGCTCATTAAAGATTTACGATTATTTATTGATAATAGTTACTCGCTTCACATCAACTTCTAATGAAGCCCACTCTTTATCAATTTCACCATCTAAACGAACTTTTGTTTCAGGCGTCACAACCTGTCCACGCCAGCGTCTATCATCAATATCTACAGCGATTGAGCCAGTACTATCTTTAAATTCGTAAAGCTCTTTACCAATCTGTTTAACAATATGACCTTCAAGTGAAACCCATGCATCATCAGGAAGCTCTTTCGCTTGAACGACAGTTGTCACTGCTTGAGCCGTTGCAACAAACCCACCTTTTGGACCAACAGAACCATCATTCGAAACAAATCCGCCAGCATGGTTGTTAGCTAACACGCCAAATGAAGCTGCTGATAATACGAGCGCAATAATTGCCTTATTCATAATAATTCCTTTTGTCTGTTAATTTTTTATAGTTTATCGATTAAATCTTAACAGAATCTTAAGGCAAATAATTAACACTTTAGAGGGGTTATTGCACATAACTGCACATGTAACTCTGACCAATCGTGACGATAAATCTTATGTTTATTTTAACTATAAAAAAGACCGCCTAGGCGATCTTTTATGGATAACTGATATAGCGCAGACGAACCGTTTAAATTAGGGCTGCTCAAATATCCAAGCACTACTAAATTATTCAATATTGGTCGAATATAAATTTCTATTTGGTCATCGGTACAACTTAAGCGAATAGTCCCTCTGGGGCTGTCTCTTAACTCACTTAATGCATTAAGTTCAATATCAATCTGTTCAAATAGAGGACGAATGGCATTCATCAGTTGTGCGCCAGCCTCTGTCACTGAAACATTTCGGGTTGTTCTTGCGAGAAGTCGAATCCCTAAACGCTCTTCCAAAAGTCGTATTGTATGGCTTAAGGCCGAAGGCGTCACACCAAGTCTTGCAGCCGCTTTTGTAAAACTTTGCTCTTGAGCAACGATCAGAAAAGCGTGCAAGTCATTCATTTTACCTTTCATCATTAATGAATTTTTCTCACAAGTTCATAAAGATTATACCCACTAATTAAATTATTACCCATATGCCATGATGATGTCCATTAAATATCGTAGGTGCATAGGTGAATATAATCGATGGATGATGCCATTTTACAAGAGCGAAACTTTCCCGAAAGAGCGAACTGGAGTGCAGTTTTTGCCATGACGCTATGTGTTTTTGTTTTGGTAGCTTCAGAATTTATGCCTGTGAGTTTGTTAACGCCGTTAGCGCTTGATTTTCAGGTGACAGAAGGAATGGCGGGACAAGGTATTACTATCTCTGGAATATTTGCTGTCATAACGAGCTTATTTATTTCTGCACTTACTCGCCATTTAAATCGTAAAGCTTTATTACTGGGGCTTACGTTCTTAATGGGAGTCTCAGGTGCATTGATTGCTTTAGCCTCCAATTATTATATTTATATGGCAGGCCGTGCGCTAATCGGTATTGTCGTAGGTGGCTTTTGGTCTATGTCAGCTGCGACAGCAATGCGTCTTGTACCAATAGAGCAAGTGCCTAAAGCACTGGCTATTTTCAATAGCGGTAATGCGCTAGCAACCGTTATTGCTGCACCTTTAGGAGCTTATTTAGGATCAACTATTGGGTGGCGAGGTGCTTTTTTAAGTTTAGTCCCTATAGCCGTGGCAACGATGGTGTGGTTATGGGTGAGTTTACCCTCAATGCCAACTGATTCTAGTAATCATAAAAATACACCTCAGATTTTCGGGATTTTTAGCTTTTTGAAATACCGTGTCGTCATACTCGGTATGTTTGCTATCGGTCTATTTTTTATGGGGCAATTTACTCTATTTACCTATGTACGTCCTTTTCTTGAGACCGTGGTAAAAGTCGATATCTCAATGGTGACATTTATTTTGTTACTTATTGGTATTACGGGATTTATCGGAACTCTACTGATTAATCGTGTATTAAAAATAGGGTTCTATCAAACATTGATGGTCATTCCATTACTGATGGCCAGTATTGCAGTATCACTTATTTTCTTTAGTTACTCCATTTTTGTTGTCATTGTATTGCTGAGTATTTGGGGCTTTATTGCGACTGCGGCACCTGTTGGCTGGTGGAGCTGGGTACCTCGAGTATTTACCAATAACGCAGAGGCTGGAGGCGGATTGATGGTTGCAGTAATCCAACTTTCTATTGCCTGTGGTGCTTCGGTAGGAGGCATATTCTTTGATTCGATGGGCTATGAAAGTACTTTTGCAATCAGTGCGTTATTTCTTATCGTTGCAGCAATACTTGTTCAATGCACAGCAAAGGCCGAAAGGGAAAAATAATATGTTGAATCTATTATTTAAAAATAGGTTTACCCCATTAACTTTTTATTTTCTGTTGGTATTTGGCAGTATTAACCAGCCATTATTGGCGCGTAATTTATCAATAGAGCCTCAAGTGTACTTAATCGAAATCCGTCTTGATACGCAAATAATTAAGGCAGAGCTAGAAGATTCAGAAATGACGCGTGATTTTATCCGTTTATTACCGCTCACCGTTGAATTGGCAGATTACTCATCCACAGAAAAAATCACTTATCTTCCCCGAAAGTTACTGACCGGTAATACATCCAGTGGGATCGTGCCAGAAGTGGGAGACATTACTTATTATGCCCCTTGGGGGAATATCGCTATTTTTTATCAACCATTTAGTTACTCATCAGGGTTATTTAAATTAGGAAAAATAACTCAAGGACTGGAATATCTGGAATTTACATCACCAAAACAAGCCGTAATAGAGCTTATCCAAAGAAATGACTAAAAGAGGATGCACATTATGAATCATGAACGTAGAGATTTATTGAAATTGACGGGGGCAAGTATTGCTGTTGCAAGTATGGCATCCATAATTACAGCGCCAGTATTAGCACAACCAAATACAAGTTTCAGTGAGCGATGGGATAAAACCTTTGTAAAAAGTGATAAAGTTGAACATAAAAAAGTCACATTCAAAAATCGTTATGGTTTAGTGCTAGTTGGGGACTTATATCAACCTAAAGATACCAGTGGGTTATCCGCTGCGATTGTATTGAGTGGTCCATTTGGCGCGGTAAAAGAACAGTCTTCAGGGTTGTATGCACAGACATTAGCGGAACGTGGTTTTATTACTCTCGCGTTTGATCCCTCTTTTACTGGCGAAAGTGGGGGGGAGCCTCGAAATGTTGCTTCTGCGGATATCAATACGGAAGACTTTAGCGCTGCTGTTGATTTTTTAGGTCTGCAGCCAAATGTTGACCGTAATCGTATTGGGGTACTAGCTATTTGTGGATTAAGTGGTATGGCTTTAACCGCAGCAAGCAGCGATTCACGCATTAAAGCCGTAGCGACAGCATCAATGTACGATATGTCTCGCAGTATTAGCCGTGGGTACCAAGATAGTTACACTATTGAAGAACAACATAAAGTGATTGATTATCTTAGCCAGCAGCGCTGGAAAGATGCAAAAAATGGATACTATGCTTTAGGTTACCATGAGGTGCCATTCGATGAAGATGGCAATATTATCGAGGGGCAACGTGTTTTACCGGAGACTTTGCCAGAGAATGCGCCACCTGTATTAGCCGCATTTTTTGATTATTACCGTACTCCTCGAGGTTTTCACCCTCGTTCAATTAACTCAACAACCGCGTGGACAGCAACAACGCCTATATCTTTTTTTAATTTTCCAATGCATACCAATATTGAAATGATATCACCAAGACCAATTTTGCTGATTGCAGGAGAAAATGCACACTCTCGTTATTACTCTGAAGATGTGTACAAAGTAGCTTCAGAACCTAAAGAACTCTTGATTATTCCAAATGCTGATCATGTTGATTTATATGATAATCCAAGCAAGATCCCTTTCGATAAACTCACTGTTTTCTTTCAGCAGAACTTATAAGTTGTAGCCTGTTTAGTCATTAAATCACAATTGAGGTAAATGCATTGAGAAAAATACTGTTTGCTTTATTGGTCAATTTTATGATGACTTTCTTTGCTTTTTCTTCGAGCGAAACTCGTCAGTTTCCTATTCCTAATACGGTCAGTACACAGATGCAGTCTTTGATTGCCAAACCTGCATCTTCGTGGGACGTTCATCCTAAAAATGCACAAGAGTGGAATCAATGGGTTCAAGATTTTGATACTGCAATTGAAACAACATTACCCGCGTTACGCCAACAATTAGAAGTTTCATTAGAAGCGAATAAACTCGGTAACGTACCTATTTTTATTCTCACCCCTAAACGGATGAAAAAAGAAAATCAAGACCGTGTGTTACTCAATCTTCATGGGGGGGGTTATGTTCTTGGGGCGGGAGAAGCAGGGACATTAGAAGCAACTTATATGGCGGGGATCGCAGGGTATCGAGTCATTGTGGTTGATTACCGAATGCCACCAGAACATCCTTATCCTGCTGCGCTAGATGATGCTTTTGATGCTTATCAAACGTTATTAAAAAGTGTACCCGCAAATAAAATTGGTGTATTTGGCACTTCGGCGGGCGGTGGCATGACGTTAGCCCTTATGTTAAGGATTAAGACGGCTGGGTTACCTTTACCTGCTGCTATAGCCCCTGGCACCCCCTGGTCTGATTTAACAAAAACTGGGGATAGCTATTTTACGAATGAAGGCGTCGATAATGTTTTGGTCAGCTATGATGGTTGGTTAGGTGATGCTGCAAAGCTTTATGCGAATGGGCATGATTTAAAAGGCCCAATGCTTTCACCTGTTTATAGTGACGTTACAGGATTTCCTCCCACATTATTAACCTCAGGCACGCGAGATTTATTTTTAAGCAATACCGTTCGTATGCACTTAAAATTACGTCAAGCAGGCGTTGATGCAAATTTAATGATACTTGAAGGAATATCTCATGCTCAGTACCACATGGACCCAAATGCATCCGAAACAATAACTCATTTCACTGAGGTGGGGCACTTTTTCTCACAGTATTTAAGATGAATGTAATATGGTGTTATCGTCATGTTCATAGCGTTTTTACAGATAAATCTTTCGAATCTTCATTATTAATTTGCGATGTTTATGGAAAAATACTTATAACCTAATGGAATTTTTTTAACTTACGTGGCGATACACTAAGGCTCAATCCATGAATAATGAATTATGTCTGCTTCTGGCACAAAGCAGCCAATTATATTCAATTTAGCTCTGTGCCCCAGTTGTGTCAGGTCAAAAAGTAAAGTCCATATTGTTTGTACTTCACAGCTCCTCTCCCTACCCTTTTTTACTTATTCAGCAATACAGTTAAAACGTCCAGCCCATTTCTTAGCTTTTAACCACTCGTAATTCATCAAAATTTGTCGTGTAAGCAGGCGACAACATTTCTCTTTTCATTTTGTATCCGCTATCACCGCCCTTACTTGCAAACCACACTTTACCCTGCCCACTCTTATTAATCGCGTCTAATGTTTTCATTAACTCATCGCTATTACGAAATGGCTTTTGTGTTGAAAACATATCAAACTGAGTAACATCTGAATCAGTAAAATCAGATAGTATGATGCCTGCTTTATAATACCGGTAACCGTCACGCCAAATAGTATTTAACCCACGCATTGCTGCATTGATAATATCTCTGGTGTCACTGCTGGGGTATTCGAGTTTTATATTAATGCTATTTGCGTAATCTTCACCTGATGCGTGACGGCTAGTTTGAATAAATAATCCGATAATTTTACAGCGTTGCTTCTCTTCCCTTAATTTTTCTGCTGCGCGTTCTGCATAATCACAAACAGCCTTACGCATTGTTTCTATATCTAAAACTTTCTGGCCAAATGAACGAGAGCACAGTATTTGCTGCTTAATTTTTCGGACTTCTTCTAATTCAATACATGGCTCACCATTGAGTTCTCTCAATGTCCTTTCTAATATAACCCCAAACGTTTTACGGATGGTTGCTACCGGTGCATTCGCTAAATCCAAAGCAGTATTTACACCCATAATTCTTAATTTTGCCGATATTCTACGACCAATACCCCACACCTCTTCGATTGGGATAAGAGATAATAATTTTCGCTGCCGTTGCTTGCAGGAGAGTTCAACAACTCCACCTGTTTTTCTCCATGTTTTTGCCGCATGGTTAGCTAGTTTAGCTAAAGTTTTTGTAGGGCCAATACCGATACCTACAGGGAGGTGAGTGTTTTGGAGGATAGTTGATTGAATTTCACGGCCGTATTCCTCAAGATTAAAGGTACTATTCATACCTGCAAAATCAAGAAAGGCCTCGTCTATTGAATAGATTTCTAAACGGGGCGCGAATGTTGATAATAGTGACATGACTCTATTACTCATGTCAGCATAAAGTACGTAGTTAGAACTAAATATATTAATGTTGTTTTGTCTATAAAAACTGTGGCGCTCGTAATACAGTTCCCCCATCTTTACGCCAAGTTTTTTCGCTTCTGATGAACGTGCAATCACGCAGCCATCGTTATTACTTAAAACAATTACTGGCTTCCCTGCCAGATCTGGCCTAAAGACTTTCTCACAACTTGCATAAAAACTATTTACATCAACCAGCGCAAACATTATTGCGCCCGATGAATAATGTAGGTAACAACGCCAAATATTTGAAAATCCTGTTCATCGTTGATAATGATTGGTGAATAAGCGGGATTCATTGGAAGTAACATAGGTGGGTTGAGGTGTAGTTTCTTAACCGTAAACTCCCCCTCAAAGCTAGCTATAACGATATCCCCCTCTTTTGCTGTGACCGCGCTGTCAACAATAACAACGTCACCATCATTGATATTTGCATCAATCATTGAATTCCCTTCCACCCTGAGCATATATGTGCTTTCAGGGTGCTTAATGAGGGCGCTATTTAAATTAATGCGGTCTTCAACATAGTCCGCAGCGGGTGATGGAAAGCCTGCTGGCACTCGGTCAAGAAAGAGGGGGAAGCTTGCTAGTAAATCATCTGTTTCAATTAGTCTTAATTTCATACGACACCAAATAATACTGTATGCATAAACAGTATTATTTAACCATTTTATGCGTATGTAAAGATCAATTTTCTATAGTCTCATTTTGTTCGCGCTCCGCAGCTTCCTGCTCTGCCCTTTCCGCTTCCTCTGCTGCACGTTTAGCTTCTTCTTGTGCTAATCGCTCTGCTTCCAGCTTAGCGAGTCTCTGTGCTTCAGCTTGCTTTTGATTGTAGATAGAATTGGATGGCATATTTACACGCACGTCAATCCAGTGGCCGTTTGGAATATCGCAGTAGTCGTAATCTTCACGCTCAATGTCGTTTTCATCAAGAAACTCCGGGTAAACAACATAAGTACTTAGGCAATGCGATGTTATTAGCTGTCATTACAGGACAACGACTTGGCGATATTTCAGCAATGAAATTTAGTGATATTTGGGATGACCATTTACATGTAACGCAAGAAAAAACAGGAAGTAAACTGGCTATTCCACTGGCGTTAAGATCTGATGCATTAAACATGTCGCTGAGAGATGTTGTTTCTAGATGCCGTGACCGTGTTCTCAGTCCGTATCTGATTCATTATTTTAGAACAACATCTCAAGCAAATAGAGGTGAGCAAGTTACAGCAAATACAATAACAACAAACTTCAAGAAGGCGCGAAATAAAACTGATATTGATTGGGGTGAAGGAACACCAGCTTCATTTCATGAACAACGATCTTTATCAGAAAGACTGTATCGGGATCAGGGAATTAATACAAAAGATTTACTGGGTCATAAATCGCAAAAAATGACCGATAAATATAATGATGATCGGGGTAAGGATTGGGTGAGAGTTGTTATTTAATAGTCGGAATATAGATAGATTTTGATAATTCGTTTTGATAACTTTTTGATAACCGTTTCAGAAGTGATAATAAAAAACGGGAACTATTAAGCTCCCGTTACTAATCACACCACGTAATAAATTACATGTGCTTAATGATTGCGTCACCGAACTCGCTACATTTCAGTAATTTAGCGCCTTCTAATTGACGTTCGAAGTCATAGGTTACAGTCTTAGCTTCGATTGCGCCTTCCATACCTTTAACGATTAGGTCAGCAGCTTCAGTCCAGCCCATATGGCGCAGCATCATCTCAGCAGAAAGAATAATAGAGCCTGGGTTAACTTTATCTTGGCCTGCATATTTTGGTGCAGTACCGTGAGTTGCTTCGAATAATGCGCACTCAGAACCAATATTTGCACCAGGAGCGATACCAATACCACCGACCTGCGCTGCTAATGCATCAGAAATGTAGTCACCATTTAGGTTCATACAAGCGATAACATCGTATTCTGCTGGGCGTAGCAGGATTTGTTGTAAGAAAGCATCTGCGATAACATCTTTAACGATAATATCTTTACCAGTTTTAGGGTTTTTAATTTTAACCCATGGGCCGCCATCTAATAATTCGCCGCCAAATTCCTCTTGTGCTAATTGGTATCCCCAATCTTTAAATGCACCTTCAGTGAATTTCATAATGTTACCTTTATGAACTAAAGTCACTGAATCACGGCCGTTATCAATAGCATATTCAATAGCAGCACGAACTAAACGTTTTGTGCCCTCTTCTGAACAAGGCTTAATACCAATACCACAGTCTTGTGGGAAACGGATTTTAGTCACACCCATTTCATCTTTCAGGAATTTAATAACTTTATCTGCTTCTGCACTACCCGCTTTCCACTCGATACCCGCATAGATATCTTCAGAGTTTTCACGGAAAATAACCATATCAGTCAGTTCAGGTTGTTTAACTGGGCTTGGAGTGCCTTTGTAGTAGCGAACAGGACGTAAACAGATATACAGGTCAAGTTGTTGACGCAATGCAACGTTCAGAGAACGAATACCACCACCAACAGGAGTTGTTAAAGGGCCTTTAATTGAAACACTGTAATCACGGATTAAATCGAGAGTTTCTTCTGGTAACCAAACATCTTTACCATAAATTTGTGTAGATTTTTCACCGGTGTAAACTTCCATCCAAGAAATTTTGCGCTCACCGTTGTAGGCTTTTTTCACTGCCGCATCAACCACTTTCAACATTGCTGGTGTGACATCGATACCAATGCCGTCACCTTCGATAAAAGGGATAATTGGGTTGTTCGGAACGTTTAGTTTGCCTTTTGCATCAATGGTAATTTTAGCGCCTTCTGCCGGAACTACTACTTTGCTTTCCATTAACCTCTCCTTTCACTTGCGTATTTTGCTTGTTAATTTTTTGTAAGAGACGTGTCAATACTACTTCAATCTGCGTCGAACGCCAATGATTACTCATCTAAGCTTCAATGCCGATCGCATTTAACGTACTGTTTTACCTTGTAAGTTAATCGAATATCTATTTATAAATACTGTTAAATCAATAAATTAATTTAAGCATTCCATTATTAGAAATAAATCAAACCGCGATGAAAAGTTGTCAATAACCCATTTGAGGGAACGACACAACTTTTGTTAAAATACTTCCCTCACAAAAAATAATATTAGCAAGTTAACTCAAATTAAAAATACGTTTTGCTCACACTATCACCATCCAAACAAATCCATATGTACTTATTTTTAAATGGAAAATTGTTTTTATTGATTTAAATGTTTTTAAAGTTGTTAATTAAATATTACATCGCCATGAAAAATACGTTCTAGGATCAAACCGTTAAATCTCCTACACTAGATGAAATAAGTCGCCGCAAATTAAAACCAATAAATTCTCATTGAATGACCATGAACAGACCGAACAAAAAATCAGTTCCGAAGAAAAATCGTTACTCGCCACCCTCGACTGCTTTAAAGCATAACGCTAAGCGTGTTTCGGTAAGACAGCAAATATCAACTAAAATCATTTTATTTAACAAACCCTTTGATGTTCTTCCTCAATTTACTGATGAACAAGGTCGCGACACACTAAAAAAATATATTCCAATCAACGATGTATACGCCGCAGGACGTCTTGATAGGGACAGTGAAGGGCTATTAATTTTAACCAATGATGGAAAACTACAGGCACGTTTAACTCAACCACAGAAAAAAACAGGGAAAATATACTATGCTCAGGTAGAAGGTATTCCCGATGAAGATGCACTACTAAAATTTCGGCAAGGGTTAATATTAAATGATGGTCCAACACTCCCTGCGGGAATCGAGTTAGTTGGCGAACCTGAATGGCTATGGCAAAGAACTCCGCCAATACGGGAACGCAAAAATATCCCGACTAGCTGGTTAAAAATTACATTATATGAAGGACGTAACCGGCAAGTCCGTCGTATGACGGCAAATATAGGTTTTCCAACGCTTAGGCTAATTCGTTATCAAATTGGTGAATTTAATTTGGGAAATCTTTCAGTTGGCGAATGGAAGGAGGTAACTGTTGTTTAAACCTAATGTGACTGTAGCAACTGTTGTGCATGCTCAAGGCAAATTTTTAGTCGTGGAAGAGTGGATAAATGATAAACCCACTTGGAATCAACCAGCTGGGCATTTAGAAGCTAATGAAACTATTTTGCAAGCCGCCGAACGTGAATTACTAGAAGAAACTGGAATCAAAGCCACACCAACACAATTAATTAAAATTCATCAATGGATTGCCCCAGATAAAACTCAGTTTATCCGTTTTTTATTTGCCGTAGAACTTGAATCCATTTGTGAGACACAGCCACAAGACAGTGATATTAGCAAATGCCATTGGCTGACTGCCCAAGAAATTCTAAATAGCAACTGCCTGCGTTCACCACTAGTGGCGGAAAGTTTGCGCTGTTTTCTCACAGGAAAGCATTATCCTCTCGATATTTTAACCGCTTACGGCGACCATTATCTTTAAGTACTTAACTTCTGCTTGGTGAAGATTTCACCAAGCAATAATATTCCCTGCTAACTCTGGTGTAATGCGGGAACAACATGCTAAAGTATGGGGCTTGATTTTTCCGCAGTGAGATATTTCCATGTCAAATAATAGTACCATGTCAGATAACAGCCAAAAAAAAGTCATCGTCGGGATGTCCGGTGGTGTTGACTCCTCTGTATCCGCTTACTTGCTACAGCAACAAGGGTATCAGGTTGCTGGTCTGTTTATGAAGAACTGGGAAGAAGATGACGACACAGAATATTGTTCAGCTGCTACTGACCTTGCCGATGCACAAGCTGTGTGTGACAAACTGGGTATTGAACTTCATACCATTAATTTCGCTGCTGAATATTGGGACAATGTTTTCGAACATTTCTTAACTGAATACAAAGCAGGCCGCACACCGAACCCAGATATTCTCTGCAACAAAGAAATCAAGTTTAAAGCTTTCTTAGAATTTGCGGCTGAAGATTTAGGCGCAGATTACATTGCTACTGGTCACTATGTGCGCCGCCGTGATGTCAATGGTAAAAGCCAATTATTACGTGGTTTAGATAACAACAAAGACCAAAGCTATTTTTTATATACTCTGAGCCACGAACAAGTAGCTAAAAGCCTTTTCCCCGTTGGTGAACTCGAAAAACCTGAAGTACGCCGTATTGCAGAAGAAATTGGCTTAGTTACTGCAAAGAAAAAAGACTCCACGGGGATCTGTTTCATTGGTGAGCGTAAGTTTCGCGACTTTTTAGGCCGCTACTTACCCGCTCAGCCTGGCCCTATCGTCACTGTTGATGGCGAAACAATTGGTCAACATGAAGGTTTGATGTACCACACTTTAGGGCAACGAAAAGGTCTCGGTATCGGTGGTACAAAAGAAGGCTCCGAAGAACCTTGGTATGTTGTCGATAAAGACGTCGAAAACAACATTCTTATCGTAGCTCAAGGCCATGAACACCCTCGTTTGATGTCTGTTGGGTTAATTGCTCAGCAATTACATTGGGTTGACCGGAAAACCATGACTGAGCCGCTACGTTGCGTAGTAAAAACACGTTATCGTCAAGCGGATATCCCTTGTACGATCACCCCATTAAGTGATGATCGCATTGAAGTGGCTTTTGACTACCCTGTCGCGGCTGTCACTCCAGGTCAATCCGCTGTATTTTATATCGATGAAGTTTGTCTCGGTGGCGGTATTATTGAAGCCCGTATTCAGGAGTAAATGTGGCAAAAAACTATTATGACATTACGCTTGCTTTAGCGGGTATCTGCCAAGCAAGCGCGATGGTTCAAAAACTCGCACATGAAGGTGTTTGTCTTGAGAAAGACACTGAAACCATGGTCAATAGCCTCACCAATATGAATCCAAAATCCACTTTGGATGTATTTGGTAATGATGCCGAAAATTTAAAGACGGGCCTCAGTGCCATGTTAGGTATGCTGACTGGCGGTAACAGTGGTTTATCGGCTGAAATGACGCGATATATGTTAAGCATTATGACGCTTGAACGTCGCCTCAATAAAAACCAAGAAGCGATGAACCAGCTGGGCCAACGTATTGAGCAATTTGAACGCCAAGCGGGTTATTTTGAACCACTTTCTGAAGGCGTGTTTAACGCACTTGCGGGTATTTATGTAGATGTAGTCAGCCCAGCTGGACCGCGAATTCAGGTCACTGGTTCCCCTGACATCCTAAAAAACACACTCGTTCAAGCAAAAGTTAGAGCCACCTTGCTCGCTGGCATTCGCTGCGCAGTGCTTTGGCAACAAGTTGGTGGAAGTCGCATTCAACTCATGTTCTCTCGCAATCGTCTGGCTAATCAGGCGAAAGATATTTTGTCTCACCTTTAAATCTGGAGTTGCTACCAATGGAATTATCCTCACTGACCGCTGTATCCCCGATTGACGGCCGTTACGGTGATAAAGTCAGCACGTTACGCACTATTTTTAGTGAGTTTGGTTTACTGAAATTTCGCGTACAAGTTGAAGTTCGCTGGCTACAAAAACTGGCTGCAACCGCTCAAATCAAAGAAGTTCCTGCATTTGCCGCTGACGCAATCGCTTACTTGGATGAAATTGTCGCGAACTTCTGTGAAAAAGACGCAATGCGTATCAAAGAAATTGAACGCACAACTAACCATGATGTGAAAGCTGTAGAATACTTTCTAAAAGAAAAGGTAGCGGACATCCCTGCTCTTCATGCAGTTTCTGAATTTATTCACTTTGCTTGTACTTCAGAAGATATCAATAACCTCTCTCACGCATTAATGCTGAAAACCGCTCGTGAAGAAGTCTTGCTGCCACAATGGCGTCAAATCATTGATAAAATCAAAACAATGGCTCATGAGTACCGCAATTTACCGTTACTTTCACGTACTCACGGTCAACCTGCAACCCCGTCCACCATTGGTAAAGAGTTTGCGAACGTTGCTTATCGTTTAGAGCGCCAATTCCGCCAGCTACAACAAGTTGAAATTCTAGGTAAAATCAATGGCGCAGTCGGTAACTATAATGCACATATGGTCGCTTATCCTGAAGTTAACTGGCACGAATTCAGCGAAACCTTTGTTACCTCTTTAGGCATTCAATGGAACCCATTCACTACGCAAATTGAACCTCATGACTATATTGCTGAGTTATTTGATTGCGTCGCTCGCTTTAACACTATCGTGTTAGACTTCGACCGTGATATTTGGGGCTACATCGCATTAAATCACTTCAAACAAAAAACAATCGCAGGTGAAATTGGTTCCTCTACCATGCCACACAAAGTCAACCCGATTGATTTCGAAAACTCTGAGGGTAATTTAGGCTTAGCCAATGCCGTCTTAGGCCATTTAGCTAGCAAACTTCCCGTTTCTCGCTGGCAGCGCGACTTAACTGATTCGACAGTATTACGTAATCTCGGTGTCGGATTAGGTTATGCATTGATTGCATATCAATCAACCATGAAAGGTTTGAATAAATTAGAAGTGAATGAACAACATTTACTGGATGAATTAGACCAAAACTGGGAAGTATTGGCTGAGCCAATTCAAACTGTAATGCGCCGTTATGGTATTGAAAAACCGTATGAAAAGCTCAAAGAATTGACCCGCGGTAAACGTGTTACCGCTGAAGGTATGAAACAATTTATTGATAGTTTAGACCTGCCAGAGCACGAAAAAGCACGTTTGAAAGAAATGACGCCTGCAAACTACATCGGTTACGCTGTCACTTTCATCGACGAGCTAAAATAGCTTCCATGGTTTCAAAAAAGGCGGCTTATAAGTCGCCTTTTTTAATTATCATTTTGAATTCCCTGCTCTATCTATCATACTAAGCTATTCAAAGCTAAATATAGATAAATTATATTTCCGCTTCGTTTGATTTATATTTACTTAATCCCTTGTCGTTGTTCAGAACTCTTTTTACCATAGCGTATCTAGTGCTACTATCTGATAAGTTGTAGCTATCTCTTTTCAATATGAGGGTTTCCGATGCGTATTCTTATTGTCGAAGACAATGCGTTACTTCGTCACCATTTAACCGTCCAGCTTAAAGAGCTTGGCCATCAGGTTGATTCAGCTGAAGACGCAAAAGAAGCTGATTACTTTTTGCACGAAAGCTGTCCAGATATCGCAGTTGTCGATTTGGGCTTACCTGATGAAGACGGGCTTTCTATGATCAAACGCTGGCGTAGCGAGCACGTCAATATTCCACTATTAGTATTAACTGCTCGGGAAAGTTGGCAAGAAAAAGTACAAGCGCTAAACAGTGGTGCTGATGACTACGTGACTAAACCTTTCCAGTTAGAAGAACTGGTTGCCCGTATGCAAGCTTTGATGCGCAGAAATAGTGGTCTTGCTTCACAAGTACTCGAATTAGGCAATTTCGTGATTGACCTATCACGCAAAGAATTTACCGTTAATGGCGAAACCGTCAAATTAACCGCTTTTGAATACACTATCATTGAAACGCTACTACGCAACAATGGGAAAGTGGTTAGCAAAGACTCGTTAATGCGCCAGCTTTACCCAGATGCTGAGCTCAGAGAAAGTCATACCATTGATGTTTTAATGGGCCGTTTACGAAAAAAAATCCAACAATTTCATAGTGATGATGTAATTGTCACAGTGCGTGGTCAAGGCTACCGTTTTGATGTGAATGGCTAACATGAAGCTACGTAAATTTAAGTTCAAACCCCTTTCGCTACGAGCACGTTTTCTCTGTGCAACATCCGCGGTGATCTTGGCACTCACTTTATCCTACGGCATCGTCGCGATTTTGGGGTATTTGATTAGTTTCGATAAAACCACTTACACCCTATTACGTAGCCAAAGTAATTTAATTTATAGCCTAGCCCAATGGCAAAACCATAAAATTGACATTCGCGTCCCCCCAAATTTCACGTTAAACAACCCGACTTTGGTCATTATTTATGATGAACAAGGGCTCGTGTTATGGCGCCAACGTGATGTACCTAGCGTTGAACGGCTGATCCGTAATGACTGGCTTAAAAAAGAAGGCTTATATGAAATTGATACAGACATTCGCGAAACTCGCCAACTTCTAGATGACAACCCCGAATTCAATACAAAATTAGATGACATGGATAACGACGATGAACCGCTTACTCACTCCGTGTCCGTCAACCAATATGCAGCTAGTGAAAACCTGCCTCCGCTCACCATTGTCGTTGTTGATACACTACCACAAGACTTACAAAATACGGGTTTAGTTTGGGAGTGGTTCGGTTATGTGTTACTAGCTAACTTAATCTTAGTTATCCCACTATTATGGTTAGCGGCCTATTGGAGCCTACGGCCAATTAAATCATTAGTATCACAACTAAGTAGCTTAGAAAAAGGTGAACGAGATACACTGGATGAGAACCCTCCGTATGAGCTTCGTGGGCTAGTACGTAATCTTAATATTTTATTAACGAATGAACGTAAGCGTTACAGCAAATACCGCACGACACTTTCTGATTTAACACACAGTTTAAAGACGCCTTTAGCCGTTTTACAGTCAACACTGCGGCTTCTTCGTTCAGGTAAGCAAATGAATATTGAGCAGGCTGAACCCATCATGCTCGAACAAATTGGCCGTATATCTCAACAGGTGGGTTATTATTTGCACCGCGCATCAACGCAAGGTGATGAAAATATGATGCTGCGCGAAATTTCATCTGTTCCATCAATATTAGACAGCCTTGCGAGTGCCCTCCATAAAGTTTACCAACACAAAGGTGTTTCTATTACGGTTAATGTTTCTCCTGAAACAACTTGGCTGGGTCAACCAAATGACTTTATGGAAGTGATGGGTAATATCATGGAAAACGCGTGTAAATATTGCCTTGAATTCGTCGAAGTTAGTGCTATTGCCGGAACTGATAGCTTAACATTGGTTGTTGATGATGATGGCCCAGGCGTGCCCGAAAGCAAACGTAGTTTGATTTTCCTTCGTGGGCAACGTGCAGACACCCTTCGTCCAGGTCAAGGTTTAGGTTTGTCCATTGCAGTGGATATTATCGACCAATACGAGGGAGATATCACAATTAGTGACAGCCCGCTTGGTGGTGCTCGTTTATCCGTCACATTTAGGCAGCAATCTATGATTGAAGATAGTTAATCTGTGATATGCGTCCACTTGTCCCCTATTTTACAAACCATTTCCGGTATACTATTTATGAAGTGTTTTATAAATAGTAATTTAGGGTAATGTACTTGGTTCACTCTCAAGATAAACCTTTAATACCCGTTTCTCAGAAAGTTTATTTAACAGCATACCATTACACACATATAGGTCATTTTGCAGTATTGGAACCGGGTATATTGTAATAAACTGATTAGCAATACTTAGCAGCTCCAAGGGACAATAAGATGGATTACAAACTAAATCTCGACTGGCAGAGTTTCCTCGACAGTCACTGGCAGAAGCGCCCACTGCTTATCAAAAAAGGGTTTGCAAATTTTATTGATCCTATCTCGCCTGATGAACTTGCAGGTTTGGCGATGGAAGATGAGGTTGATAGCCGTTTGGTTAGCCATAAAGAAGGGATTTGGCAGGTTGGTCACGGACCATTTGAAAGCTATGACCACCTTGGCGAAGAGAATTGGTCTATTTTAGTTCAAGCAGTTGACCACTGGCATCATCCAAGCTCTGCATTAATGAAACCATTTCGCGTCCTTTCGGACTGGCGGATGGACGACTTAATGATTTCCTACTCAGTCCCCGGCGGTGGTGTAGGTCCTCACCTAGACCAATACGATGTGTTTATTATTCAAGGTGAAGGCCGTCGTCATTGGCGAGTGGGTGAAAAAATCCCAATGAAACAACATTGCCCGCACCCTGACTTACTACAAGTTCAACCTTTTGACGCCATCATCGACGAAGAAATGGAACCCGGCGATATTTTATATATTCCACCTGGGTTTCCACATGAAGGTTACGCCATTGAGCCTTCATTAAATTACTCAGTTGGTTTCCGTGCCCCAAATACTCGTGAGCTGCTCAGTAGTTTTGCCGATCACCTAATTTCTAATGACTTAGGCAGTTATCGTTATAGCGATCCTGATTTATCATTCCGTGATAACCCTGCTGAGATCTTGCAAGGTGAACAAATTAAACTGCGCGAAATGATGGAATCACTGATTAATGACCCTGAGCTATTTCGTAAATGGCTAGGTGAGTTTATCTCACAATCACGTCATGAATTAGACATTGCTCCACCTGAACCACCTTATGAGCAAGAAGAAATTTATGATTTACTGAAAACTCAGCAAGAAACCTTATACAAATTAAATGGTCTCAGAGCATTGCGCGTTGGCGACCAATTTTTTGTTAATGGAGAATGCTTAGAAACCGAGTGTTATGAGGCTGCTGATAGCTTATGTCGTTATGATGCCGTTAATAGCCAAATTTTAGCTGATGCCATTGATGACGTTAATTTTATCGCACTGCTTACCGCACTCGTCAATAATGGTTATTGGTATTTTGATGATTAATCAATACCGTTAATATTAAATTTGTATTTTGTGTAAGGGCTCATTAATTATGGGCCTTTTATTAAAAATAATATTCTCAGTATAATATGACAAGGCTCTCCTCCCTATTGATGAAAACCGCTAATTGCCAATTACCCCCCCTTATTAATAACTAACTTATTTATTTTTTTATATATTTTATTTCCCAATTACATACTCATATTATGATCCTTACGTGCCCGTAAGCACGCAAAGATAAAGCACATTCTTTAATTCAACCCTAAACTGTTTTTACTTCACTATTATCATTCTCACGCAGCATTAATTATCCATTTTAAAGATGATAACAATATGAACTTAGAAACACTTTTAGCTTTATCATTGTTTTCCTTTGTAACATCCATAACGCCAGGTCCAAATAATATTATGTTACTTGCTTCAGGCATTAATTTTGGATTTAGCAAGACATTACCGCATTCATTTGGGGTATCAATTGGTTTTCTTATTATGCTGTTTGCTGTCGGGCTAGGAGTCGGGGCATTGATCCAATCATCCCCTATAACTTATTCAGTATTAAAATATTTTGGAATTATTTATTTGTTCTGGCTTGCATGGAAAACGACTATTAGCCATTCAGTTGCACAATCAAATAACCAGGAAATTAAGCCGCTAACTTTCTTAGAAGCAGCATTATTTCAATGGATAAACCCTAAAGCATGGATGATGGCTATTTCAGGAATGGCGATGTATACCAATATAAACGCCCCCTATTTATCAATGGTACAGGTTGCCGTTATATTTGCGGCCATCAACTGGCCATGTGTTGCTATTTGGGCGATGTTTGGCAGTAAATTAAGAGAAAAGCTAAAACAACCTAAGACATTAAAACGCTTTAATTTAGTCATGGGTGTTTTACTGGCGCTTAGTGGCGTTTCTGTATTATTTCAATAGCAAATTTACGCGTGCTTATTGTTATAAGCACGCTTGTTTATCATGAAATATCATGATTGCCTTGCGTGAATAGCCGTTAATTCCGCAATACGCATGATCACACTAACTGCCTGCTCCATACCCTCTTGTGTTATAAATTCATGTTTACTATGGAAGTTATAGCCACCTGTGAAAATATTTGGGCACGGTAAACCACGATGTGAAAGCTGCGCACCGTCAGTACCACCCCGGACGGGTTGGATAATTGGCTCAATACCACAATCAAGCATTGCTTGCTTTGCTAATTCAATAACATGTGGGTACTTCATGACCTCTTTATGCATATTATAATAGGTATCATCAAGTGTCAGTTCGATATAGCAGCTTGGATGTAACCCTTCCCCAACTTTTTCAGCAATTCGAATGATATTTTTCTTCCTAGCTTCAAAGCCCGCTAAGTCAAAATCACGAATAATATAATTCAATTCTGCCTTTTCTACTGTCCCTTTTAACGATGTTAAATGATAAAAGCCTTCATAACCTTCGGTGTTTTCAGGTGTTTCATCAGGTGGTAACATCGAATGAATACGGTTCGCTAGCCCTAATGCATTCACCATTACGCCTTTAGCTGTACCGGGATGCGTGTTATTGCCAACAATTTTAATAGAAACGTTAGCTGCATTAAAATTTTCATACTCTAACTCACCAACACCACCACCATCGACGGTATAGGCCCACAATGCATCAAATTGTTTAAAATCGATATGACGAGCCCCACGCCCTATCTCTTCATCAGGGGTAAATGCAAGACAGATTTTACCATGAGGAATGTTCTTACCCTTTAAACGTACTAGAGCTGTAATTATTTCTGCGATACCCGCTTTATCATCGGCACCGAGTAAGGTTTTGCCATCGGTCATGATGAGGGTTTTGCCAATCATTTCATGCAGCACTGGAAACATCACTGGGGATAGCACTTCATCACCTATACCTAACGCGATATCTCCCCCTCGATAATTTTCGAGTACTTGTGGACTCACATTTTTACCTGAAAAATCAGGTGCTGTGTCTAAATGTGAAATAAACCCAATAGTAGGAACATCCCAATCAACGTTTGACGGTAAATAAGCCATCACACAACCTTGATCGCTAAGCGTTATTTTTTCAAAACCTAATTCATTCAGCTCGTTAACTAATGCACGAGCAAACTTTAGCTGTCCTGCGCTGCTAGGCACTGTTTTGGCATTTAGTTTTGATTGTGTATCGAAAGCGGTATATTCAAAAAACCGCTCTAAGAGTTTGTCCATACCCTTCCCCCTAAAATATCAATGTCCATATTATGGGAAAGATCACAGATTCAATTATTGTTTCAAATCAGCTTTCCTGTTAATGCTCTCTATTTTTTGCAGGAAATCGTTAGTGAAATTTATTTTTTAGCGTAATTTTTGTAAGCTACCTATTACACTGGCAATCAATACCTATAATAAATAAGGGTAATAATCAAATTGTATTAATTAGTAGGTTATTATTTATTTGTTACCTAATTACCTCTTATTTGGTTAAATATCACTCACCCACTACACGAATCATCAATCATTAAATTGAAATAGTATGCTATATATGAAGTCTTATTATTTTATTTATTAGCTAATTAATAAACAAAACGAAATTTTACTCGTTAACAGGAAAATTCATGTCAAAAACATGTTTAATTTATGGTGTTAGTAAAGGCTTAGGTAAAGCATTGGTCGAAGGATTTCCTGAAAAAGCAGACCATATTTATGGAGTGTCTCGCTCAAAGCCTCCTTTTGAACACATTAACTTTACGTGGATCCCTGCTGATTTAAATGATATTCATAGCGCGAATGCCATTAAGCAGATTATTCAGGATCAACCTATTCATACCTTAATTTATAATGTGGGTATTTGGGAGAAACTGGCTTTTAGTGAAGAATACCAATTTGAATCGACTGATGACATTGAGCTGCTCAATATGATTCAAACCAATATCAGTGCTTGTTTATTAAATTTAAAAGCACTATTACCCAATTTACGTTTAGCGAAAAATAGCAAGATTATATTGATCGGTTCCACATGGGGCCTAGATAACCATAATGGCAAAGAAGTCGCCTTTTCCGCCACGAAATATGCCCTCAGAGGCATAGCACAGTCATTAAGAGAAACACTGCGTGAAGATAAAATAGCAATATCAGTCATAAACTTAGGTTATCTAGCAACTGAATACCCATTAACGGTTCCTGCCGACGAAGTCATTGAAAAAAGTAATGGACAGCTAATCCCATTACAAGATGTTGTCAATGCCGTACGCTTTATCACCAGTACGAGCAATGCAACCTGCGTCAAAGAGATTACGATGCCGGCCATGATGGATACAAATGTCTAACCTATAAGAGAAAACAATACGTTTCCCCTTATATTATTATGTATTGAAAGCTTATTGCGCTGTATTTTTAACCTGTAACTCTGTAATAAGCTTATTGATATATTCAACAACGACTTTGCTGGCTAAACCATAGTGTTTCTCATCAAACTCACTTTCCACTTGGCTAGGCTCTAAATTAAGTTCGACCGTATGTGCCCCATGTAATTTAGCCTCATGAACAAAACCTGCCGCAGGGTATACATGACCAGATGTCCCAATTGAAATAAAAATAGTCGCAGATTCAAGGGATTGATAAATATAATCCATTCCAATTGGCATTTCACCAAACCAAACAATGTGGGGTCTGAGCGGCTGAGGAAACTGGCAACAATGACAGCGGTCATCGGCAGATAAATCCCCTTTCCATTCCAATACTTGATTTGACCAGTTGCAGCGAACTTTTAATAGTTCACCATGCATATGGATAACTCGCTGACTTCCCGCTCTTTCATGCAAGTTGTCTATATTTTGCGTAATTAACAAAAAGCGGTCACCAAAAAGCTCTTCAAGCTGAGCAAGTGCATAGTGAGCGGCGTTAGGCTTAATATTTTCTTGCTGTAACTGCCGACGCCGTTCATTATAAAAACGTTGTACTAATTCACGGTTACGTTCGAAACCTTCAGGTGTTGCCACATCTTCAACGCGATGCTCTTCCCATAATCCATCCGCAGAACGGAATGTTTGGATCCCAGATTCAGCTGATATACCCGCTCCTGTTAAAACGACAATATTGACCTTTTTCATGTTATCCAATCTATTATCTATATAAAAAGACCGATTGCGAAGTCGCTGGCGGCGTATACATTTATTCTTGCGAGCTTTTTTTAACCTATAACGAAATCGCAACATCAAAGCTTCCTTTCATCCATATAACCAATAAATTTATATCATATTAAATATTAACTGCTTTTTACCATGTCATTATGACATGAATTTAGAAATGCTGATTGTGTGAAATTATTAAAATAATCAAGCTCCAAGTACTTATTTTATTGGCAGACTAACTATTTCCTTACCATAACTGATGACATTATCTAAATGTTAACATACTAAAACGCATCATCTTGCTGAATGCAAATAAAAATATCGAAGGTATCGATTTTGTCACTTTTTATTCATAAAAATGACATCTTTATTTCATAAATACGCCATAAAACTTCCACAATGATAAAACAATAAAAAAACCTTTCTTCTTCACTCGCGCTACCGCTAAAATATGCCTCGCAGATTTTACTGTGTTATTAACTCACCACTACAAGGGATTTCATGGAAAAGTTTTTTGAAAGAGCAATGTATGCTTCACGTTGGATTTTAGCGCCTATCTATTTTGGGCTTTCACTGACACTATTGGCTTTAACCATTAAGTTCTTTCAAGAGCTATACCATATTTTGCCAAATATCCTTTCAATTCCTGAAGCAGACTTAATTTTGACGCTATTATCATTGATTGATATGGCATTAGTCGGTGGTTTATTGGTGATGGTAATGTTTTCAGGTTATGAGAACTTTGTCTCCCAAATGGATATCCCTGACAGCAGTGAAAAACTAGGCTGGCTAGGTAAAATGGACGCATCATCATTAAAAAATAAAGTCGCGGCCTCCATTGTGGCAATTTCCTCTATTCACCTATTAAAAATCTTCATGGACTTAAAAAGCGTCTCAAATGACAAACTGATGTGGTATGTCATCATCCATTTAACCTTTGTATTATCTGCATTTGTGATGGGCTATCTAGATAAAATGACCAAGAAATAAACGGTAAAATTTACACTCAAAGTGCCTAATTTAAACATCTAGGCACTTATCTATTCACTAATTTCATCTTTATCTCCCTCGTCGATTTCTGCTTTGTGTTACCATCAATAGTCTAAAAGACTAGTACCAAGGAACTCTACATGAGCCAACATTTTGTCGGTAAATATGAAGCTGAAATTAAATTTCAATTATCGGATCCCGACACCTTCTTACACAAAATAAGAGCCGATTTAGCTGAGCCATTTACGGAAAATAATACAGAGACAGATTATTTCTATGAAAACCTACATTCACCACTGGCTGACAAGAACGTCAGTATGTGCGTACGTGAAATGGTGCCATCAGGCATAAAGTTGTGGATAGTCAAAGGCCCTGGAGCTTCTGAATGCAAAGCCATTAATATTGATGACTGCAACCATGTGCAAAACATGTTAACGACATTGGGATATCATTGCTACTTAACCACAACTAAAATAAGAAGCATTTATTTTCTGAATGATATCCACATCACAATTGATCACTTGAGTGGGATCGGCTGGTTTGCTGAGTTTGCCATTATGACTGATGAGCAGGACTTACTGGATAGTTTATATCAAACGTTGATGGCGACCGCCAAACAGTATGGTTTTACAGAAGCGATGGTAGAAACTCGTAGTTATAAACAAATGTTTTTAACAGCACAGTGATTATATAAAGAGCCAATAAATTTTTGGATTTATACCCTAAAAATCATTGGCTCTCTAACCCTAATAACTATTGCCCACTGAGAATACGTGCAGGGTCTAACTTACTCGCTCGGCGAGCAGGATACCAACTGGCTAGTAAGCTTAATACAATGGTTGTAATTAAAACATAAACCACATCCATGACATGCAATTCAGAAGGTAAAAAGTCAATAAAATAGACATCACCCGATAAAATTGGATGACCAACAATAGCCTCTATAACCTTAATCATTGGTGTTAAATTTAAAGATATGACGACCCCAAGTACAGCACCAATCAGAGAACCAACCAGCCCACCCAACAAACCATACCATAAGAAAATAGCACGAATCTGCCTATCTTTTGCCCCTAAGGTGCGCAATACCGCGATATCACTACTTTTATCTTTAACCGCCATAACAAGAGTAGAAACAATATTAAAACACGCAACGCCAATCACCAATATCATAGCTAAGCACATGATACTTCTAACCATTTGGATATCATTGTACATATAACCATAATCACCTATCCAACTTTTTACAATAACATGATGCATAGTTTTCAAGCCTGCATCATAAACGACTTGATCGGCAATAAATGGGTCTGTGGCTTTGATTTCAAATCCCGTCACACCATCACCATAGTCGAGATATTCTTGTGCATCAGCGAGAGGAACGAGTGCTAGCTGGTGATCAAGCAAGCCACTAAGCTTAAAAATACCCGTCACTTGTACACGAATACGCTTAGGCTGCTGAATCTTTAAGCTGGCATCGGTATTTGGGATCATGATTGTCACCCAATCCCCAACTTTCACATTTAATGCATCAGCCACACCTTGGCCTAAAATAATCGATTGTTTGCCCGCTTCAAAATGCTGCCAAGCATCATTAAGAATGAATTGTGGTAATGCACTGACTTGTGGCTGAGTTTCTCGTGAAACCCCCATCACTTGGATTGCTTTTAAATTTGCACCACGCTCAAGTAACCCTGTAAAGTTAATGTAAGGGCTAACGCCTTCAACCCCTGGCGTTTTCCGGATAACTTGTTCAGCAAACTGCAAATCCTTATAGGGTGGTTTAACAGCATAAATTTGCCCATGGGGAACAACAGATAACACACGGTTATTTAATTCGCGTTCAAAGCCATTCATCGCGCTCAAACCAATAATTAATACCGCAACCCCAAGAACAATACCCAACGTTGAAACTATCGAAACTAACGAAACCATCCCTGTTCGGCGGCGACCACGGCTGAAACGCAGCGCTGTGAGTAGTGAAAGAGGCAACTTAGACATTACCGCGCCCCCAAGGTAATATCCTGCTGCAAATGCCCATCACGCATTTCCAATTGGCGAGATAACCGGCGAGCCAGTGTCATATCATGGGTGACCACTAAAAATGCAGTCCGCTGTGTTCGGTTTAATTCCCCCAACAATTCAAAAATGGCATCTGCATTACGTAAATCAAGGTTACCTGTAGGCTCATCCGCTAAAACCAGTGCAGGCTCATTCACTAACGCCCTTGCAATAGCAACACGCTGGCGCTCCCCTCCTGATAATTCAGAAGGACGATGCCCCGCCCGATGCGCTAGTCCAACTGCTTCTAGCATTTCAGTGGCTTTCGAAAATGCAGTTTCTTTCGCAATACCACCAATTAATAAAGGCATCGCCACATTTTCAAGGGCGGTAAAATCCGGTAAAAGGTGATGAAATTGATAAATAAAACCTAAATCTTTATTACGAATAGCAGCTCGCTCATCTGAAGATAATTGATTAATATGCTGGCCACGAAAGATAACATTCCCTTCTGAAGGAGTATCTAACCCACCCAGTAAATGTAATAAGGTACTTTTACCCGAACCAGAACTTCCCACGATGGCCATCATTTCCCCCAGCCCCATGGAAAAACTGACATTTTTCAACACTTGCGTCGACAATGTCCCTTCCTGATATGTTTTACTTAAATTTTCACAGACCAGAAGTGGTTGTTTATTCATAACGTAACGCCTCAGCAGGTTGAACCGCTGCTGCACGCCAAGAAGGATAAAGCGTTGCCAGCAGAGAAATCAGCATTGCACTAAGTGCAATAATTAAAATACCAGAGTAATCAAGCACAATCGGTAAAGAGACACCTTTTGGTAATAAACCAATCAGCGGCATAATGACATTCAGTTGGCTAGAAAGTATCGTACCTAATATTGTGCCAATGAGTGAACCAATCACCCCCGCTCCAGCGCCTTGGATCATAAAAATCATTAAAATTCGCCAACGTTTGAGGCCAAGGGTTTTTAAAATAGCGACTTCACCTTGTTTTTCCATCACTAACAATGATAGTGAAGTAATAATGTTGAATGCCGCCACCGCAATAATTAAACTGAGCAATAAGCCCATCATATTTTTTTCCATGCGAACGGCTTGGAAAAACTCCCCTTTACGCTCTCGCCAATCTTTCCATACTAAGCCATTCGGCAACGCTTGCTGACTTAGAACATCAACCTTTAGGGGCTCATCCAAATATAAACGCCACCCAGTAATATGCCCTGTAGGATAACGTAACATGCGTGCGGCATCTTGTTGTGCTACGACAAGTTCACTTGTATCCGCTTCCCCATTTGTTTGGAAAATACCCGCCACAGTAAATAGGCGCTGGCTAGGAATGCGCCCCATTGGTGTTAGTTGACTCACCCCAGGTATAATTAAGCGAACTTCATCACCACGTTTTACCCCGAGCGTTTCTGCAAGTTTATTCCCCAGAAAAACATTATAACTGCCTTCTTTAAGGTCACTGCGTTGCCCAACAACCAGTTTATCCAATAACAGAGAAGGTTCTTCAGGTTCAATCCCCCCCATGACGCCAACGCCAACATTGGTTCGGCTTTGTAATACCACGTCAGATTGCACAATAGGTGCGATATGGCTGACACCGTTTAAATGTTGTAGACCAGTTATTGGATACTTTGCTGGGTCTATATTTCCAGAGGCAGATGTTAAAATTGCCTGCGGCATATAAGCAAGTATGCTATCTTGTAAAGATCGCTCGAACCCATTCATCACTGAAGTGACGGTTATCAATGCCGCCACCCCCAGTGTGATACCAATAGCAGATAAACTGGAAACGAAACGCCCAAATTTATCCGCAGCACGCCCACGTAAATAACGTAGGCCTATAAATAATGAGACAGATTGGTGCATGAAATCTATGATGCCCCTGTTGCCAAAGCGAAGTGTTCAGCGATAATAAAGGGTACGATTGATGAATGGAACCACTCGATGGTTTTTTTTCTGTTTTGAATGCCTTTTTGTCTGACTTTCAGACGAATTACGAGTTAAAACTGATTGTTTTGTTACGAATTTTGTAGTTTAACTATCCATTAATTAACTTAACTATTTTTCGTACAAAAATTGGCTATATTTGTGCTAACTCTTGTTTAACTGCTTACTAACCGCTGTGAGATACCGAAGATTTCTATGTTGTCAAAATTTCGTTATGAACTCCCTAGTCGTAGTGGCGATGTTCGCCATTTAGGTTGCCTTATCGGGGCGGCTGGTGCACTTGAATGTGGAGAAATAATACAACGTCATCAAGGGCCTGTTATCATCGTGACACGTGATATGCAAAATGCATTACGTTTAAGAGATGAAATTCAACAGTTTACAAAACACCCTATAGAGACACTTTCTGACTGGGAAACATTGCCATATGACAATTTCTCTCCCCATCAGGAAATTATTTCTCATCGTTTATCGACACTGTACCGCTTATCCAGTTTACAAAAAGGCGCGTTAATTCTTCCCGTCAATACACTGATGCAAAAAGTCTGTCCTGCTGACTTTTTAACCAGCCATGCCTTAGTGATGGCAAAAGGTGACAAACTTTCCCGAGATAACTTACGTAATGAACTCGATAACGCTGGTTATCGCCATGTAGAACAAGTTTTAGAACATGGTGAATATGCCACACGTGGCGCTTTACTCGATTTATATCCTATGGGAAGTTCATTGCCATTTCGTATTGATTTCTTCGATGATGAAATTGATAGCTTGCGAACTTTTGACGTTGACTCGCAAAGAACACTCGAAGAAGTAGAACAAATTAATTTACTGCCAGCTCATGAATTTCCAACCGATAAAGACGCTATTGAACGTTTTCGCAGCCAATGGCGCGAGCGCTTTGAAGTTCGCCGTGATCCAGAACATATTTACCAGCAGGTCAGTAAGAATACCTTACCAACAGGTATAGAGTATTGGCAGCCTTTATTCTTCGCGCAGCCACTGCCATCGTTATTTGAGTATTTACCACCATCAAGTTTAATTGTTTCGCAGAGCTTACAAGAAGCGGCTGAACGCTTTCAGGTTGATACTCAGCAGCGGTATGAAAGCCGTGGTGTCGACCCAATGCGCCCATTGCTCCCACCTTCAGAGCTATGGCTAACTGTTGAACAACTGAATCAATCGTTAAAAAAATGGCCTCGTATTCAATTATCACCCGAGTCTCTGCCCAAAAAAGCGGCAAATACCAATTTAGATTACCTGCCATTACCGGATATCAGCACACAGGGGCAAAGTAAAACACCGCTCGAAAAATTGCGGCAGTTTACTGAACAGTTTGATGGAACTATCGTCTTTTCTGTGGAAAGTGAAGGCCGGCGTGAAACTGTTACCGAGCTCTTAGCACGTTTAAAAATTCGGCCTGATATTATTCAAAGCTATACTCACCCTACTGACAGCCGATTTGCCATCACGATTGGGGCCGCTGAGCATGGCTTTATTCAATCCGATATCCATAGGGCATTAATTTGCGAAAGTGATTTACTTGGGGAGCGAATTGTTCGCCGCCGAACAGATAATCGCCGCACCATTAATACAGATACCCTCATTCGCAATTTAGCTGAATTGCGCCCTGGGCAACCCGTTGTTCATATTGAACACGGTGTAGGTCGTTACCAAGGTTTGATTACCTTAGAAGCGGGTGGTATTAAAGCTGAATATTTAATTTTAACCTATGCAGGCAATGATAAACTGTATGTTCCAGTTTCTTCACTCCATTTAATTAGCCGTTATGCGGGTGGCGCTGATGAAAACGCCCCATTGCATAAATTAGGTAGTGATAGCTGGGGGCGAGCCCGTCAAAAAGCCGCAGAAAAAGTGCGCGATGTTGCGGCTGAACTTCTTGATATCTATGCACAACGTGCAGCTAAAGCGGGCTTTGCTTTCAAGCATGATAAACAACAATACCAAGAATTTTGCCAAGGCTTTCCTTTCGAAACGACACCTGACCAAGAAGTCGCTATCAATGCCGTTCTCAGCGATATGTGCCAACCCTTAGCCATGGACCGATTGGTTTGTGGCGATGTAGGCTTTGGTAAAACCGAAGTGGCAATGCGAGCCGCATTCTTGGCGATTAATAATAACAAGCAAGTTGCCGTTTTAGTGCCCACGACACTACTTGCCCAACAGCATTACGATAATTTTAAAGATAGGTTTGCTAACTGGCCTGTCCGCATCGAAATGTTATCACGCTTTAAAACAGCGAAAGAGCAACAACAAATTATTGCACAAACTGCTGAAGGTAAAGTTGATATTCTAATTGGTACCCATAAGTTACTGCAAAGTGACTTAGTATGGAAAGATTTAGGCTTACTCGTCGTCGATGAAGAGCACCGCTTTGGTGTCCGCCATAAAGAACGCATCAAAGCTATGCGTGCAGACGTTGATATCCTAACACTGACAGCCACACCGATCCCTCGTACTCTTAACATGGCCATGAGTGGCATGCGTGATTTATCGATTATCGCCACACCACCAGCTCGCCGTTTGGCTGTGAAAACCTTTGTTCGCCAATATGATGACTTAGTTGTCCGTGAAGCAATTTTACGAGAAACTTTACGTGGCGGCCAAGTTTATTACCTTTACAATGATGTTGAAAATATTGAAAAGGCAAAGGCACGCCTTGAAGAGTTAGTTCCTGAGGCACGCTTTGTTGTTGGCCATGGTCAAATGCGCGAACGTGAATTAGAGCGCGTTATGACGGATTTCCACCATCAACGTTTTAATGTATTGATATGCACTACAATTATTGAAACGGGTATTGATATACCAACAGCGAATACTATTATTATTGAGCGTGCTGACCATTTCGGGTTAGCTCAACTCCATCAACTGCGTGGCCGAGTAGGACGTTCTCACCACCAAGCTTATGCATACTTGCTCACACCACATCCAAAAGCGATGACCACTGATGCTCATAAACGCCTTGAAGCCCTTTCTTCACTGGAGGATTTAGGTGCGGGGTTTGCTCTAGCAACTCACGATTTAGAAATTCGCGGTGCAGGTGAATTACTTGGTGAAGATCAAAGTGGCCAAATGACCACGATTGGTTTTACCCTCTATATGGAACTGCTAGAAAGTGCTGTTGATGCGCTAAAAGAGGGGCGCGAGCCTTCATTGGAAGATTTAACTAGCCAACAAACCGAAGTTGAATTACGCATGCCTGTTCTGCTGCCAGACGACTATATTCACGATGTGAACATTCGCTTATCTTTCTATAAACGAATAGCCAGTGCTAAAAATAGTCAGGAGCTCGACGAATTGCGTACAGAGCTAATCGACCGCTTTGGCAGCTTACCTGACGCAGGTAAATTCCTGTTAGCTAACGCAGCTATTCGATTACAAGCGCAATCCCTTGGTATTAAACGTATTGAAGCCCATGAAAAAGGTGGTTTTATTGAATTTGGTGATAAAAATAAAGTCGATCCAAGTTTCTTAATCAGCTTATTACAAAACCAGCCACAAACTTATCGGTTAGATGGCCCTGTTCGACTAAAATTTTTCCACGATTTAACAGAACGAGCCTCTCGACTAGAATTTATTAAGCAGTTACTTATCGGATTTGAAGAACACCAAATTATCTAGGTTTAAAGCTATAAAATGATAAAAGGCTACTTTCGTGTAGCCTTTTATCTCTATAATTTTTATATAATTATTATTCCACAAAGCCAAATGTATTTTTGTTCGGTTGCAGTTCTAAGATTGTTGATGAGTTTCTGGTGATTGACAATTCATTTTGTTGCAAACAATAAAATGGTAATAATTCTTTTATATCACTGCGCATGGTTTCACACACTGAATTAGATGATGTTAGCACTAAGCGCCCTTTGTCATCCAAAGGAATAAACATTGATGGTTCATAGGATGTTCTAACTTTCCCAATGCTTTTATCAATTTGGTAAACGACGTCATATCCAACAATAACTAATTCCATTTTTTGTGTGTTAACACAGGTTTGATTTTGCATATCAAACAGAGATGGAAAGCCTTTCCCTTGTAATGCTTCAATCATGAAAATCATTTTGCATTCGCTTTGTGCAGGATGAAACCGAGAAAGGGATTGTTGGTTAAACGTGCCTAAGACTCCTGTTACTGTACAATTTTGGTACTCAACAAGGCGATTAGCTTTGATCGGCTCGACAGATAACACTGTCGCCAATTTCGTTTCAGGTTCTTGGTTGAATAAAGTCACGAGCAATACAATAACGAATACCACTACAGTTGCTAATAACAACTTAAATTTTAGCTTCATTGTATTAACCCTTATTAAAATATGCCGCATCTATTGTAACCACAATCTAAAATAATTCGATAATTACGTACTATTTGTATTGTTTTTTGGAATTATCTTAATTTATCATCAAAACAAGTATTTATTATAACTGTATTAGAAACCATAAGTTTCACCATTAGTGCAACTTCACATATCACCTCAATTGAATGCGTTATTTTATAATTAATAATCAATAAGATAGATGGAGTGATTTCCATGATAACTTTTCGTTATATAAATACATTTATACTTAAATTATTTTAAACTTAAGGTAAGCTAAATTATATTGACTCAATATATATTAATTTGTAGGTTTTAATTTCATTTAAATAGAATATATAAGTAATAGTGGCAATATAATCGATATTCAATCTCTTAAATTTGATCTAAATAGTTTTTCCAAGTAATATTTAACATAAATAAACCTTGACAGATTCAGTTAATATACTTTATTAGCATACCTATTTATCATTATAAAATACAAAAAAACATGCACCTGTTATATAAATACACAGGTGCATGGCGATCATCAAACCAAATTAAACCAGTAACTACTCGTAGATTAATGCAGTTTTAACTTTGGTCGAATAATTCTGTTAATACTGCCAACAAGCATCATTAGCCCTGTCTTAATGTAACCATGTAATGCAATTTGGTGCATACGATATAAAGAAATGTATACAAAACGCGCAATTCGCCCTTCTACCATCATATCCCCACGCATTAAATTCCCCATTAAGCTACCAACTGTACTAAATCGAGATAGTGAAACTAATGAGCCATGGTCTTTATATACATACTCTTTTAAAGGTTTGCCTTTCATTAAAGCAACAATATTGTCATAACAAAGGCTGGCCATTTGGTGGGCTGACTGTGCTCTTGGAGGAACAAAGCCCCCTTCTGGCTTAGCACAAGATGCGCAATCGCCAATAGCAAAAATCATATCATCACGAGACGTTTGCAATGTCGGCTTTACTACCAATTGGTTAATACGGTTTGTTTCTAATCCAGCGATATCTTTCATGAAATCAGGTGCTTTAATCCCCGCTGCCCAAACCATTAGGTCTGCATGAATTTTACCATCTTCTTTAGTATTCAAACCATCTGCATCAGCACTGGTTACCATAGTTTTCGTCAATACATTTACACCTAGCTTATTAAGTTCTTGGTGTGCGGCACTTGAAATTCGCGGAGGTAAAGCGGGTAGGATACGCTCGCCTGCTTCAACTAATGTGACATTCAGTGCATCTGTGTCTAACCCTTTAAAACCATAGCTGGTTAATTGCTCAACCGCATTATAGAGTTCAGCAGATAACTCAACCCCCGTAGCTCCCCCCCCAACAATGGCAATATTAACGCTCTCTTCTGCGTTATCGCGTACTGAATAACGTAAAAATAGATTTAACATTTCATCGTGAAAACGGTGCGCTTGGTGTGGGTTATCTAGGAAAATACAATGTTCTTTAACACCCGGTGTACCAAAATCATTCGAAGTACTGCCTAATGCCATGACTAAAATATCGTACTCAAGCTCACGCAAAGGAACTAATAATTCACCATGCTTATCATAAAGTTCACCGAGAACGACTGTTTTATTTTCACGGTCAATATTCGTTAGTGAACCCAGTTGGAAATTGAACGCATTATGGCGAGCATGAGCCAGATAGCTTATCGCATCGACGCCATCATCTAAAGAACCTGTCGCAACTTCATGCAATAGCGGTTTCCATAAATGACTCGGGTTGCGGTCAACCAACGTAATTTGTGCACGTTTCTTACGGCCCAACTTACGGCCTAAACGTGTTGCCAGTTCTAATCCACCAGCACCGCCGCCTACAACGATGATTTTGGGTTGAGATAAGGTCATAAATCCCTCGAAACAAAATATATTAATGTTATTTAAGGCTTCTCATCTAGAAAAGCCTTATATAACAATAATTAGCCACAGCTCCTTCCATACCAACTAGAATATCATGAGTGGTCTATTGGTAATACCAAATATTGATTCACATCAATTTAGTTGATTATTATGACTACGATCACATTCGTCAAATCATTTTTTCCACCAAATGAATCGAGTCAGCTTTTTGGTATTTATATCAATCAATTGTTTAATTCCACAGATAGAATGGTGATAATGAGAATCATTATTCTATCATTTTTTATTTGTTGCGCATAATCAATTACCCTCTTCTCATTTTCAACATACCTCTAAATAAAGCACAAAAAAAACTCCAAGGATGATAAACACCCTCAGAGTTTTTCATGAAATATTAAATTTTATTATTTAATTTTCTTGATACGCACATCAGTTGGAACTGAAACTGGCGAGTTATCTTTAAAGTATTGCATTAATGCTTCGTTGTCTGGAAGGCTATAAACACGGTCTTTACCTTGATTAAAGGCAGAGAAACGGCTACCACCAGTTGCTAAGAATTCATTTGCAGCAACACGATAGCTTTTATTCATGTCTAACGGCTTACCGTTTAATTTCATTGATTTTTGAATAACTTTGTCACCCACTGGGCGGCTGTCATCCCACTCGTAGTAAAAACCTTTAGAAACAGGCATAACTTGCGGACGAGCACGATCCCATTGTTGCTCAAGTGCTTGCTTGATTTGAGCACCTGTCAGTGACTGTGTGACAACCACATTAGAGAACGGTTGCACCGTGAAAATGTCACCATAAGTCAATTCCCCTGCTTTCATGTCAGCGCGAATACCGCCACTGTTCATAAATGCAATTTGTGCACCGCCTGCTTCTTTACTGGAGGCTGCATATAATTGACCATCTGCAATAATCTTACCTAAGGTAGAATCCCCTGCTGGTAATAATTTTTTATCCACATTAGCCGTCAAAGACCCCATCACTTGCTGTGAAATAGGTAAGGCAATTTTTTCGTATTTTTGTACGAAGGTGGTTAACTCAGGGTTTTTCTCATAACGGCTGGTTTCAACGGGGATATTTTTTGCATTGATGCTAACAATATCTTTCGTATTTCTATCAATCTCAATATTTAATTGAGACAATAAAGTCCCATTAGATTGAGCAGAAATTACTGTCATTCCATTGATTTCACAATTATATGCTTGGTGCGTATGGCCACTAACAACAAAGTCTACATTAGTATCTAACTGTTTAACGATATCAACAATTGGGCCTTTGATATTATCACAACGGTTAATATCTTTAACTTTAGTGTCAACTTGTTGTGTTGCGCCTTCATGGATCAAAACACCGATACTATTAATACCCTGTGCTTTTAATAACTTAACTTGGTTATTGATAGTTTCAACTTCATTTTTGAATTCTAACCCTGCCGTTCCACTTGGCGTTACGATAGCAGGTGTACCTTCTAACGTTAAACCAATAAATGCCATTGGAATGCCATCAAACTCTTTAATAAAGTAAGATGGGAACAGAGTTTCACCTGTTTCTTTAACAATAACGTTAGCTGCTAAGTAGTTAAAATCAGCACCCGCAAAGGAATCTTTACCCACGCAACCTGCGGTTGGGTGACAGCCACCGTTTTGTTTTCTCAGCAGCTCTTCTTTACCTTTATCAAACTCATGGTTACCAACTGCGCTGGTTTCCATACCAATCGCGCTTAGCGCTTCAATTGTGGGTTCGTCATAGAACATTGATGACAGTAATGGGCTAGCCCCTACTAAGTCACCAGCGCCAACCACGATAGTTTTATCGTTTTGTGCTCTTAATTGATTAACCAGTGTTGCAATTGACTCAATTCCGCCTAATTTACCATCACCCGGAGCTTGTAAAGCACCATGGAAATCATTAATACCTATGACTTGTACTTTTACAGTATCTGCATTTTTGGGAGCACAACCCGCCAAGAGTGCACCAGAGATAAGCAGTGTGAGTAATCCAATTTTATGTTTCATTTATCCTACCTTTTTTAATCTTTTTCAATTATCGACTACATTTTAAAACGGTAAGTCGTTGTCATTGATCCAGATAACGAATGTGCACGACGTGAGTGCCCATCATATAATTTTGGCGTTGTGTAGTCGTTTTCTTGCTGGTGGTGCCAACCCAAACCACCACTTAATGACACAGATAGATTCTCAGTTGGTTTCCAATAGCTAAACAGACCAAATTGGCCTTGCTTTAATCTTTCACCTTCATATTTAAATTCTGAATAGTTGGTACGGGCACCAACAGACAGTTCTTTGCTGATACGATATTCAGCCGCCATTGCAATCATGGTTTCGCCATCACGTACGTAGTCGATATCTGCATAAGCTGGAGAGTTAAAACGGCCACGCGTGTTACCAATTGGGTTACGCGCAAATTGTCCGACACCGTTCGCTTTTTTCGCTTGGGTGTAAGTTAAGCCTGTGCTTAGCGTCCAAGGCGATTCAGGGATGCGCCATTCTGCCGTTCCTGCATAGTGCCAAGCACGCTTGTCAAAATTACGCTTACCTTTTTGTTTATCGGTCTCAGTACGCTTACCGTCACTACCATATTCATGGTTATAGATCTGCGTACCTAAAGTGACATCTGAAGTTAGTTTATATTTCGCTTCTAAACCTTGCTGACGGAATAAATCATCGGCTTGACCATAGAAATAGTAAACTTTCAATGGGTTAGTATTGTAGTTAATTCCACCCGTGATGACATGATTAACATTGTGTCGAACGCCGTTAGCATCAGTAAAATACATGGCATCAATATTTGGGCTATCACGACGCATAACTTTTTTATCGAGATATAATAAATCCAAACTCCAATCACTGATCGCAGTATTCGTGTAGTAACCGCTATAGCTGTTCAATGATAAACGCTGTGAATTCGTGAAAATACCCGTATTTTTCAGTGTAAACCAACCTGCTTTGGCATTAAATTTCACTGGCTCAAGGTCTAGTTTTACTTTTGCATAACGTTGACCAATTTTGTTGTACCCTTTCGCATGGCCATCATCATTATATAAAATTGCACGGGAGGCGAAGTCTTTACTTGCGCCTAACTTGATACCACCATAGTAGGAAGCGTCAAAACCAATGATGTCAGCGAAATAACCTGATTTGAAATCCGCTTGAAAGTTTTGACCCCAAGCATTCGCTACTTGTTTTCTATAACGGTTTTCGTCTTTATCAAAACGGTTTTCTGTTTTTAAGTATTTCCACATGTTACGGGTTGACAGCTCTAGCTCCGAATCCGCAATGAATGAATTTTCCTTGATAGAATCTTCCCAGTTACTGGCATTTGCCATTGCTACAGCTAAATAGCAAGGAGAAAGCATTAATAACGCAATATTTTTAACTTTCATTGGAATTAACCTAGTTAATGATTATTTGAATTAATTTTATGCTGTGCCATGTTTCCATGAACAACAAAACACCATTTTTATTTTTAGCTTAATAAAATAATTTCACTTAAAGACAAACAGATACATCCATTTCAAACACATAAGTCATTTTTTAAAAAATTTAATACAGTATTCGTCTGCATTTGTGTTTACTTATTTCTATGAATAGAGGTATCCCTTATAGGGATTACATAAATATATTATTTAATCGATAATGACACACTACTCACATTACGCGTTTATTTAACTTAAAATTCAAGCAATGACGCTACACTTACCCATTAAAAAATAATTACCACTCTATTCCTTATCTATTTTTTATGACAAAAGATGCCCCTGAGAAATAATCACCTCAAATCAATTTAAATATTTAACTTAAAATACAACTTCTAAATTGCTGTTTTTTTAATTGATTACTTATCACTCTAAATTGTCATAAATCTTTCATAATACGAATGCTATCGTAATTTTATGTCAATTAAAACGATCGCTGTCACAACACGTTACATCGGTTGCATTAAACTACCCATTAATAGTGATATTGGTCACGTTTTATCTTAAGGGGTTCTTAATGTATAAATCTTTCATTTGGATAGGATTTAATAAATAATTCATTTATATCTGGTTAAAACACAGATTTAAATGGATATTTGTAATCAGCTTGATACATATAAAGACTTATGAATAAAATATAACCTAATAAAATTTCACATATAAATGCATATTGCTGATAGGTGTATAACCAATCTATGAATGTTTTATTTAATTCCTCATAGAAGAAAGCATTATTCCCTAGCGTTCAATTTCAATTAAGTAACATTTGAGTAAATGATAAGCATGACTTAGTGATTCCCTCCCCCCTTTAACTCATCTTATGTTTCATTTATTTAAAATTATCTTAACTTTTGAAGATAATCGATTTCATGATTAAAAGTATCATAATCATATTTAATAATTCCAACTAAATGAAAAAACAGACCATAATCCAAATTTCCAGTTATTTATTTTAAGTAAACTCAAAATACAATTAACAATAAATATAATTATTAATATTTTCATTTTTTTATTTCAATAAAAAATAATCTAATTATTTTTAATAGTGAAATAAGTATTGATTCATTTTATCTAAAGCAATTTCAAATAACATTGAGATTAACTGTGCAATTATTAATGAAGTTACGGGTAACTTTTACTGTGGGCAATAATTTTATTATTTTATTTATGCATAATCATGGGCTTTATGATGTGTATTGATACAAAAAAGGCCAGTAAATAAAATACTGGCCCTTTAGATATCATTGAAATTATTAGCGATGTTCTTGCCAACGTGAATGCAAGTCAACCAGTTGACGATGACTTTCTTTCCAACGCCCAACGGCTTGTAATTCTGTTAAGCTATATTGTCGACCACTATGATATAGCTTAGAAGCTTGGCTATCATGTTGTTTTGGTAAATTATCTAAAACACTGACAGCACCTTCACGATTATTACAGACTAAAATCATGTCACACCCAGCATTCAATGAAGCCTGTGCTCTCTCGGGATAACTTCCCATAACCGCCGCACCTTCCATCGATAAATCATCAGAGAAGATAACCCCCTGAAACCCAAGTTGTTCTCTCAATACTGATTTTAACCAAAATGGCGATCCACTCGCCGGACGGTCATCAGCTTGAGTATAAATAACATGGGCAGGCATAACCGCATCGAGTAGCTCTCGTTGAATAAAATCTTTAAATATCAACATATCTTTACCACGGATCTTCTCTAAAGTGCGGTCATCGCGTGGTGTTTCTTTGTGTGAGTCAGCTTTCACAGCGCCATGACCAGGAAAGTGTTTTCCTGTTGTTTTCATTCCCGCACTGCGCATGCCTTTAATAAAACGCTCCGCCATAACCATGGCAATTTCAGGATCTTCGTGGAATGAGCGTTCGCCTATCGCAATACTTTGATGGCCAAGGTCCAGAACAGGTGCGAAACTAATATCAATATCCATGGCTATCATCTCTGATGCCATTAACCAGCCCGCCTCTTCAGCAAGCTTGGCGCCATCCATTTCACTATTGAGCGCGGCAAATGCCTGAGCAGAAGGCAATGCGGTGAAACCATCACGAAAACGCTGTACTCGACCACCTTCTTGGTCAACGGCTATCAATAACCGGTGTCTTGATGCGTCACGAATTTGGCGAACAAGCTCTCGTAATTGCGCTGCATCATGAAAGTTACGGGTAAATAATATTAAGCCGCCCACGGATGGGTGTGCTAATATTTCGCGCTCTTCATTGTCCAATTCATAACCCTGAACATCTAGCATTATAGGACCCATAACATGCCTCACTTATTAAACAAATTATCTCAATTCGATACTGTTTTCTGATAGCTTTCAGCCATCAACCTAATAAACCAAAATATTGTCTTAATGACTGTGAGTGTAACAAAAAGTCAGATGACTGGCTTTCATTCCACTGCACTTCATACCACATTAATGTCATATATTTTACCCAAGGTGCCCATGATTGACAGCTTTTCGCCAATTGCTGTTTGTCACGATAAGCACCGTGAATATCACAATATTGCGTTAAGAAAAAATCTCGCTGAATGTCAGTCAGACCATTAAATTGAAAATAGGTTTCTAAAGAAAAAGCGATATCTGTATTGGCTGCATATTCCCAATCCAATAGCATTAACTGCCCTGTTGATGTACGAACAATATTTTTTGCATGAATATCCATATGGGCAGGAGCCAGTTTCAGCGTTTTGGGAAATGCATCAGAGGTAAAATGACGATGTAATTTTTTCCAGCGAGGCGAAAACCTTTTTTTATCAATTAAATAGCCATAATGTGATATTTCATCGCGTAGTTGTAAATGATACCCCAGCAGTGGAGCGCGATGTAATTGTGTGACTATATTTGCAAGCTCGCACTGAAAACTAGGTAACAGAAAAGTATTATTATCAGGGTGTTGTCCTTCACACCACCCTAATAATAACCATTGCGCATTTCGGCCAATCACTTTAGGTGTAAATGAATAAGCGCGTAATTGCTGCAATATCCGCGCTTCTTTCTTTCGGTCAACATACAAAGCAGTTTGTGCATTTCCATCAGCGCGCGCGATAAGCTTTATTTCACTACCAGATAAGGAACATTGCAACAAAAAGCTTCCACCTGATAGCCCTGTTAGCGAAGATATTTTCCAATCATGGACAGAGATTGTTGGAAAACACAACGCTAACAGCCGAAAAAGCGACTGCGGGTTACTCAATATTGTGCTTTCCAGTCCAAATAATTTCACCTGTTTGCACTTCCATCAATTGCATTTCAAGGCTTCTTTCTTTGTTGGAGCCTGACATCACGCTGTAGATCACATACTCTGCTTGAACATAGCGGCCTAACCCTATCGCTTTGCTACGGGTTACTAAGCTGTCTTCTTGTGATAAACCGAGTGTTTTACGTGCAGAACTCACCACACTGGCAGGAACAACTTTAAAGCGATTCGTATTTTCAACCGCGGTTGTCATAACTGATGTCACAGCCTGCACAGGCAGTGAGCCATTCGTATTATTTTTCACTGAGTCAACTAACAATACTTTGCCACTTTCTACCCCATCCGCACTCACCATTTGATTAACTAAAGGCGTAATGGAAGCTGACCAATCTATAGTTTGTTGTTTTGGTGGAGTTGGCACAACATCAACGGGTGGCGGAGTCACTTCCGGTTGTTTTTCAGGCTCGACGGGCACTATCGGGGGTTGTGTACCTGGTTGTTGAGGTGGATATGAAGGGCAGCCAGCCAAAATTAATGTCGCGGCAGCAACCATTAAAATGCGTTTCATTATTATTCTCCGGCCTTTGGCGATAAAAATACATGAACACGTACATTTGTTGCACGTGGAGAGGAAGTCACGGCACGAACTTTCGCAACAGAATTCGCCGCAATTTGCTGATGCATAATATTTGAAGTGTCTACTTTTAACCCTTGCTTATCATACCAATATAAACGATAAGCAATATTGACCACTTCAGATTGCGAATTACTCATATTGATCGTGGCGATAGTTTGGTGATTTTCATTACCTATCACTGGGTTTTCGACAATGACCCCTTGTGCAAGTACTGCTGGCTCCATAATGATGCGCTGTTGCTCATTAAAAACCAGTCCTTGTGTCTTTTTAAATACGCAACCACTTAGCAACACGGTTACCAAAGCAAGTAATGCAATACGGTTCATCGTCGACCCCTATACCTTATTATTTCGCCAATAGAGGGCCTAATGGGCGACCACCCACTAGATGCATGTGGATATGAAACACTTCTTGGCCTGAATGTTCATTACAGTTCATGATTAAACGGTAACCATTCTCTGCAATACCTTCTTCTTTGGCAATTTTAGCCGCTACAGTAAACAAACGGCCTAACGCTAGTTCGTCATCCGCAGTAACATCATTTACAGTCGGAATTAATTTATTAGGGATGATAAGAATATGTGATGGTGCTTGTGGTGAAATGTCACGAAATGCCGTGACAAGTTCGTCTTGGTAAACCACATCTGCCGGGATCTCGCGACGGATAATTTTACTGAAAATCGTTTCTTCTGCCATTTCAATTTCCTTAGTCATTTAATCGTTCTTGTGAACTAATTTATACGTTATTTGTACCAACATTTAAATGAAACAAACGATTGAAGTTTTGCGTCGTAATTTCAGCAAGCTGCTCAACACTAACGCCCTTCAGCACGGCCATGTACTCAATAACATCCCGAACGTACGCAGGTTGGTTTTCCCTACCACGATGAGGAACTGGTGCCAAGTATGGCGAGTCGGTTTCGACTAAAATGCGATCTAAAGGAACAACTCGGGCGGCTTCTCTAATTTGTTCCGCATTGCGAAATGTGACGATCCCTGAAAATGAGATATACATGCCCAAATCGAGTAGTTCCACTGCCGTATCTTTATCTTCAGTAAAGCAGTGTAATACCCCGCCACAATCCATCACGTTTTCTTCGCGTAAAATAGATAACGTATCTTCTCGTGCCGCACGAGTATGTACAATAACCGGTTTATTCACTTCACGACCGATACGAATGTGCTGACGAAAAGACTCTTGTTGTAGTGCAGCATTTTCTTGCTGGTAATAGTAATCCAGCCCAGTTTCTCCTAGCGCAACGACTTCGTTTCCTGCCGCTAATTGTGCTAGTCGTGCAAAATCATATCCCTCGTCTAAATTAAGGGGATGAATACCACATGAAAAAGCGATATTGTCACGCAGACCAATCATTTTCTTCATGCTTTCAAAACCGTGCAACGTCGTTGCAACCGCTAACATGAAGCGAACATCACGAGCCGAGGCCTTTGCGATAACATCATCGACATTCGTGTGTAACTTTTCATAATCTAAACAGTCGAGATGACAGTGTGAATCAACAACAAACATATTTAACTCTTTTTAAAATGTAGGGACAGCCAATGAAGCTTCCCATTGTAATAATTGATTTGTCAGAATCAGTTCCTGATTCAATGCAGGAACTGTCAGTAATTGATGACGGCAATATAACCACTTATCATACATATTTATTAACTGAGTACGATTCATAGCACCGGCTAATTGTAGGACTTGAGACTGCTGATCTTGGTTGATGCAAAAAGCCCCCGCACCTTGTTGAATTTTAATGGCATCCGTAAATAAGCTGAGTAGCCAATTTAAGGCATCAGGCACCTCATCGATATTCAAACTAGGCAGCAAACTCAACATATCACCCGTTTGCAATGCATGGCTTAAACTATGACATAGTGCATTACGTTTTTGCCAACGTTGTTCGTCCAATAAAGCTAGCGCAGAAACCGGTGTACCTTGGCATATTTTTAATGCCGTTATCGCATTTTCAGTAGCAATACCTGGTTTTTGCTTTTGCAGCCAATAGAGTGCTATTTGTAAATCGGGTGCAGGTAAGAAATGACTTAGACAACGGCTGCGAATAGTTGCAAGCAAATCCTCTTGTTTATCACTTCCTAATAAAAAATAAGTGTCTTTTGCTGGCTCTTCCAATGTTTTCAATAACGCATTAGCTGCCGCATCTGTCAATGCCTCAACTTGTGGAATATACACCACTTTATTACCACTTTGTTGGGCATGGCGACTCAAGGTTTCAATTAATTTCCTAACCGCATCGACACTAACAGTCGACTTTCCTTTCTCTACCTCAAGAATATGATAATCAGGATGATTGCCTGCAAGCATCAAACGGCAACTGTGGCATTGTCCACAGCTTTTTAGCCCGTCTCTTTCTTGGCAAATAAGCCAACGACTAATTCCATAGCATAGCGCTTGCGCACCATTTCCCGGCATTGAATGAAGCAGTAACGCGTGGTGGCCTCGACCGCTTTGGTACGCAGTAATGATTTGTCGGTAAGGTTCATTTAACCAAGGATACCAATTCATGGGATTAATACCTTATGTGGTTTATCAAGCACGCGCTAGCCATTCGGTCAACGTTTGGCCAATATCATGCTGCACTTGCTCGATGTTTTGGCTTGCATCAATAGTGAGTATCGTTTCATCACCCGCGGCCAACTCAAGATAACGGCGGCGTGTTCTTTCGAAAAATGCTAACGACTCTTTTTCAATTCTATCTAATTCACCTCTAGACCTTGCTCGCTGCAAACCTAATTCAGGTGGTAAATCAAGGTATAACGTTAATGAAGGTTTGAAATCCCCCAACACTAAGTCACGTAATGATTGCATCAAATGACGGTCAATTTCACGTCCACCACCCTGATACGCTTGGGAAGATAAATCATGACGGTCACCGACCACCCATTTGCCCGCCGCTAATGCAGGACGAATCACTGTTTCAACCAGTTGTACACGGGCAGCATAAAGCATGAGCAACTCAGCCTTATCAGTGACCTTATCACCCGCAATACCTTGCTTTACTAGCTCGCGTAATTTTTCTGCCAGTGGGGTGCCCCCAGGCTCACGAGTGAATACAATATCTGTGATCCCGGCTTGGTTCAACGTATCGACAACCGTGTTGATTGCTGTCGTTTTACCAGCGCCTTCAAGACCTTCAATAACAATAAATTGGTTTTTCATTTTTATCAGTTTTGCTGTTCAAATTGGCGGTAAACTTTAACGGCACGATTGTGGTCGTTTAAATTACGACTAAAAGTATGCCCACCTTTACCATCTGCGACAAAGAATATGTAATCCGTTTTAGCTGGATGTGCTGCAGCTTTTAACGATGCAAGGCTTGGCATCGCAATCGGTGTGGGTGGCAAACCATCAATCTTATAAGTATTGTACGGAGTATAATTATCTAAATCACTACGATAAATTTTACCGCGATACTTGTCGCCTAACCCATAGATGACGGTTGGGTCGGTTTGCAAACGCATATTTTTCTTTAGGCGGTTAACAAACACGGAAGCAACTTGGGCCCTTTCACTATCAACACCGGTTTCTTTTTCAATAATCGAAGCCATAATAAGCATTTCATAGGCATTTTTATAGGGTAAATCCCTATCTCGCCCTTTCCACTCTTCATCAAGGCTGTTTTGCATACGTTTATAAGCACGTTTCAGGATTTCAGCATCTGTTGTTCCCGCTGTGTATAAATAGGTATCAGGATACAACCATCCTTCTAAAGTACCTTCCCCGTTAAACCCAATAAGCGCATGCAGTTCTGTCGGGGTTAAGTTGGTGGTTTTATGCTCTAAATAAGGCGCATCTCGTAAAATATTACCCCAATCACTCAAGCGATTACCTTCAATAAAACGGATTGAAAACTGTGCTTCTTTACCACTCACAATTAATTGTAGGAGCTGTTCAACGTTCATTCCCGGTTGCAGGCGGTAAGTTCCCGCTTTTAGCTGAGCCAGTTCAGGACGTAGTTTGAGCAACCATTGGAATTCATTCCCTTTTTCAAGAATTTTATCTTCAATAAGTAACCCTTCAAATGCAACACGCCCAGTTCCTGCAGGAACTGTGAAGATTTTTTCTTGTGTGATACTGATAGGCGTTTTGGCATAGTTCAATACCTGACGGTATTGCCAATAGACAGCGACTGCAACAATAGCAGCCAAGGTAACGGCGATGAGAATGATTTTTTTGGCTAATTTCATTTATTGACCATTTCAATGCGTGTGTTGGTAATAATTAATTCATTTATAAAAACTAAATTTTGCAACGCAAAAATAAATACTCAAACAACTCACGAGACGCAAATTGCAATGGCGGACACTGTTGACTCATTTGAATGCTTTGTACTGGTAAAACTGGCATCAACGTATTACAAATAATCACTTCATCACAATGAGTTAACACGTTAGCAAAGCGTTCGACCTGTTGAAGATGGTACTGGCTATTCTCTAGTAGTGATATGATCTTTTGTCTCATTAATCCATTTACCCCACTATGAGATAAAACTGGGGTGTATACTACTTGCCCAACTCGCCAGAAAACATTCGCACTACAACATTCAACAATAATACCGTCGGTGTCTAGCACAATCGCTTCATCTGCATCAAGTTCATCAACCTCTTGTTTGATAAGAACTTGCTCCAGACGGTTGAGGTGTTTCATTCCTGCTAGTAATGGGTTACGAGCTAACGGAATTTGGCTGAGAACGAGGCGTGCCCCTTTACACTGTAGCTGAACATAATTATTTGGGAAGGGAGAAACACTGACTATCACCGTCGGCGAGGTAAAACCTTTCGCGCTATATCCTCTACCGCCTGCACCACGACTTAGGATAACTTTAATCACAAACTCATCTTGAGTTTGCTCTGCACAAATCTGCTTTAGATGGTCTACTAAGCTTTTCCAATCTGGCTGTGCAATTTTTAATCTTTGGCTATCATGCTGTAACCGGGCAATATGCTCATTTAACATTTTAGCTTGCTGATTAACGCCATGTATGGTCGTAAAACAGCCGTCCCCAAAAGAGACTGCGCGATCAGTAACACTTATTTGCTGGCAAAGTTGCCCATTAACCCAATATGACATTGATAATACTTATAATAAAAGCTGATAAATCAGACAGTAATCAAGTGGGATTATCATAAACTAAAGCGAAGAACTGTGCAAAGAACTGGACAAAATAAAGCCCCAGCCACCTTAAGTGACTAGGGCTAATTAATAACGGTAATAGATTAATTATTCGCCGTGATAACGACGGAAAATTAATGAACCGTTGGTGCCACCAAAACCAAATGAATTACACAGAGCGAACTCCATGTTCTCAACTTTACGTGCTTCACCTGGAACAAAGTCCAGTTTGCACGCTTCATCTGGGTTATCCAGATTAATGGTTGGCGGTACAATTTGATCGCACAATGACAAAATAGTAAAAATTGACTCAATAGCACCCGCAGCACCCAGTAAGTGACCTGTCATTGATTTGGTTGAGCTAACTAATACCTCTGTGCCTTCACCAAATACATTAACAACCGCTTGTGCTTCTGCCAAATCACCGGCAGGAGTTGAAGTACCGTGAGCATTGATATACCCCACGTCACTGGCTTTAATGCCTGCATCTTTCAGTGCATTTTCCATCGCAAGTGCAGCACCCGCACCATTTTCAGGTGGTGATGTCATATGATAAGCATCACTGCTCATCCCAAACCCTGCAATTTCAGCATAAATTTTTGCACCGCGCGCTTTCGCATGTTCATATTCTTCAAGAATAATAATACCTGCGCCATCTCCCAGAACAAAACCATCACGGTCTTTATCCCATGGGCGACTTGCCGCTTGCGGGTCATCGTTGCGAGTCGATAATGCACGCGCTGCACCAAAACCGGCCACACCGAGTGGTGTAGTCGCTTTTTCAGCACCGCCTGCAACCATTACATCGGCGTCACCGTAAGCAATCATACGTGCTGCATGGCCAATATTATGCACACCTGATGTACAGGCTGTTGCAATTGAAATACTTGGGCCACGGAAACCGTACATAATGCTTAAATGACCAGCCACCATATTAATGATGGTCGATGGTACGAAGAATGGGCTTACCTTGCGAGGTCCACCGTGCAGTAATGACTCACAGTTGTCCTGAATTAAGCCTAACCCACCAATACCAGAACCAATCGCTGCACCAATTCGAGTAGCATTGGCTTCTGTTACTTCCAATCCAGCATCCTTAAAGGCTTGAAAGCCCGCAGCGATACCATATTGGATAAATGGGTCCATTTTCTTAGCATCTTTGCGGGAGATGCCAAATTCTTCGTAATTGAAATCTTTTACTAAGCCAGCAAATTTAGTTGCGTGGTTAGTAGTATCAAAATGATCGATTAGGCTGATACCACTCTGTCCGTCACAAACAGCTTTCCATGATGACTCAACTGTGTTGCCGACAGGAGATAACATGCCCAGTCCGGTTACGACTACACGACGCTTAGACACGTATTTCCTCCAAGGAGGGAAAAGTTACAAAAGGAACATAGGCGATCGAGTGATCGCCTAGATAAGTTTTTCGTACAATTATTTAGATGCGTTCTCGACGTAGTCAATCGCAGCCTGTACTGTTGTGATCTTTTCAGCTTCTTCGTCAGGGATTTCGCAATCGAACTCTTCTTCCAGAGCCATAACCAGCTCAACTGTGTCAAGAGAATCAGCGCCCAAGTCATCAACAAATGAAGCTGTATTTACAACTTCTTCCTCTTTAACACCCAGTTGTTCAACGATGATTTTCTTAACGCGTTCTTCGATAGTGCTCATACTATTAAAATTCCTATCAAAACTCGCTTTCGCGATGGTTTTCGTAGTTTATGAAATACAGGAAAAGATACAACCCAATCCCGGCTGTTGGAACTATTATTTTGCATTATTTAGCGTTAGATAACACTAATAATGCAAATAGTTCCATCATTTCTTTAGATCATGTACATGCCACCATTGACATGCAATGTTTCACCTGTGATGTAAGCAGCTTCATCAGAAGCTAAAAACGCTACAGCACTGGCAATTTCTTGTGCATCACCCAGTCTATCCGCAGGAACCTGAGATAAAATGCCTGCACGCTGTTCATCTGTCAATGCTTTAGTCATATCAGTTTCGATAAAACCAGGTGCAACGACGTTGACAGTGATACCACGAGAAGCGACTTCACGAGCCAATGATTTACTAAAACCAATTAACCCTGCTTTCGCTGCTGCATAGTTAGTTTGCCCCGCATTTCCCATCACACCGACAACGGATGCAATTGAAATAATACGTCCACAACGTTTTTTCATCATGGCACGCAAAACGGATTTAGACAAACGGTAAACGGATGAAAGATTGGTGTCAATAATATCTTGCCATTCATCTTCTTTCATACGCATCAATAGGTTATCACGAGTGATACCAGCATTATTAATCAAAATATCAATTTCACCAAATTCTTCACGGATTTTGGTCAAAGTTTCTTCGATTGATGCTGCATCAGTCACGTTTAACGCTAAACCTTTACCTTTACCATCAAGATAAGCGGTAATGGCTTCTGCGCCTTTTTCGCTGGTTGCTGTTCCGATAACGGTAGCACCACGAGCAATTAATGTTAAAGCAATAGCTTTACCAATTCCACGACTCGCGCCTGTTACCAGTGCAATTTTTCCTTCAAAGCCCATGTCGTCCTCAGCTATTTTCTAAAGCAGTGCTTAATGATACAGGATCATTGACTGCGACGGCAGTTAAATTAGAGACAATTCGCTTGGTAAGACCAGTCAATACTTTTCCTGGGCCTACTTCAATAAGATGTTCAACACCTTGATCTGCCATTAATTCTACTGTTTCCGTCCAGCGTACTGGATTATACAGTTGACGGACTAAAGCATCACGAATATTTTGTGCCGATTTCTCAATTTTAACATCAACATTGTTAATAACTGGATAGTCTGGCTCACAAAAATCAATTTTTTCTAACGCTTCGGCTAATTTATCAGCAGCTGGCTTCATTAATGCACAATGAGACGGGACGCTAACAGATAATGGCAACGCACGTTTAGCCCCCGCTTCTTTACATGCGATACCCGCACGTTCAACTGCGGCTTTTTCACCCGCAATCACGACTTGGCCCGGTGAGTTAAAATTAACCGGTGAAACAACTTGGCCTTGAGAAGCTTCTTGGCAAGCTTTTTCAATTGATTCGTTATCCAAACCAATAATGGCATACATCGCACCAGTGCCTTCAGGAACGGCTTCTTGCATGAGTTTTCCGCGCAATTCAACCAGTTTAATCGCTTGTTTAAAGTCGATAACACCCGCGCAAACTAAAGCAGAATATTCACCAAGGCTGTGACCCGCCATGATCGTAGGCATCGCGCCATTTTTGTCTTTCCAAACACGGAAAATAGCCACAGAAGCTGCCAATAAAGCAGGCTGTGTTTGCCATGTTTTGTTTAATTCTTCTTCTGGCCCATTTTGTACTAACGCCCAGAGATCGTAACCCAATGCTTCCGATGCTTCAGCGAATGTTTGCTCAACAAGCTGATTTTCTTCAGCCAATGCCGCTAACATCCCTAAAGACTGAGAACCCTGTCCGGGAAATACCATAGCAAATTGTGTCATGTCTATTTTCTCAGTTAATTAAAAACGAACCAATGCAGAGCCCCAAGTGAAACCGCCACCGAAGGCTTCTAAAAGCACAAGTTGACCACGCTGAATACGACCATCACGCACCGCTTCATCCAACGCTGTAGGAACTGATGCTGCTGAAGTATTACCGTGACGGTCTAATGTGACAACGACTTTATCCATTGTCATATCTAATTTTTTCGCCGTCGCAGAGATAATTCTTAAATTTGCTTGATGTGGGACCAACCAATCAAGTTCTTCTTTGGCTATACCGCTTTGTGCCAGTGTCTCATCAACAATATGTGCTAATTCGCGCACTGCAACTTTAAAGACTTCATTACCTGTCATGGTCAAATAGGCAGGGTCTTCAGAGCAACGGCTACGATTAGGTAATGTGAGTAAATCCCCATAACGGCCATCGGCATGTAAATGCGTCGAAATAATACCCGGCTCTTCAGATTCGCCGATAACAACAGCCCCTGCCGCATCACCAAATAAAATAATCGTGCCACGATCTGCTGGGTCTAATGTTTTAGATAAAGCATCAGCACCAATAACTAATGCTTTTTTGGTCATACCTGTTTTGACGAATTGATCAGCAATACTAATCGCATAGGTAAAACCTGCACATGCTGCTGCGACATCAAATGCCGCACAATCTTGAATACCTAGCATCTGTTGAATTTGGCAAGCAGCGCTAGGAAAAGCGTGAGTTGCTGATGTGGTTGCAACGATAATCAAACCAATGTCAGTTGCATCGACTTGCGCCATGTCTAACGCATTTTTGGCAGCTTGAAAACCCATCACTGAGACACTTTCATCTTCGTTGGCAATTCTTCTTTCATGTATGCCAGTGCGTGTCACAATCCACTCATCAGAAGTATCAACCATTTTTTCCAGATCAGCATTGGTACGTACTTGTGCTGGTAAGTAGCTGCCTGTTCCTAAGATTTTACTGTACATAGCCATAGGTTATTGATCACTCCTGGGTAAAACAATATTTAGTCGCGCTGTTATTCTTTCTGGGACTTGTTTTTCAACAGCTTGTACTGCGCGGTCAATAGCCGCTTTGAAAGCGCCTTCATTCGCTGCACCATGACTCTTGATGACAATACCTTTTAATCCTAACAGAGTCGCACCGTTATACTGGTCGGGGTTCATGTCCCCAAAACGTTTCATTAAACGTTTTTTTAACCATTTTTTCGCCAGTTGCATAAACCAACTGCTTTTTTTATGTTGATCACCGGTCGATTTTATCAATGAAAGGATGACGCGTATTACGCCTTCCATCGTCTTCAATGAGACATTACCTGCGAAGCCGTCACACACTAACACATCGGTTTTACCTGTCAGTAATTCGTTACCTTCTACATAACCAATGTAATTAATTGATGATGTTTCTTTTAATACTGAGGCGGCTTCGCGGATATTATCCAGACCTTTACTCTCTTCTTCGCCAATATTCAGTAACGCGACTCTCGGTTTAGAAATGTTAACCACTTCTTCTGCCATCACGGAACCCATTACGGCAAATTGGACTAGCATATCACTACTACAGTTAACATTAGCGCCTAAATCTAGCACAACTGTTTGGCTTTTTTGCTGATTAGGTAAGATGGTCATTAGCGCTGGGCGCTCAATCCCCTCTATAGACTTTAGCATTAATTTTGCTAGCCCCATCAGCGCACCCGTATTCCCCGCACTCACGCACGCTTGTGCCTGCCCTGTCTTCACTAACTCTAAGGCCACTCGCATCGAGGTTCCTTTGCTTTGTCTTATCGCATTTGATGGTTTTGCATCGTTTGCGATAATACCGTCCGCAGGAATAATTTCGACACGCGAAATTTGCTCAGCACTTTGGTGTGCAAGCAAAGGTTGAATGGCTTCGGGTTGACCGACAAGCAGTAATTTGAGTGCTGGATTAGATGCCAGTGCCTGCAATGCAGCAGGCACCGTGACGCGGGGACCAACATCCCCGCCCATAGCATCTAACGCAATGGTTAGATTAGCCAAGGTAACAACAAATTACTTGTTGATAACCTTACGGCCACGGTAGTAACCATCTGCAGTCACATGGTGACGCAGGTGAGTTTCACCGGAAGTTTTGTCTACAGAAACTAGGGTAGCAGTCAGTGCATCATGTGAACGACGCATACCGCGTTTTGAACGAGTTGGTTTATTCTGTTGTACGGCCATTGACCTTACTCCTTAAGTACTTTTCTTTAAACTGGCTAATACGGCAAATGGGTTTGGTTTTTCTGCCTCGGGAGGCAGTTCACCATACACCATGTCCGCTTCGGACACTTCACAGTGTTCAGAATCATGAACCGGAACAACTGGTAAGGATAGAATTATTTCATCTTCTATCATTCCCAGCAAATCTATTTCACCAAATTCATCAATTTGAATCGGTTCGTAGAGCTCCGGTAATGCTTCGGCCTTTTCGTCATTGACGACAGGACTAAAACAATACGATACGTAGGCATGATGCTTGAAATTTTTTCCGCAACGTTGGCATTGGAGGGTGAGATCCACATCGGATTTCCCTTCGATAACCGTGAGACGTTGTTTATCAATATTAAATGATAATTCGGTTTCTACATCACTGTCTACACTGACTACTGATTCTGCAAGACGTGCAACTTGCTCAGGTGTATAACTCCCGACATAGTCGAGGTTTTTCTGAGCTGCACGCTGCGCATCGATAGTCAGGGGTAATTTTACCTTTTGCATAAGGCGCGCATATTAACTTTGTAATGAGCTATAGTCAAAGAAAAAGGCGGGGTAAACTCGCCTTTTCACCAAAAAACCGTAGGTTTTACGTTTTATAGTTTAAAATGAGTTAACCCTTTTGGCTACGAGTTTCGAGAAAAATCATGAAATCGATTATTTTGGCGTCAACTTCAACCTACCGACAAGCCCTACTAAAAAAACTGGGATTACCTTTTTTAGCAGTGGCCCCCAATATTGATGAGTCCCCCATTTTGAATGAGTCGGCTCAGGCTTTAGTTATGCGTTTATCTCATGCAAAGGCTAACGCACTCTCAGCTCAATACTCTCAGCACTTGATTATTGGCTCTGATCAAGTTTGTGTTATTGATAATAAAATTATGGGGAAACCGCATAATTTTGAAAACGCTTTTCAGCAGCTTAAATCCGCGTCAGGTAATAAGGTCACTTTTTATACTGGACTATGCCTGCTTGATACTGAAACAGATAAATTTAATGTGCAGTGTGAATTGTTTCACGTTCATTTCAGGCAACTATCTGATGCAGAAATAACGAATTACCTACTTAAAGATGAACCTTATCAATGCGCAGGGAGCTTTAAATCAGAAGGACTAGGAATTAGTTTATTTGAGCGTTTAGAAGGGCGTGACCCCAATACGTTAGTTGGGCTTCCGCTTATTTTATTACTCGAAATGTTACGTCCACACCAAGTTAGCCCATTATTTGATAATTAATCCTTTATACTGGCAGGGAAAACCTGCCAGTTAATCAAATGACTTACTTTTCTGCTTTACGGCTACGTAATATTTTTAGGCAGTGATTCAATTGGTTATCTAAAGGGGCTTGCAAACGCATCTCTTCACCCGTTTTAGGGTGCGTAAATTTCAATGCACTCGCATGCAAAAATAAGCGATTTAAACCTGTCCCTGCCAGTTGGCTATCAAATTGCTTGTCACCGTACCGGTCATCAAATGCAATAGGATGCCCTGCATAAAGTGTATGAACACGTATTTGATGTGTCCGCCCCGTGACAGGGCTCGCTTTTACCAAAGTTGCATTATCAAACCGTTCTTCCACTTTAAAACGCGTCTCTGACGGTTTTCCTTCACTGCTCACTTTAACGACTCGCTCGCCACTTTGTAGAATGTTTTTAAGTAAAGGGGCTTGAATAACTTTCATGTGCGACTGCCAGTTGCCTCTTACGAGTGCTAAATAATCCTTTTGCATTTGTTTTAAACGCAATTGTTCGTGTAACGCTCGAAGTGCTGAACGCTTTTTAGCCACCAATAAAATACCTGAGGTGTCTCTATCAAGACGATGAACTAACTCAAGGAAACGCGCTTCTGGACGTAACGCTCTTAAACCTTCAATAACACCAAAGCTTAAACCACTCCCACCATGAACAGCAGTTCCCGATGGTTTATTCAGCACTAAGAGAACGTCATCTTCAAATAAAATGCAATTCGCTAATGCAGCGACTTTATCCAGTTTGGCTGAAACCGGTGCGGTTTCACGCTCAGCAACCCTAACGGGAGGAACGCGCACTTGGTCCCCTTCGACTAATTTATATTCAGGCTTTATCCGCCCCTTGTTAACACGCACTTCCCCTTTGCGGATAATGCGATAAATCATACTCTTTGGCACACCTTTAAGTTTAGTGAGCAAAAAGTTATCGATACGTTGCCCAGCTTCGTCATCGCTGATGTCAATAAATTGAACTTGATTTTGTGTATTCATTCGGGAATGCGTTAACTCTAATTGATTAAAATATGCGCTTATTTGCTTTCCCTATCATACCGACTCCACAAAATTTTTTATGTTTTTTTTTAATTTGGTTATTTTCTGCATGATTTATCCTATTTCTAAATAAAATTTCCATATAACTTCCGTATCGACTTGCTATAATAGCTATGGCAATGGAATAATATGAAGTTGCTGAGATGTTTAAAAAACGAAAGTTAACGTTTTATAGGATTTCTTATTTGATGGCGTAACAATGCAGCAATGGCGTAAGACATTTAGCAACATCAAATAAATTAGCGAGCAACGAATTTTGGCTTATTGGGTTAGGAACTTCCGTTTTCTTTAATAACTTACGGCATCCTGATTAAGAACGCTGAATTTTTAATCTAAAAATCAGGTTCACCGAATACTGCGCGTCTCTATACGAACGACTGCCGCGAGGCAGACGGTTTTGTAAAAATCACGAGGCCATCGGTTTACAGTAGCTCTTTCTTTCGCTGCTCTTTATTTAAAAGAAAATAATGAGTAAGTAATAACATGAAAAGAATGCTAATAAACGCAACTCAACAGGAAGAGTTGCGTGTTGCCCTTGTTGACGGGCAACGTCTCTATGATTTGGATATTGAAAGTCCCGGTCATGAGCAAAAAAAGGCCAACATCTATAAAGGTAAAATCACTCGTATCGAACCTAGTCTTGAAGCTGCTTTTGTTGACTACGGCGCTGAAAGACACGGTTTCCTTCCTATCAAAGAAATCGCTCGTGAATATTTCCCAAGCAACTATCACTCTCAAGGCCGTCCTAACATCAAAGATGTGTTAAAAGAAGGCCAAGAAGTTATCGTTCAAGTGGATAAAGAAGAGCGTGGCAATAAAGGTGCGGCGCTAACCACCTTCATTAGCTTGGCAGGAAGTTACCTCGTTTTAATGCCAAATAACCCACGTGCGGGGGGCATTTCACGTCGTATCGAAGGCGAAGATCGAACTGAACTAAAAGAAGCACTGTCTTCTTTACAAATTCCAGACGGCATGGGCTTAATCGTTCGTACCGCAGGTGTGGGTAAATCTGCAGAATCGCTGCAACAAGATTTACTCTACCGTTTACGTCACTGGGAAGCGATCCAAAAAGCCGCTGAAAATCGCCCTGCACCGTTCTTGATTCACCAAGAAAGTAACGTTATTGTCCGCGCATTCCGCGATTATCTGCGCCCAGATATCGGCGAAATTTTGATTGACAACCCAAAAGTTGTCGAAATGGCACGCAACCATATCGAAGCTATCGGCCGTGGTGATTTTGCAAGCAAAATCAAACACTACAGTGGTGATGTTCCACTCTTTAGCCACTACCAAATTGAATCACAAATCGAATCTGCGTTCCAACGTGAAGTTCGCTTGCCATCAGGCGGTGCATTAGTAATTGATACCACTGAAGCATTGACCGCTATCGATATCAACTCTTCACGTTCAACACGTGGTGGCGATATCGAAGAAACTGCGTTCAACACTAACTTAGAAGCGGCTGATGAAATTGCACGCCAATTGCGTCTACGCGATCTGGGTGGTTTGATTGTTATCGACTTTATCGATATGACACCCGTTAGGCATCAACGTGAAGTTGAAAACCGCCTACGTGAAGCGGTACGTCAAGACCGTGCACGCATTCAAATTGCACGCATCTCACGCTTTGGGTTATTGGAGATGTCTCGTCAACGTTTGAGCCCTTCTTTAGGTGAGTCAAGCCACCATGTGTGTCCTCGCTGTTCAGGAACCGGAACCATTCGTGACAACGAATCACTTTCTCTGTCCGTTCTTCGTCTTATTGAAGAAGAAGCACTGAAAGAAAATACCCATGAAGTGCATGCCATTGTCCCCGTACAAATCGCCTCTTACCTGCTGAACGAAAAACGCAAAGCGGTCAGTGATATCGAACAACGTCAAAGCCATGTCCGTGTTGTTGTTGTTCCTAATGACCAAATGCAAACGCCTCACTTCCATGTGATCCGCATTCGTAAAGGTGAAGAAGTCAATACGTTAAGCTATAACTTAGCGCAATATCACGAAACAGAGACGTTAAATCAGATTGATGAAACGACATCTGAACGTAAAACACCTGAGCAACCTGCAATTTCTGCTTTTGCACTGCAAGAGCCTGTAGACATGTCTACAGTGAAACCAAAAGAAACTGTAACAAAAGCACCTGTTAAATCAGCGGCGGCTGAACCTGCATCCCCTAGTTTGTTCAGCAAAATTGCGGCATTCTTTAAAGGCCTGTTTGGCGAAGAAGAAAAAGTGGTTGAGAAACCAGCGCCGAAAAACCGCAATAATAATGAGCGCCGTCGGAATAATGATCGTCGCAACAATAACCGTCGTAATAATAATCGTCGTGACCGCGATGATACTGACAATCGTGACAATCGTGATAACCGTGATAATCGCGACAACCGTAATGATCGCAATAATCGTAATACATCAGCGGATGAAACGAATAATCGCAATAAAGGTCGCAACAATAAGAATACGAACACGCAAGACGAGCAAACAACTGACAATGCGAATCGTGATAATCAGCAACAACGTCGTGAACAACGCGCTGAACGTCGCCGTCGTCAAGATGAAAAACGTCAACAGCAAGTTGCTAAATCACAACAAGATGTTCAGCAAGACAATGTAGAGAATGCGGCTGAAAAGGAAGAAGAACAACGTCCTGTTACGCCACGTCGCCAACGTCGTCAATTGACACAAAAAATCCGTGTAACAGACAACGAACAAGTTGCTGAAGTGACTGAAGTCGCGGAGGCAATGCCTGTTGCTGCATTACCAGCACTCGTTGCCCCTACTACCCCAGTTGAAAGTGACGCACAAACTGACGACCTGCAAGAGTTAAACACTCAAGCAGAAGGCGAAGAAAAGCAAGACACCATCATTCCACGACGCTCACGTCGTTCACCACGTCACTTACGTGTCAGTGGGCAACGTCGCCGTCGTTATCGTGATGAACGCCATCTAACTAAATCACCAATGCCATTAATCGCTGCCGTTGCCTCACCTGAGCTGGCGTCTGGCAAAGTATTTATTCATTACCCAATTGCCCAGCCTCAACAAGAAAGCATGGCAATCATCACTAATGAAGAAATGCTTGAACAACAAAGTATTAATGATGCTCCTGTAGCAGAAACGACAAATGTTACCCCGTCACAAAGTAGCGTGGCCGTCACTCCTGTCGTGGCTGAGGAAGTTAAGCAAGAGTCGCATGACACTCCAGTGGAAACCGTTAATACTGAAGAAACATCTTTAGTTAACGAAGCAACCACTGTCGATCACATGGTTGAATCAGCACCAATTGCCATCGATGAAACTAACGGTACACAGGAAGTTGAAACCGTCAAAGTAATAAAAGAGACTGTAGAAATAGCGGCTGAGATTATTGAGCCGCAAGTTGAAACAGCTCAAACAGAAACGGTTGAAAGCGTTACTATCGTAGACGAACAAACGGCGCCTGTTATTGTCAATGAAGAGGTTAATGACGTCGTTGAAGAAACGCAGCTTCCTCAAGTTACTATCACGGCTTCAACTGAAGTAGTCAGTGTCGAGGAAGTTATCGAACCTGTTGCCGTAGCTGAACCAGCAACGGTAGCAAGCAGCCCAGCGGTCAGCTTACATAAACGTCATGCTTATTCTCCAATGACAAAAGCACCAGCCCCTGCAGTTGCTGCTGCACCATTTGAGATAACAGAATTCCAGCGTGAAGCCTCTACCTTTGAAGGTAAAGGTGGCGCAGGTGGCCACGTTGCTTCAAACGTCGCAACCTCTGAAATGGCAAAACCTGCTGATTTCTAACAACTCGCTAGCTGTAAACATAAAAGCCTTGATAGGAAACTATCAGGGCTTTTTTATTACAATACATTTCATGAATAATAAATTTTTTAATTAAAAAAAACTCATCATCTCGCCAGTTTTTTACATTGAGCTCTCAACGAATTTGTGTTTGTATTGCTGTGTTTATACACAGTTATTTTATAAAGAAAAGGGAAATATATGTTAAAAGTCATTGCGGAAGATTTTATTCAAAGCGAAGCGATTGAGATTGTTATGCCGCTATACCGTGAATTGGTCGCTGCAACTAAACAAGAACCATTGTGTATCAGTTATGACCTTTACGTTGACCAAAAAGATCCTGGGCACTTTATTTTTATCGAGGAGTGGCCGAATCAAGAAGCGCTCGATATTCACTGTGCCAGCGAACATTTCAAACGCCTCGTTCCTCTAATCAACAGCTATAAGCGTTCGGACCCTATTATCAAACTGATGAATGGTGCTTTTGAATAAGCACATTAACTAAACGTGCCCCCAAGCATATAACTAGAACCCATACACAACACTACAGGCCGAATTCTGATATCGACAAAACCTACATAATCCGCTAAATAGTTCGGCCTGTCGCTAGGCGGCAAGCTAAACAAGACCCTAGGAGCATACACGAGTATGTGACTAGGGCGAGTGTGCGACG